>PAIY01000006.1 GCA_002704825.1 Phycisphaeraceae bacterium
GTATGAGACGAACAATTACGGGTCGATATCAGGCCTGCAAACGAAGGCAATTCAAGCTCGGATAATGGTAGATGTCTCCTCAATGGGGTACGCACTGCCGACATTTAAGAGGCGAATCACTTCGCCCCAGTACTGGCATAGTGTTGTACTACTCTTCGCTAATCATAAGCCTGGACATTTTGGCTCAGTTAACTGCTTCCCCGGGGCGGCTGTTCATGTGAGTGTGGTGTGGGTCCTGGCAGGCTTTCTCCAAATTTGCTACTGCTTTGTCAATTCAAGAAAGACATTTTCCAAAACGGTAACAACCTCTTGCCCATATACGTTACTCTAAAATACCAAATTATCGTGTCAATAGCAAAGTCAAGTTTTCGAATAATCTTTTTTAGTTCACTTTGTCGACCCGATTAAGGATTTTATGGTCTGGGTAAATATCATCCAATGAAGAGCCGTGCGTTTTAGCTGATTCCCATCCGGTTATGATCAGAGCTTGCACCCTTTCATGTTTCCTGATTCAATGCACCCTCAAACGTTGCATCCAGTCATAAGGAACCAACATGCTTTCACCGCTTTGGCAACGCCTGGGGATCTTGCTAGGGATCGGATTGGGCAGTCTCTGTTGGCTGGGAATCCTCCCGTCTTTACAAAATCCAACCGGTTCCGATGGCTTGGTTCTCATGGACATGTCATCGCCAGTTTCCACGCTGGTATTGCTATTGATTGCATCCGTCCCGTCTATTTTTCTTGGGACACTATTGAGCACAATGGGACGATTTACGGCTGGGGTCTGCATTTTTTCCGGTTCATTACTCGTTTTGGCCTGCTGGGCAGGTTCCAGTGTGGGTTGGCTTCATCGTGCACAATTGCCCGGTGACTATTGGCAATTGATCTTCGAAACCATCATCTGGCAGATTTTCGTTTTGGCTGGCATTCTTGTGATGTATCGGTTTCGTCCCTTGGTACACAAGCAATTGCCACAACTGCTCAAAGACGGGCCTGATTGGAAAACCAATCTGCGCATTCCAGCCATCGCGGATTTTACTGCAGCATTGATCTGCACCGTCATCGCAGGTGTGATGGCGTATCTACTCATCCGAAATGGTTCGTCCAAGCAGGTTCTTGTCTCCCTGTTTTTAAGCTTCGCATTGGGAGCAGGAATCGGTCAGTCCCTGATGCCCAACACCAACCCCATCGCGCTTTTTCTGAGCCCCGGGATCGTTGCCATCATTTCCTATCTGATGGTCTTGCTGCGTTATGACGATTCGCTGCTGCTTTACCACGCCATCTACATCGGCGCTGAACCCGGTGTGTCCCTGTTTAACCAGTTCCCCGGTTCAGCCTTGGCGTTACCTATCCAATATCTCTCTGCTGGCATCCTCGGTTGCAGTATCGGGATCGGCATCGTCCGGGCAGCAACTGACCAGCAGGATGAGACGGAATTGGCTTAATCCTGCAGCTATCGGACTTTCGAAGGTTCTGAAGCAAAAACTCAAGGTCTTTTTCAAGTAACTTTTTTGTTCCGGCCCTTTATCGGACGATATAAACCAGTAACACGATTGTCGGGTCAGCCTGTGATGCCAAACAGGCCGATGCTACTGATATGAGCAACTTTCAATTTGTGTCTGCTCGGGAGAATATGTGAACATGGGCTGGTTTTTGCAAGCTAACAAATCAAAGAAGTCCGGCAGGAAATCCTCGCGCAGCAAAAAATCTGATGCGATGCTTGTCTTTGCCCCAAATAATTGGGATTCCCAACGCACCCTCACCGGACTGCGCATTCTCGGTGGTTTCACTGCAATCGTCATCATCGCATTGGTCTGGCAGTGGTCAGAAGGGCGATTGGAAGACTATGTCGCCAGGAACCAATCACAAATCATCCAACCCCAATCCGTGGAACTGATGCAGGCACCGGCATGGATGAGTCCGCTGCTGGGTGATCAACTACGTAAGCAGGTCGCTTCAGCGTTGGCAGCCAATCCCTTGGATCTTAAATCGCTTAACCGTGCTGTGGCCAGCCTTCAGGCCAATCCCTGGGTTGAACAGGTTCATCGCATCATGCGTACTCGTGATCATCAGGTCAAGGTCTACGCCGACTACCGTCAACCCGTTGCGATGGTTGAGTCTCAGCACGGTTATCACCCCGTTGATGCTCAGCAACACCTGCTTCCAGGACTGTACCTTGAGAACCAACTCAAACAGGTCGGCTTGCCGGTGATTACTGGCGTTCGCCCGACGGTGATACCGATGGGACAGGTCTGGCAGGACCAGGCCCTCTCAGCCGGTTTGGATCTGGTTTACATGATCAAACGTCAACCCTGGGCGGATCAGGTCAAAGCCGTTGATGTCAGCGGACGCGATGTCCGTGGGCGTGTCCGTCTGTCCATCCACACCCAACAGGGCGGCAAAGTCCGTTGGGGGTTTGCACCGGGACAGGGCCATCCCATTGAAGTCACCGATGCAGCCAAACTCAACGCCCTGGCCGGTCTCTACCAACGCTGTGGCATGATTGATGCTGGCGGTCGCATCGTCGACGTCTTCACGCAAACCGTGTTGGTTCACCAACCTGAAGCGGACAAGACTTCGTTTGCCGGTTACACTTACAATCGGTGAATCAAGAACATCATCCAGATTCAACGCCTCCCACATCACCCTCCGAAACTTCGGAAGTCGATCAACCTGCGCTGCAACCCGTTGATGAGGTGTTGGTATCAGATGCTATGGACGCAGATGTTTCACATGTGATGGTTCAGGCGGTCAACTCGTCCTCGACCAGTCAGTCGGCGCAATCGTCCAAGCCAACATCATCGCAAATACGGCAATGGCGTTGGGCCTCGACACGTCTGCTGGTGCTTCTTTGGTGCTTTTATCTCTTTGGCATCTGGCTTCTGTCACTGCAGGCCGATTCACCAACACCCGCCAGTCATTGGATGATCTGGTGCATGATGATTGGTTTGATGGTGATTTGGCCTGCCATGCAACTCAGCCAATCGCGATACATCATCCGAACCAGTCCACAGGATTCACAGGACGGTTTACCCGGCGATCCAATCCCCGTGCCGATTCGCACATGGGTGGTGTTCGTGCAGTGGTTGAGTTTGGCGTTGGTCAATCAATCCGTGCTTTGGCCGATGCAGATCACCGCCGGTTGGCAGACGATGCAGACCATGTGGCTTAACGCTGCATTACTTGCCTGGTCACTCTTGGCAGGCCTGTTCATCGCGGTCGGCAAGCGAACGTTTTCAAGCGTCCACCGCAGTGTGTCCATGTTGATTTGCGTCGGACTGATCTTTGGTGAGCCGTTGCTTCAAGTCATTGCGACCAAGTCATGGTACATGATCATCAGCCCGGTGAGTACGATCAATCAACTACTCAACGGCCAGATCACAGCAGTTGCAACCACACACATCACCACCGTGGCCCTGGCAGCCTGCGTCGGTTGGGGACTCCTCGGAATCCTCCAGGCCGCCCGCGTTGAAAACTAGAATCTCATAACAGTATGCGTGTTGCAATTAAGGCAATAGCTGCATGACTGCAGATCATGCATGGATCATATATTTCGTCATTCCCGCGCAGGCGGGAATCCAGTGGCATTCTGTACTCACTTGCAAGTTCCACTGGACTCCCGCCTGCGCGGGAGTGACGGAACGTAGAGATTCATGGTATGAATTTCACTTTATGACGCATTGAAAACTCAGTTAACGCCAATCACCGTTCTGCAGGCGACTCCAACAAAACCGATTCAGACTCCTTGAGATCATCCACCGGATCATCCGCTTTGGCATCCGTTGCTGCATGCATGTCCCACTGTCGCAGCCCCCAGAAAATCACGATCGCTGCAAGCAGACACAACACGATGCAGTAGCTGTATAACACCGTCAGGTTGATCTGGGCCAAATAGCCTGCAACGAGATTACCCACCACGCGACCGGTCCCGGCAATGCCCATGGCAAAGAGTCCCTGAATGGATGAGCGAAACGACTGACGCGCATTGGCATTGAGAAACACCGGCGGGGCGACATGCACGATCAGCACCATCATGCCATGGAAAAACTGGCTGAAGATCACCAATGGTAAGCTGCTGGTAAAAGCCAGAATTGACATGCGCACAGCCGTTAACAGCATCCCGAATACCAGCAGTTTTCGTAGTCCAAGATGATGCAACAGGAACCCGAACGCGAGCATGAAAAAGATCTCAACCGTCACGCCCAGGTTGGCCATCAAACCAACCCACTTGTCATCGAGCAAGACCACGTCACGTAGCCAGACCGGATGGAATGCGTAAAACGCAGCAGAGACATTGTGCATCAACCAAAGCCCCGCACAGAAATATAGCACATGCTTCTGACGCATGGCAGTGAGCGCTTCTCGCGTCGGCAGGCGATTGCTTTGCTTGGGTTCACGTTGGACATTGGGCAGGAGCAACGTGTTGACTGCCCCGAGAAAACAGATCACTGCAGCAAGCTTCATCATCACACTGATGTGCATGCCGGATTTGAGGAGCACAAACATGATGATACTTGGGAAAATAAAGCCGACCGTCCCGAACACGCGAATCCGATGAAACGGCGGGGCGGTATCGGGATGTGATTTGCTGTACCCGAAAAATAATCCGTCCTGCAAAGCAACCTGCGGTGCTGACACCAGGCTGTAGAACACGAACACCAACATGAACGGCCAGAACGATTCAATCTGACTGAGTGCCAAAAAGCTTACGCATCCCAGCAGGTTGATCACCATGATCAATCGACGGGGCTGAAAATGCATGTCCGCCAACAGCGTCATCAATGCAGGTGTGAACATGATCGACAAACTAGCCAAGGCAAGTAACCAACCCACATGCTGCTGAGACCATTGCAGTTCACTGGTCAGGTACAACGGCAAGAACGGCAGCCAGGCACCAAAGATGGCGAACGTCAGAAAATACAGCAGGCGTATGTTGGTGATCCGGGGCATCGTTACGTCAACTCAACAGTGTTCAAAGCACACAGGGTAATCAAAAAAACAACCGGCGACTCAAAGCAAGTCGCCGGTTGCGCGTTTACAATTTCAAGCGAGCAGGATTATACAAGCATCGCTTCGGCTTCGGCCAGATAGCCCTTGAATTCGCGGCGGTGTTCCTCTTCGTCACCCTTGATCGTGGTGCAAAGATCAGCTGTCACCGGGTCACCTGCTTCTTCAGCAGCTTCGATGATGCTCTGGTAGAGTTCGATTGCGCCTTCTTCAGCTTCGATCACACCCTTGATCACCGACACAATGTCAAGTTGGTCCGCAGGTGGCTGGAGGCTGGTCTGCGTCCATTGCATGGCCTGTGAGCCGGGTATCTTGCCTTCGAGAATCTTGATACGGGCTGCCAACTGCTGAGCGTGTCCCAGTTCTTCAGTGACGTCAGCAGCAAGGCTATCCTTGACATGCTTGGCACGGAAACCATCAAGATGCATGGAGTTGGCAAGGTAGTTCATCACGGTTTCCAACTCGGCGTTGTAGGCCTTGATGAGCAGTTCGACTGTTTTTTCATTCTTGGAGTCAACCATTGTAAAAATCCTTTCAATCTATCGTTACGTCATTCTCTTCAGTACGGTCTTCACGTAGGACGCGCACTGCCCTCGGGAAAGGGAGTGATGGCGGGAATACAGCATCTGCTGCAAAGTCAGTGCCTGTTGAAGCGATGAGGGACGCTTGATGTCAAACAGACGACAAATAAGTATGATTATGTTTTCAAATATCACATTCTCGATTATATCTTGAGAATGTCGCTGTAATCCATGTGATTTGCATGCACATAAAGACTGCAGTTCAGTTTCAACGGCCACAACAAGTAGCAATTTAAATTTGATATTTTAGAATCACTATAAAATATGACTTGGCTTTGTCAAGTTGATTGGCGCAAAGACCAACAGCACCCTATTGTGGGTGTCATCCGATATTCATCATGATCCAAAAGTGAGAATCAGGCAGTCAGACAATCGCTTGCAGCATCGAAAATTGCATCCGGCTCGCTCATGCGTCCGGCGCCTAAAGTCCGGCAAGCCTGCCAACCTTCTTCTGGTCCGACGGACTTCCAGTTGAGCAAGTCCTTGACAGTCGAGATGTTACGTTGCGTAACAGGATTCGCCCACATGTCCGCGTTCATCGCAGGGGCAAAGAGAACAGGGGTGGTCTGGGGGACTGCACAGAGTACCGTACTCACAAGGTCATCACAGATACCCGTGGCGGCTTTGGCAAGAATATTGGCGGTGGCAGGGGCGATGATCACCAGATCAGCCCAACGCGCCAGGCCGATATGCTGAGCATCTGGTCGATCAACCGCTTCCCAGAGACTGCTATGCACCGGTTGATTGGATAGCGACTGAAAGGTTAACGGCGTGACGAACTGCTTGGCAGACTCCGTCATCATCACCCGTACCGTCGCACCGGCTTGAGCCAGACGGCTGACCAGTGTGCAGGCTTTGTAGCAGGCGATGCCCCCGGTAACAGCAACCAACACCTGACGATCCTGCCAGGTGTTGGGCATATTCTGTGTTGGTTGGGTGTTGGATGTCATATGCCATCCATGATCCGCCGTTTGTTTTCAACTGTCAATCAATTGATGAACCAGAGCCCAGCATTGACACAGTGAAAACTTTCGGGGGGGTTATTTGTCGAGTTCAACGCCTTCGGGCAGTTCGAAGGTGATCTTTTCTTCGCAGATCTCCTGAACAGCGACTTCGAAATCGTTGCGGCCGTTGCGTTCGACCAACGGGCGGGCACCATCCATCAGTTCGCGCATGCGATGCTGGATCAGAGCGGTGAACTTAAAGCGACCGCCAACCTTATGCACAATGGTGTCGTCCTTGAGGGCTTCGATCATCGTCGATTTACTCCTGAAATCTCTAGAGAATGAAGCATTGTAATCCAATACACATGATCTGGCAAGTTCAATAGACCCATGGAATCAGCCTGGCAGTCTGCTTGGCATAATCGGGGAACTGTTGAGGGTAACGTGATGCCAGGTATCGTGTCATGCGTGGGATATGGCTGAATACGAAACTGCTGAGCATCAAGGTTGGCAAGATCAGAATCCACGCATTTCCCGTCAGCAGACTCCAACCGGTAAAGAGCAGTGTGTCCCCCAGGTAATTGGGATGTCTCACCAGGCCAAAGAGTCCGTTGGTATAGAGCTTGCCTTGATTGGCAGGATCGGCCTTGAATCGATATCGCTGAAACTCTGCCAAGCTGTGAATGCTTGAGCCTGTCAGGTACAAGCCCATCGCAATACCATCCAGCCAATTCACCGGGGCTTGCCGCAATCCGACCGAGTAGAACATCGGTAGTTCAAGCATCAACAGCCACACACTGACCGCCAGCGCTTCAGCCCACGGTACAGCACGCCTGAGAAACACCAAAGACGCAACTGTCGTCCGCAGGGCATAAATCACTGCCGCAATGAGGACCAGCCATTGACAAATGGAAACCGCATCCTGCATCAACCATAGCAGTCCAACAATGGGTAACCCCCAACACGTAATCAAAATCACAAGCCGGGAACATGACGATTGTTGTTTATCGTTGGACATCACAATATTGTAAACATTCACACCATCCGTTCATCACATTGGACTCAGTGGCGTTGTACTTCCAATACTCTCATCACATCCGCAGTCCTGCCACGCCGTAGGCTGCATCATTCCACCGGATCTCATTTTTGAATTCGCGCATGGTTGTGTCGTTGTCGATCACGAGATATTCCAGTTCTGCCATGTCCGCGAAGTCTTCCATATGCTCTGCGGTCAAAGCCAGTGAGTATCCGGTGTGATGGGCACCGCCTGCCTGAATCCATGCGCTGGCTGCGATCTCCAGGGAAGGCTGCGGTTTCCAGAGCGCTCTTGCCACCGGCAGGTTCGGCAGGTTGTCCAGGGGTTCGATGACATTGACGTTGTTGACCACCATTCGGAAGCGATTGCCCATGTCCACGACGGTTGCATTGATCGCCGGGCCGGTCTGCGAGTTGAACACCAATCTCGCGGGGTCTTCTTTGCCACCGATGCCCAACGGGTGGACTTCGACTGTGGGTTTGGCTGCAGCGATACTCGGGCAGATTTCAAGCATGTGTGAACCCAGCACGCCCGGGCAGTCCGGGTCGAAGTGATAGGTGTAGTCTTCCATGAAACTGGTGCCGCCTTCGAGTCCATGTGCCATGACTTTCATGGTGCGCACGAGTGCTGCATGTTTCCAGTCACCTTCTGCGCCAAAGCCGTAGCCGTCCGCCATGAGACGTTGGGATGCGATTCCCGGCAGTTGTTTGATGCCATGGAGATTTTCGAAGGTGTCGGTGTAGCCTGTGAAATTGCCGTCCTGGAGAAACGCGCGGAGTCCGATTTCGATCTTCGCTGCATCGCGCAGGGATTGGTGTTTCTCAGCACCGGGAACGACGTTGGGAGCAAGCTGGTAGAGGTCTGCATATTCATTGCAGAGTTGGTCGATTTGCTGATCGGTGACTGCATCAATGAACTTGGTCAGATCACCGACGCCATAGCCGTTGACTTCGTAACCGAATTTGAGTTGGGCTTCGACCTTGTCGCCTTCGGTGACGGCGACCTGGCGCATGTTGTCGCCGATGCGGGCGATTTTCATTTGTCGACTGTCAGCCCATGCTGCTGCTGCGCGCATCCACGTATCGAGTTGTTGGTGGACGCGATTGCTTTGCCAATGTCCGGTGATGACCTTGCGGCGTTTGCGCAGTCGCGAGCAGATGAATCCGAACTCGCGCCCGCCGTGTGCGGATTGGTTGAGGTTCATGAAGTCCATGTCGATGGCTTGCCAGGGGATGTCACGGTTAAATTGCGTGTGCAGGTGACAGAAGGGTTTTGAAAGTTTGGACAGTCCATTGATCCACATCTTTGAGGGACTGAAGGTGTGCATCCATGTGATCAAACCGATGCAGTTTGGCGAGCTATCGGCATCGCGCAGGGCGTTGGTGATATCGTCTGCCGTTTTGAGGACGGGTTTGAAGACAACCTTGATGGGGAGGTTGGCTTCATTGTTTAAGCCATCGACAATGGCCTGGGAATCTTTGTCGACTTGCTTGAGCGTTTCCGGGCCATAGAGATGTTGACTGCCGGTGATAAACCAGATTTCGTGGTTGGAAAAATCGATCATGGAATTGGTCCTTGGGATGTTGGGGGTTGGGGTTTGAGGTGTGGGGGATAGGGGCGAGCAGGGATGGGTGAGATAAAAACATGACACCCTGAACCCAAACCCGACACCCGTTTTTTTACTTCTGCCCGTATGTCGCATTGGGGCCGTGTTTGCGTTGATAGTGTTTGTCGAGTACGTAGTCTTCGAGCAGTGGGGCATCGGGGTTGATCTGTCGTGTGCCGATGGCCATGCGTGCGACAGCTTCCAGAGCGACCGCGTTTTTGACCGAGATGCTTGCAGACTTGCCCCATGCAAAAGGCGCGTGACCTGCAACGAGCACGCCTGGAATCTCGACAGGGTTTAAGGCTTCAAAGCAGTCGAGTATCACCTTGCCGGTGTTGTGTTCGTAGGCTTCTTCGACTTCCTGGGCGGTGAGGGGTCGCGTCACCGGCACCGGTCCCATGAAGTGGTCGGCATGCGTTGTCCCATAGCAGGGGATCGGCACGCGCGCCTGGGCGAACATGGTGGCATGGAAGCTGTGCGTATGCGTGATCCCGCCGATACCCTGTTCCTTGAAGTTTTGATACAGCAGAATATGCGTCGCGGTGTCGGAGGACGGATTCATCTCACCTTCAATGACCTTGCCATTCAGATCGACGACGACCATGTGCTGCGGTTGCATGATGTCATAACTGACGCCACTGGGTTTGATGACCATTAACTCAGATGCTGCGTCAAAGCCACTGACATTGCCCCAAGTGAGGGTGACAAGACCGTGTTTGACCAGATCGAGATTGGCTTTGCAGACTTCTTCTTTGAGTTCTTCGAGCATGATTTAACTTTCAATGATGTTGATACTTTTTTTGTCATTAAGATGATGCAGGGGGGCGGTCTATTTTTTTACCACGAAGCGGCTGTGTTGTTTGTCAAGGGCTTTACCTCAAGCGCCGGCGGCTTTTTTCCCCGGAAGGGCTTGGGCCTGAGCACAAA
>PAIY01000007.1 GCA_002704825.1 Phycisphaeraceae bacterium
GAGTTCAAGATGCAAATTTCTTGACAACCCGACAATCGCCCACTTGCTTGACATATAGGCTGAAGCTCCTGGCATGCCTGATTTCAGTCCCGACATACTGGCTACATTAATGATGATGCCCGATTGCTGTTGTATCATATATTTTGCAACAGCTTGTGAAACATGGAAGGTGCCTTTCACATTTACATCATAGATCAAATCCCAAAATTCGTCATCCATGTCTAGAAAATCTTTCCATAGAGAAACACCTGCCGAATTAACAAGCATATCAATCTTACCTGTCTTCTTTTGAAACTTTTTGACCGCTTCATTCACGGCCAACCGATCACGGATGTCTGTATGGAAAGTCAGGATTTCTCCCGGCATTGCATCTAATTCTTCCTCGCTATTTGATATAACTCCTACCATTGCCCCGGACTGAAGCATATTCAAAGCCAGGGACTTTCCTATCCCGCTACTACCACCAGTGATGAGTATGGTTTTACCTTTAAATTCGTTGAAGATCATAATTTATTTTTATGTAAATAAAGGATTAAAATAGAGTCAACTATTTATTGAGAGTCTCTGGAAACTCTAAGAAAGAGTACTCCATGACCCGGAACCATGGATTCAAATGAATCCTTGAATGTACCTAAAATTTCTTGTCTCCAAACATCAAACAGCTCGTATCTTCCACTTAACCCCAGCATTTCCCAATCAAAGTGAATTTTTGTTTCATTTAAACCAAAATTGGCCATTGTAACAGCCTGGTCTCCATTGGCCAATTCCTTCTTCCAAACCTCAACCAGTCCATTTTGATATACCCTGTTTGCTCCTTTACCCATTGGATCCTGATTGATCGCAATGACTTCATCGTTTGTGATCAGGTTTAGTGTGAACGGATCTAACTTAGTAAGATCACAACCAAGTAAAAGCGGAGATGAAAACATGGACCAAAAGGTGATGTGGGTATATTGTTCATCTGGCGTCAACCGTGTCGGATGTAACCCGTTGGCCCCCAGCCAACCGATCACGAGCATGTCTGCATCGTTCCAATGACCAGGGCTGCAATATGGAGCCCATTTATCCATCTGCTGGATGATGGAATAGACAGATCCCCAGGTATCAGTTATATCACCTGTGGTCCTCCATGCATTTGGGATTTCTCTGAGCTCCTCAATGCCTGAAAAGACTGCCGAATTGGATACGGTGAATACAATATCCCTTTCTGATTCCTTTAAAGCATCCTGCATCGCCTTTGTGTACGCCAGGTCAATTGGATACCAGTCATACTTGAGAAAGTCCACTCCCCACTCAGCCCATTGAGTTGCATCTTCCGTATTGAAATTAAAAACACCATACCTCGCCTGGTATTTATTATACTCAAATGGGTTTTCCCCGCCCCTGGTATCTGCCGAACTACCCGGATATCCGGCGTAGCTAAGCTTCCAGGGTGTAGAATATAATCCTACTTTCAATCCCTGGGAGTGTGCATCATCGCATAACAGTTTCATGTCCGAAAATTTATTATTTGCCTGAAGACCATTAAATTTTCCGCCCCGTACTCCCTGCCAACCATCATCCATATTGATATAGGTCCAGCCGTGATTGATTAGGTCATAATCTATAAATGCCTCCATGGCATCCCGAACCATTTTCTCATCAAAATTTTCCCCAAAAGCATTCCAATTATTCCATCCCATTGGAGGTGCCAAAGCCAATTCATCCCCTACCTGAATGATTAAGGACTTCTGATCACTCCCAAATCTGTTTTTAATACTTACCTTCACTTCATACCTTCCTTCATTTTCAGCTCTTCCTGTAATCATTCCAGATTGGCTGGTAAGGAACAATCCTTTGGGTAATTGATCAATAGCGTATTCAAGTGGTGCTTCTCCTGTTGCAGGGATTTTAAAAAGAAACGGAGCATTTGTAGATACCCCAATGATAGAAGTCCCATTAATCTTAGGCTTTTTACCCTGCTTAGGAGTTAAAGTATAAGGTTTCGAACCTTGCGGGATAAATGCTTCAGGTCTCTGACCCGAATACTCAATTTTCGCATCTGCCCAGTTTACTACTCCCCTGTAAACTGCCCTTTCGTGCCTAACCATCAATAAGAGAACTTCAATGCTCGAAATATCCACATCAAATGATTTTGGATAATCCTTCTGTGCCATAAAACCGCTCCGCCATAATATCCGATCATCCCCTATGACCATGAATTCCTGAGGAGACCCTTCGAGATGTCTCACCGCATCATCCAATCCAACTACAGCTGAAAATCTTTTAGCATCACCCTTTAATGTGATATAAAAAGTACTTGTGGAATGCGTTCCAATCCCTCTTTCATATACTTTCCCTCCCAAAGACATTGGTCCGCCTAACGTATTTAAATTACGCTTAGGCTTTCCCCTGTCCTGGGTTATCATCCTGATATCCATTTCATCTAACCAAATCATTTGTGTTACAGGCTGGCTGCCGACATGATAAAACAAGAAAATGGCGATTATTACAATGAGTTCTTTAATCATTTAAACCTATTTTTTGATTCCTTTAAATTGATGATGTAATACAATACTCTGTTGAATCTTCTATCACCCACTACCATTCTGACGGCTGCTTATAATCAACCTTTCTGAGAGAAGGTGGGGAATTCAGCCATTAAGTTGACAACCAATACAATAACGAATTTTCTGAAAATCGGGGTAGTATATCCTTTGCATAATTGGTGGGTTTATTTGTCCAGATATGGTTTTAAAAGTTCCGGAGTTTCAGAAAGATCCTTCATCTCTATGTCCTTAAAAAAGATAACTGCACCTTCAGATTGCAATACGAGCCTGCCTGAATTCAGGGGTATTTTTTCACCCTTACTTTCATAGTAAGAATTGAGCAAGACCATGTTAACCTTTCCATTGATTTTGTGGATAGCATGATTTTCATAACAGATCACCTCGAGTACATTCCATTCCCCATGTGGATTCTCATTGTATGGATTGGCTATCACGATCTGCCAGTCTTTGTATCCGTTTTTACCGTCAAAATGATGCATTGGGGCTTTGGGATCAAAGATCAACATGGTGTCATTTAAGGTACTTACCAAATCCAAAAGAAATGGTTTTGCTTTGATAATAGCCTCAGGAATTTCTGAAGTATATCTTGCAGGGATATCCAGAGCCACATCCTTTGCCCAATAGCTTCCCACATCACCTTCATGTATCTGAAGTTCATGGCGTACCCCGTTTCCCTGATGATACAATATGCCTCCATCTTTTGGTCTCCCTTCCATCCAATCCCATTTATAGTTGCCCCACTTAAATTTCAATCTTAGATGATAGTTTGAAAGACTATCGTGGAGAACCAGCCCTCCGATCGCCTGCCCGGAAACCCGGATTACCGGTTCACCATCAAGTGTATCTATTGAATAAACTCCCAATGGATCTCTGGTTCCTAACCTTTCAATATAGTTACCGGCACTATCTCTCTTGAGCCCTGGCACATCAAAGGAAGAATCTGGTATTCCCAGGTAATGAGGATAAGACGGCAACTCCTTACCATTGAATAAGGATCGCCATTCATCATCCTGACAGTTTGTAAATAGCGAGATAGAGATAAAGGCAAGCAAGAAAATTCTGGCCATAATTAATTGGTAGGTTATTAAATTATCAGTTCAATTTCATTCAGAAAAAATTTTGAAGTGTTGGAAGGGTGAAAATATTCTCATTTTAATTTCAAAAACATAATTTAGAATATTAAAGCAAATCAAAATGAGAATAATTTCTAATCAGAAAACAATCTATTTGTAGAAAGAATTTTGCTCCAGTGAAGTATTTCGTTGAATAGCTTGCTGTGGTATTGGCCATTTATAATGTTTCTGTGGATCAAAAGCTGCCTTTCCTTCTGCTCCAACAAATGCTTCTTCTGCCGTTTTTGTACGGGATAGATCCCACCAGCGTTGAAATTCAAATTCAAATTCATTCGCTCTTTCGTCAAGTACTGCATCAAAAAATTCATCCTGATTCAACCCCAATGGCAAATCATCAACCCCTGCTCGATCACGAACAAGGTTTATTGAATTATAGGCAGCAGTGACAGGCCCCGAAATCTCATTAACTACCTCTGCATGAAGAAGTAATACGTCGGCATACCTTGTCAAGCTTAAATCAATTCCGGTATCCCCGTTCCAACCCTGATTATTCCACCACCATTTCATTACGCCAATATCAGTAGGATACCTTCCAAGAGTTCCTGTTGCCACCGGATTAAATGTATTACCTGTTGCCGGTGAAACTTTTCCTGGCTCCCATAAATTAACATACCTTCTCTCGTCATTTGGTTCATATCTATCTGTTATATTATCTGTCGCCATCAAAAAACCAAATCCAGGTAACCCACTAGGTGCGTTAATCTGATTTCCTGTCCCTCTGACTCCTATATATCTCTGCCATAAAGAGTTCTCATTTACATTACTAAAACTCCCGGTACCATTATTATTAAAGCCAACGACGAAGATTTCTTCATTTGTATCCACCCCTTCAACGAACAGGTCAACATAGTTGTCAGACAGCTCATATATATTTGAATTGATCACTTCCTCAAGAAGGGGGAGTGCCTGATCATGTTCATTTTGCCACATGTGTGCCTTGGCAAGGAATGTTTTGGCAGCGCCAGAAGTAGCTCTTCCTATGTCATTTCCAGAATATTGTTCTGGTAAATCAGGAAGAGCATCATTAAAATCAGTTTCAACCTGAGCCCAAACATCCGCTTCCGTAGATTTAGCAACACCTGGAGTATTTGTATTGCTTGCAGAAGAAAGGATAATAGGAACCTCACCAAACAATTTTACAAGATTGAAATAGTATAGCCCCCTTAGAAACTTTGCTTCAGCAATAAGTCGGCTCCTTCTCACAGGATCTAGTTCAACATCTGGAATCAATGGAATTTTTTCCAAAGCAATATTAGCTCGGTCGATTCCGATATAAAGTCCCGTATACCAATCCAGAATGATAGGATTTGTGGGGTCAATATTAAATTCATTGATCTCTGAATAACCTGGACCATCCGCCGGGGGAGTTGCTTTATACATATGATCTTCCATCATACTAAGAGCGATAACACCCCTCTTGTACATCAGAGTTGATCCAAGCATATCGTAGACTGCATTTACCGCCAGTGTAGCCTCCAATTCATTGGTGTAGAATGATCCGACGGTAGGGTTTGCCAATGGTTCCTGATTAAGTATATCCTCACAAGCACCAATAAACAAACTGAAAATTATTGTGAATATTAGACTAAATTTTTTCATTATTTTCATCATTAAAATCCAATTTTTATGCCTCCAATAAATTGCTTGGAGACCGGGTATTTCCCAGCATCCAGGTTCCCGACTTCTGCATTTTGATTTTCATTACCAAGTTCAGGGTCAAATCCCCTGTAATCAGTAAAGGTTAAGAGGTTGACACCACTGAAGTACACCTGTACGAATGATACTTTAATACGGGAGATAAACTCTTGTGGGAGATCATAGGAAAGTCTCACATTTTTTAGTCGAACAAAGGATCCATCTTCCAGAAAGCGAGTTGATGCTCGGTTATTGATATTCGGGTCTTGCTGAATAGCTCTGGGGACATCAGTATCCGTATTAGACTCGGTCCATGCATTCAATACATCTTTAGAATAGTTAGCAACAACACTTGTCATTCTTTCCTGGGAAGATCTTAATCCATTGTAGACATTAACCCCATGAACACCCATAAAGAAAACACTCAATCCAATGCCTTTGTAGCGAAAATCATTGGTGATACCCCAAGTAAAATCAGGGATCGTATTACCAACAACGACCCTATCGTTTGTATTAATTACACCATTCCCATCAACATCTCTAAACCTAATATCTCCAGGCGATGTTTGCTGAGTCGTATTCGTTTGAGGTAGTGTTGGATTACCATTTACATCGACAGGAGTATTTTGCCTTGGTGCATTATAGATCTCATCCCATGTTTGAAAAATTCCGATGGCATCATAAAGTAGGAACCTTCCTATAGGATCCCCAATTTGTGTGATGTAGGTTGGCGATGAAAAATTCGCATTGCCAACATCCGTTAATCGAGGGGCATCATTGTTAGAAAGTGAGATAACTTCATTTTTTACTGAAGAAAAATTAGCCTCCGTTAACCAACGAAATTTATTATCTATGTTAACAGTACTCAATCCCAGTTCGAAACCCTTATTAGAAATTTCGCCTTGATTTGCAAATGGAGTTTGTACGGCTCCCTGCTCCAGGGGAGTTAAAATGGGTAATAATAATTTGGTTGTATTTTTAATATAATAATCCCCGGATAAACTTATTCTGCCGTCGAGGAAGCCTGCGTCAATTCCAATATTCGTTTGAATGGTTTCTTCCCATTGAAGGGCAGGATTAGCAAGTGATAATGGAGCTACACCACCTACCTGATGACCATCATTGAATATATAATTGTAATTGGTCCCCAAAATGCTGTAAGCAGTATAATCCCCAATCTCTTGTCCACCGGATTTTCCCCAACTTGTTCTTAATTTCAAGTCTGAAAAAAGGTCAGAATTTTGTAAGAATTCTTCTTCAGACAAACGCCATCCAAGTGATATTGCTGGGAAGGCACCAAACTGATTGTCTTTCCCAAACCTGGAAGAACCATCTCTTCGCAGGGTTGCTGTTAGAAGGTATTTATCCTGAAAACTATAGTTGACCCTTCCAAAGTAAGAAAATAAAGCATTGCGCACTTCATTACCAGCCACAGTTCCCTGATTGATTCCAGCACTCAGATATGGTAAATTTCCATTAATGAAACTACTGACGGATGCTTGATAGTTCTTATTGCTTGTTTTCTGTGCAGATATTCCCGCAGTTATTGCAAGGGAATGTTTCTGATTAATGTTAGGTTTAAAAGAGAAATAATTGTCACCAAACCATGAAAATGACTGTCTATTATCCGTATTAAGTGTTGCAATCGTATTCACTTTTGAAGCCGCACTTCCTTCTACATCATACGGAGGCTGGAACAATTCTTGTGTGGCATAAATCTGATCCACACTCCATGATGTATTAAATGATAATAATGGCAATATCTTGTATTCTCCATAGATTGAACCCAACACTCTTGAGGTTAGCAAGGTTTCCTTATTTGACTGTAAATCAGCAATGGTATGTTGGTTGGTTTGAAAATCACCACCTGCTGCATAACCACCTGTCTCATTGTAAATTGGTCTAACAGGAGTCATTCTGTTCAGCGATAAAAAAATGGATCCATTATTATTTCCGGTTGGAGCCAGAAGTTGATCGGTACGGCTGATGGTCAGTGTATTTCCGATGGATATTTTATCTGAAATTGTATGATCAGTATTTATTCGAAGACTGTATCTTTCAAATCCGGATTTGATAACTGTTCCTACTTCATCATAATAGTTGCCAGATATAAAATACCGGGAAGTCTTATTTCCTCCACTTAAATCGATTTGATAATTTCGAACTGCTCCATTTCGAACTGCTTCACCTACCCAATCATAATTAGTTGTATTAGGATCATTGATTATTTCGTCTAATGCCGGCAAGAGTACATCGTTGGTAAATCCTGAATTCAACAGGAGACTTTTTGAAAATTGCGACCACTCTTTTGCCTCCATCTGATTATACTTAGCATTCATATTATTGATTCCCCAAAAAGATTCAAAATTGACCTTTAGAGCTCCTTCCTTTCCCTTCTTTGTGGTAATCATTACCACTCCATTGTTAGCCCGTGATCCATAGATTGCTGTTGCCGATGCATCCTTTAATATTTCGATCGATTCAATGTCATTGGGATTGATCATTGACAATGGGTTTTGCAATTCGCCTGGCCGAAGACTCCCATTACTAGCCTGTGGATTGCTGAATATGGGCACTCCGTCTATAACATACAATGGAGAATTATTATTCACTGTACCAACCCCTCTAATCCTAACCGTTACTCCACCTCCGGGTTGTCCCGAATTTGATGTAACCTGCACACCAGCAACTCGTCCCTGAAGGCCACGTTCTGCACTAGTAATAGGAAATGCCTTAAGATCATCCTCCTTCACAGAAGCAACTGCACCAGTAAGATCTCTTTTGTCTTGTTTTCCATAGCCCACGACCACTACTTCTTCCAATTGTTCAGAATCCAGGTTCAACTCGATATCAATCACCGACCTGTTGTTAACTAATATTTCCTGTGTTTCATAGCCAACAAATGAAACAATCAATACAGCATCTTCAGAGGCACTTAACTGAAACTTACCTGAAATATCTGTGGTTGTTCCATTGGTAGTTCCTTTTTCCAGCACAGTTGCTCCCGGAAGTGGTTGTCCGTTTTCATCATTGACCGTACCAGTTATTGTCTGCTGAACATCCACCTTCTCAATTAAATCCGGAAGATGATCGTTGCTTTCGGCATTAATAATTGCAATAGACTCATTTACTCTTCTTAATGAGACTCGTGCCTGAATGGAGATCTCTTTGAGTAATTCATCCATATGCCAATAACTTTGCTTTAAATGAATTTCCCTCTTTTTAAGAGATCTTTCCAGGTAGGCAAACGTAAAATTTGATTTTGATTCAATAACTTCAACAAGATCAATCAAAGAAGATGCTTCTTGTTGCCCTAAATCAATCGTAATCTCGGAAAGAGACCGTCGTTGCGCATCCGATTCGGTCGCCAATACCATGGTTACCGATTGGATCAGTATTAGTACATATATCCCCATTTTGGACATACGCAAGAGAATTTTTCGTAATTTTACTTCCATATAGTTTTAGTTGTTTAGCTGAAACTTTCAGGGAGTTGAAGACCGACCAAAGTATTTCGACTCCCTTTTTTATTTAATAATTATTCTATCATTTAATATTTCATAGTTTACTCCATAGGTATAAGTCAAAATCTCCATTACCTCTTTCAAAGTCGGGTTATTATGACTTGCTGTATATAATTGATCGTTGTCTATTTGACCTTTCAATTCGTACCTCATTCCATACCACTTTGAGATGATTTCTAAGGCTTCCTGAATAGACGCCTTATTAAAAATGAGTTTATTATCAATCCATCCAAATATTAACTCATTGTCTTCTAAGTCTTTAACTTCGAGAATGGAGCCATTTAATTCAGTCATCTCATGGGGTGACAACTGAACTTCCTCATCGCCCTGCTTAACCATCACTTTACCCGTCCTGACAGCTACAGAGGCATTACTTCCATCATATGCATTAATGTTAAAAGAGGTACCAAGCACTTTCACCTGGTTCTCTTTAAAGTGAACATAAAATGGTTTTTTTGGATTTGATACTACATCAAAGAATGCTTCCCCGATTAAAGTTACTTCTCGTTTGTCTTCACCAAAAACCTCAGGAACTAAGATTTTACTGTCTGTATTTAGCTTTACTATCGTCCCATCAGGCAACGTGGTTGTTACCTTTTGCCCTGGTAAGCTCACCTTCTCAACATATTTCACCGAAGCTACTGTTCGACCCTGATCATTATTCAATGTGGAGTAACCAAATATGGAAAGCATGGACACAATTAGTACAATTGCAGCATACTTTAGAATTGTCTTCCATCTCAAAAACTTCCTGGAACTAACCTCTTCGTTTTCTCCTTGTGTTCTCTGGATTTCCCTCATTAACTTTCCAAAAATGACCTGCTTTTTCTCAGGGTAATGCAATTCCCCCTGAGACCAGAATTTTTTCATCTGCTCCAGGATCACCGGATGTGCTTCATCCTCATCCAACCACTTCTTAAGCCGGTGTTGTTCCTCGAGAGAGATATTACCTTGTAAATAGTTGATAATTATTTTATCCATTCAGTCATTCTTCGTGCTTATTATTAAAGAGTGAGATATGTAAAAAGAATATGAAGGATTTATAAAAAAATACAACGAAAGACATTTTACGGATAAATATTTAACATTTTAATAATTTAATAGATCAATTATTATCATTTTATCAATAATAGTTTAAGTCATTTCTTAACCCAATTTATTACTCGAATTTTAAAACATTAAAACCATTAAGACATTTAGATTATTAAGGAGGAATTGAACATGTTATTGAATGGTTGCATTTTATTCTGAGTATATACTATGGCTACTCTTTCCTCATGGAAATCTTTTACAGCTAAATCTTAATGCTCTCAATTTCTTAATGTCTCTTCTTACTACTTGAATTTTTAAACATTAGGAACCATTAAGGCATTTAGA
>PAIY01000008.1 GCA_002704825.1 Phycisphaeraceae bacterium
CCCAGACACCGCAGCGATAAGGTTCTTTTTTCTCAACCGCCACGATATGAACCGGCACCAGTTCACCGATGACCTCGGCCAACACCGCCTGGTAAAAAGCCAGTTGATTGATGTAGCGGTAACGGCGGGCATCCGACTCGAACCAGGTCAGATCATCACACGTCTTTAAATCCACCACGCCTTCGTGCGGATGAAGCCAGTCATATCGACACTGGCATGACATCCCGCAGTAGTCCGCACGCAGCACCCCTTCCGCTCTGCCGTAGAGCAGCAAGTCAACCGCCTTGTTATTCATACTCAGACCGCTGGCCATATTTTCAATCTGATCCAGGTCATCGTAATGAACGCCCGGTTTACCCTGTTTTTGAGCCCACCCCCGGAAGGCTTGGGTATCTTTGCCGAAGGGTCTGTCCGTCTTGGGATTGATCGGACCGCCCAATGCAAACTGCGATTCATAGGCATCGCGGCCTTCGAGAATGCGGCAGTGTGTGGCCCTGCCGATCAGGTAGGCGGTGGTCTCCTTGTCCTGGATCAGCCCGCTGTGTTTTTTGAAATGCAGCCATGGACATTTGATGAAGTCGATCAACTGATGGCTGCTCAGATGATCCTTGGCTTGCGCGTGATACTGC
Organism: Phycisphaeraceae bacterium; assembly: GCA_002704825.1. Classification (GTDB taxonomy): domain Bacteria; phylum Planctomycetota; class Phycisphaerae; order Phycisphaerales; family Phycisphaeraceae; genus UBA7800. Next base: position 630 of record PAIY01000008.1, read on the forward strand.
TCTGCCGGTTCAGTTTCGAGAATATTTAAGTCAATACTTAAATCCATTGCCATCCTCTCTGAGAAAATATGAAGCAAAATATGAAACCCGCCCACTTATTACATACACGGCGCAGACGAAAACTGTCAGGAATTTTGAAAACTTTTTATGACAGGTAATCATCCATCGCTTCGGATTGGAAAAAATCACGCAATGGTTCAAGGTAATTCAAATAGAATGTGCTGCGGGGAATACCGATTTCGTCAGCCGCCTGGTTGACCGACATGGTCTTGAGCAATTCAGCAGCCCGACGCAGATCCGGTGGCAGGTCTTCAAGCAACATTCGCACATCGATCTGAAGGTGGGATCGTTCATCTTGAGGCATACGTGATATCCCCAAGCGTCGATCATGCTCCTTCTCGGTCATTGCTTCAATCAGTTGCATCGACTGCTTGCCACCGGAGTACATCTGGTCATAGATCGAACCCGTCTCACATCGGTAATTTCGCTTTTCCATTTGTCGATGCCGTAGTAGATTACTGACCTTTCGATCCACCACCCGGGTCACAAAGGTTTTGTACGAAGCCAGGTCGGGGTTGTATTGCGGCAGGTGCTCCAGCAAATCCAGCACCAGTTCCTGCTGAATGTCGTCCACATCGTCAAGGGTGTAGCCCGTCTTGCCGACAATTTGCCGGGCCTTGCAGTTAACAAGTTTGAAAGCGAATTCCGTCAGGCCTGGGGATTCACGTTCGTCGGGCGAACCCGAGCCAGGGCTTTTGTCCTCAGCAGATGCTGTGGCCTGCTCACGATCCTTGAATCGATCCTGCTGAACATGGGGATCGTCCCAGCCCATTGCATCATCGGATTGGACTGTTACTGAAGAAATGGGAAATGAAGACGTTTGAGTCATACGAAATCTCCTGCATGGAGGTTAGTCATCGCGACCCACGTCAGGCCGCACTGACCTCCGTTGCAATTGCAGCAAACGTCGTGAAGAAAAACTGCAATTGATGTAAACATGTTTTTAACAAAGTATTACAATCAAAAAAATCGCAATTGCAGTTGCAGCAAATCGAGCAAACTGCAATTGACACTGCAACTCATCGTCGCTTGATAGGTTTGAAACGCATCACTGACTCAAGGGATCGAGCGGTGTCCCAGAGAATGTTGAGCAGCTTGGCACGCGGATCGGAAAAGCAGCGACAGACAGTGGAGGGCTCAAGGCTCAGTCGTCTGGCCAGTTCCTTTTGCTCGGGACGCGGTAGGAGTTCAGGAGCGTGACCCGCATCGATCAGCGCGTATGCATGATGCCGCGCAGCCATCAAATGCTGCTGAAGTTCCAGTTCCAACCGTTCGATATTGGCAGCCCGGGTCCCGCGCATGGGCAATGGTTTCGTGTTGTTGTAATTGCTCGGCAGCTTCAGTCGAACGATCTGGGCAAAGCCTTGGAGATACTCTTCCCAATCTGATGTTTGGCGCAAGGCGTCACCATCCGCTTCGACGACTTCGCATAACGGAACCAGCAGTCTGCGATGGGATCGCGCATCGTTGATGGTTTCATCACTCCAGTGCATGCGCGTAGGCGTAAGCAGAATCGCGCCGGGCCATTCGCTTTGAACGATGGCCCTGTACACTTCAAACTGAAGATCATGTGGTGATGGGCAGATCAGCAGGTGGACCGGAAACATCGCAGATTTTTTGGGTTCCCAGTTACCAATCTGAATCGAGCGAGCATCGGGTTCGATCTGCGTCCGCGAGACGCATACCCTGCTCAATGCGTTGCAGAGCGATGATCGGAGTCGATGGAGGCAAAGGCGATATTGAACGACACCCCCATCCAGCAGGCTCGAGCCCGTCTGGTCATCCATTTCATCTCTGGCAAGAATGATACCGTCCCGTTGACACGCATTATTCAACGGAAAACCACGGTGGCGGGAAGTAGGGTATGCGGTTGAAGGTGTTTCGAGGGGTTTGAGGAATCGCTGTGCTACCGATATCGATTCCCCGCCCCCCAAAACTTGCTGCCACTCATCCATGGCAGCAGTGCGGTCGGGACGTGACTCAAGCCACTCCCAAAACCTCACCATCCTCGGCACCAACACCCTCCGAATGAATGACGGCAACGATATGACGCGTCAGCATCATGGCTGACACGTATCGCATGTTCTGGACCACGTTGGATTCCTTTCCCCGGCCATGAGAAGACCAGTCAATAAGACCACCCCGCCATCTTGTGGCAGAGGGATGTGGTGCAAATAGCGCGCCGGGTATTGGTTTTTGAGAATATGTTGAATGCAGTGGTATTGTGCAACGGATACGCTGAAATGACTGCCACAAGTGACAATTCAACATACCCATCTGTCATGCTGGCAGAGCACGTTACATATTTTGTTTCGTCCCCATCAAACAACCCGCGTCACACCGTCGCACATTTTACATATGCATGCAATTAGGATTATGAATGAGGGTATATATCCGCAATATATGTATATAATACCAATGGCCCTTGAAAAAATATATTCATACTGATATTTTCTACACCCCGCCTGTCTATATGTTCCATTTTTTACAAGGAGTTCCCCAATGACAACATCCAATGTGGCAATCGAATTGCGCAGGCTCGTGAAACAGCTTCATGACGAGCGTGCAGAGCACGTCAAGGCCATCGAAGCCATAGACCAGACATTCAAAGACTTGGGATTAAGTGCGCCACAGCTCAAACCTGTCGCTAAGGCACAATCTAATGGCCCTGAAAAAACTACATTTCCAGGCAGAAAACGTACTCGCAATTCATTTACAATCACTGCCAACGACTTCGTTTTGTCATTCGTACAAGCCAATCCCGAGTGCACTACGGCGCAAGTCAACGAACACTGGATAACTGAAGGCCGCAATGGCAAGGCCGATCAAACTCTATTCAAGCTTGTAAAGACTGGGCAGATTGCTCGTAAGAATATTAAAGGACAGCGTGGAAGCATGTACACAGTTAAGTAGCTAATATTTTCACAAACTAGATCATATATAACCCAGCTTAAAGCTGGGTTTTATTTATATATTACTCTCTACCTTTCCGTTCATGCATTGAAAGTGCGATCATACTATCGTTCCGAAAATAAAACGGAACCACCATGAGCTAAACTAATCCGCCAGACTATTCCCCCAGCCTGAACTGTACTGATTAAACCGACAGGAACCTAGTGAAATGAAGAAAGACGGTTTTTTAAAATCTTCTACTTCATCTCCACCTATCGGTAACAACAATGTGGGCCTTTGGCTCATCGGCAATTGCCTTTGAATCGATGAGGTTTTGAGCATATTCGAATCCTAGCTTAAATGGATTTGTGTACACTTTTGCAGGATTTAAGTCAACTCAAGCGTAAATAGTATATTAAAATAGTTACACCAACCCGCCCTAATCACATCAATCCATGATCAATTGCTTAATCATTTTTCGCTGTTTTTCAGAGATGATGACCGGCTGGGAAATGTCGCTGGCAAACGTGTTGTTCTGAACGGTTAAGCGTCCCAAACGATTCCTGTCAATCCAGATCCCTTTGCCGTTACCGCCTGTAACATTGTTGTCCGTCAACTTGATGTCACCGCCCTTTAAATCAGACAAGTGAATCGGGGCATTGGTCCAGGCTGAAGCGCCCGTATTACATTGACTCAATTGGTTATCCTTCAGGGTCAACGACAAGGGGGGATACCAAAGGGAGAATTGATACAACACCAAGCCTGCCTGATAGGTGCCAGTGATCTGATTCTTTTCAACCAAAACCTCCTTGCCTGTGGTCAGTGCAATGCCGAAGCCCTGTTTGGTTTGGGTCACGGTGTTGTTGTGAATCTTCAGATACTCAGGCATGCGGTGAATGCTGCCGTTGTATCCCAGGAAAATCCCAGCGTCAGTTGCCCGATTGATATGACAACCGGTCACTTCCACTTGTCGGCTTGCGACAAGGTCAATACCCATGGTCCCGCAATCATTGACGGTGAGATTTTCCAGGCGAACCCCAGTACTGCTGTCAACACGAATCCCCTGTCCCGCGGAGTGGTCTGCGGTCACCTTTTCAACCACCATTTCAGATGAATGACTGACCAGCACCAAGGCACGATTGCGGCGAAGCGGCGGTTGTTTTGCCAATTTGAAAGTAACATTTCGCAAGACCACCCGTTTGCAGCCGAACAGGCGCAGGCCGTGCGCATCGGGGCTATCAAAAATCAAAACAGAATTGGCACCCTCACCTTCAATGCAAACGGATTGGGCATCGCGAAGCATCAGGTGATGAGACACTTTGGTAAAATCCAACGGTTGCTTTTCAGGCACAGTGATACGATAGACGCCAGCCGGAATCCGTAGCGTTCCACCGGTTTCAGAGAGTTGTGTCAACGCTTTTTCAATCGCTTCACGGTCATCATGCACACCATCGCCAATCGCGCCCAATGCCTTGATATCTAGTATGTTTTGAGTTGCAGGCTTAACGTCTCCCACCAAATTCCAGTTTTTTTCTGATGGTGCATAACGCATCGCCCGATACGGATCACTTCTTGGCGAAGGGTTGGCGGTTTGCTCAAATCCTGCCATGATGGCTTTAGTGTCCAAACCCGCTTGTGTGACACGGGGCATCGCATCAACAATGTTGTCACGCAGCTTAAAATTTTTGACTGGGCTGGCAAATACAACACTTGTTGCACCATTATCAAAGAACCGATTCCCTTCAATGGTCACCCCATCCACCGGCATGTCCTTTTCAAGAACGATCGCCGAACCAGTTTGATTGGTGATGGTATTGCCGATGATCTGAAGGTTGTGATTGGTACGTGATTCAAGCGTTTGTCCTGCTCGCATTGCACCGACATTCAAGTAAATCCCATTGCATTCGCCGCCAAAAAGCAGGTTATTTTCGATTCGGACATTTTTCAAATGGGTTTCCATTTTGATCATGCCACCGTAGCGATGTGAAGTCGGACTGTCATCGCGTTCAGTCAGTGAGCCATAGTAGATTTTGTTGTCAGCAACCAATGCATCAATGATGGGATTGCCTGCTCCATTATGCCCGTGAATATTGAACATGATGCTTGGCATTGACGCGCGTTCAATCCAATTGTCAACAAGCTGATTCGCCACGCCCCCCATGGCAACGCCGCGCGCCTGGCGTGAATCAATGAGCGTGTTATGGATAAAACGGTTGTCGTTGGAAATTTCGACGTGGTATTTGGGGTGTGAAGTAGAGATACAGGCCATCAGATCATCGCCGGTATTTTCGACGAAGTTGTAGGCTGCGGTACTGTGTTGAACAGCTTCAAAGTGAATGCCATCTGCCGTGGTGTTGCGCACCTGGCAACCAACCACCCACACATTTTTCACGCTCTGCACCCATGGCCCGATGACGCCTTGGTCAAAGTGTACGCGAAGCATCTGGATATTTTTCACATCACGCGGATTGACACTGGGATATCCGCCGAACTGCACGTTGTAACCTGAGCGTCCCAAACCACCGCGAACATCGAATGTGGGGAAGTACCGGAAGGACATATCGCGTAACGAGACATTATCCGCTGCGGCAAACACCCAACCGAAAGGCACATTGTTTAGATCCGAGTCAAACTGAATAATGCTGCCCTCGCCCTGCCCGACGAAATGGATATTGCGCAGCTTGTTGATTTTGCTGTCACGCAATCCAACCACCCAGAAATTACGTGTCCCGCGTGGCTGGACAAACCGGTAGACACCTTCGGGGATATAGACAATGCCGCCGTTTTCAGAGACATCCGCATCGGTCAGTTGCCCCAGGGCTTCGACGAAGGCTTGCGTATCATCGGCCTTCCCATCGCCTTTGGCCCCGCAATCACGGACGTTGACAATCGTCATCGAACGGTAATCAAGCCGTGGCATGTTTTCCAAACCGGATCGTTGATAAAACGCATCTGGCAAGTTGACCAGTGAATCAATACTGCCGGGTTTGAGTAGATGACTTACTTTTTGTGGCTCTTTATAGTTTGGGTCCAATGTGCCGGTGAACTGATCGAAAAACAAGTGCATATTTTCATCTGAATCAATGCCATCGAAAATAAATTTGACGATGATGATTTTTTTAAAATTGGTTCTGGACCATGCAGATCGCTTGGCCGAAAGAGTCACCCATTGCCCTGTTTTTTTGAGCGTCTTAAGCAAGTTCGGTGCGAGCATCACAGTTTCGTTGACGCGTTTACCTTGTTCGTTAACTGACCAGAACTGCAGAAACAGGCGATTGGGTTCCCCGGTACCTTGGCGCATGACATTGACAGAGAATTCGACAAAGCGCGTCCAATCTGTTGGCTTGGAAAGACCGTGCATTAACAGTCCCTTGGGCCCTGCCGAACCGTCGCAGTGAACCGATGCCGCCTTGCCTATTGCCTGATCCGTTTCCTGAAATTGCAGATCGACTGCGCCTTTACCATAGGACTCAAGTTTCCATGGCGAACCGACCAGATCATCAACTGGACTTTCAAAACCCGCGATAAGCTGCGTCACAGGAGCTTGCTCAGGTGTCTGTGTTTGAGCAACAAGCTTCCCGACAAGAAGGAAACTCATACAAATCGCGCATGTGCGTAGTAAACTCACATTTAACTCCAAAACTAAATATGTTCACAAATTCCAGACTCAGGCAGAGTAAAGATGATTACCAATCATTCAGTATCGCCACCTTGAAGATACTTATTCCAGTAAAGACCACTATTGAGGATGTAGTAGTTCACACCACAGGAACCTTCCAGAGGTCCTTTGACAACATTCACATGCCCGTCGGAAATCAATCCGTTATAAACGTATTGGATCGTGTGATTTGTAGAAGCAAACGTCGAACCATTGATGGTGTACTTATCACCAAGAATTGAGAAAGGCCTGGGATATCGAAGGTTCAAAACCTTGCTGTATGGGCCGTTGTATCGCAAATGTATACGATAGTAGTAAGATCCGGACTGCCCGATGAGCGATGTCTTACTCATAAAAGCTTCGGCACGACCAGGGGTATAGTTTGTATCGGGGCATGCCATCGCAGGATTGATTTTAATCACGCCAGCTTTGACAAGCAGGTGCGCCCAACCGGTATCGTAATTATCCGTCTTGGTGCTGTCATTCTGCCCCATGAGCCCTTCCCCATTGGGCGCACACATCGGCAACATCTCATCAAAGCTATCGGCATAGATGGTTAATGCGATTCCGTTCTGCTTAAGATTATTCTGACACAACACCGAACGAGCTGCAGCACGGGCATGCTTCAAAGCGGGTAACAAGATCGCAATGAGCAACGCGATGATGGAAATCACTACCAATAATTCAATCAATGTGAAAGCTGTCTTGTGTTTCATGACACAATCCTTCCCAAAACCAGGGTTAAGTATCCAATATCAAATCACGCGCGGCTTGGAGACTGTCTTACCTTCGATAAAATTGCCTTGATATCCAACCCGCTGAACCGGCATCGTCGGACACTGAATTCGCCGCAAGACCAATTCCATCGCTGACCGTCCCAAGTCCGCATACGGCAAATCGACCGCTGTCATATTCGGCACGGACAACGCATCAGGCTGACCGTGAATGCCGGTTAAACTCACATCTTCTGGCACACGCAACCCGGCTTGTGTCAAACAGGTATGCCACTGCAAAGCCAGGTGCGCGTTGGTGGTCACCCACGCCGTCACGCCCTGCTTCGTTAATTCGACCACGCACTTTTCCACCTCATGGCTCGGCTGCTGATCGGCACCAAACGTGTCGAGCAAATCCAATGAAATAGCTGGGTCAAAAGTTAATCCCAAACGAACCAGCGATTGCACGTAGGCCCCAAAACGTGCCTGGGCATGCGACTGGTCCGACCACCCCCCCAAATAGCCAATGCGCCGATGGCCCAGTTCGTAGAGCTTGCTCATCAACTGCCCGATGGCCATCTCCGAATCCAACTCCACGCAATCGACATGCAATCCAGGCGTGCGAAACAGAACATGCACGCAAGGCATTAACGTCGAGAGATACCGAACAATCTGAGGCGGATAATAGTTGTAGAGAATTAACCCCGAAAGCAAACCTTCACGCATCGCAACAGGCTGACACTGCTCATCATCCAAATGGTCGCGATCCTTCAGAGGCACATAGTAAACCGACAGGGAGGCACCCAATGTCTGTGCCGCTTCACTGATACCTGAAAGCACCATGGATGACGAATAGACATTGGGCGAATTCGCGGAGTCGTCAGACTGCACCAAGTAACCAACCTGAATGCTCTGCGGCTTGGCTGCGTTTCTCTGAGCCTGGGCCTGCAGACGATTCGGCGAAACCCGATAACCGAGTTTCGCAGCGGCATCAATCACCTGCGCCCTGGTGGTCGCTGGAATCTCGGGGCTGTTGCGCAGCGATTTACTCACCGTCGCCACCGAAAGATTCAGCTCCATTGCAATGTCACGTTGGCTTACACTCATGCTTCAATCTTATACCGTTATTTTCGTCAGTCAACATTTGTTTAGTTAAATTTTACGAAATTTTCACAACATGTACGATTAACGTACGATAAATCCAAGAGCATTCGCTAACCCATCGTCAAACAAGCATCCAGCACGCTATGATTCCAGTCATTTTCCAGTGCCGAATCTCAGTCTGGGACAGGCGTTTACAGTCAAGAACTGACAAAAGAACCACACCTAAGATTAATCCCCAATTCACCCTAACTCTTGCCCCGTGCGCAAAATAAACAACGGCTAACATTTGCTGTCAGCCGTTGTCAAAGAGCGGGTGAACGGACTCGAACCGTCGACAATCACG
>PAIY01000009.1 GCA_002704825.1 Phycisphaeraceae bacterium
ACCTTGGCGATCTTGGCGTCTTGGCGGTTCAAAAAATCACATCGCCGAAGTTGCGATCACCGGTAAATCCAGTGTGTCAAAATCACCTGCAACAAAACGGTGATGAGCCAGACCCGCGAGCATGGCAGCGTTGTCCAGACACACCGACATGGGGGGCAGACACACCTGCATGTTGCGCTGCTCACCCAACGCCAGCATCTGCTTGCGAATCTCGGAGTTGGCACTCACGCCACCACCCACAAGAATGCGCTTGGGTGTCTTGCCTTGCTCTGCCATCTGATCCAAAGCGCGTTTGACTTTTTTCGTCACCGCACCGATCGCTGCCTGCTGAAATGCCGCAGCGAGATTGGCTTTTTCATCAGCAGTCAAATCTGAAGCGGAGCGTTCGAAGGTGACATCCTTACCTTTGCCTGACGGATTGCCACGCACGCGATAAAGCAACGCGGTCTTCAAACCTGAGTAGGAAAAATCCAGCGAGTCTTTATCGAGTAACGAAATCGGCAGGGGATCAATACCCTTGGGATCACCGGTCTGGGCAAGCTTGTCGAGCATCGGACCACCCGGATAGCCCGCATCAAGAATCACTGCCGCTTTGTCATACGCTTCGCCAACCGCATCATCGATCGTGTTACCCAGCTTGGTCATTTCAAGCGCACTGGTTACGTGATAGAGACACGTATGACCGCCCGAAACAACCAACCCCAATGCGGGATAATCTGGTTCGCTTAGCTGGGCGTCAGCATCCATCACCAGGTCCGCTGCATAGAGATGAGCCTGCACGTGATCCACGCCGATGAGCGGTTTACCCAGTGACCATGCAAGGGATTTGGCCGCGCTGACAGCAATGAGCAGTGAACCAATCAACCCCGGTCGATTGCCCACCGCAATGGCATCGAGTTCATCAAACGTCACGCCAGCCTTCGTCACCGCCTGGTCAATCACCGGCAGGATTTTCTCAATGTGCGCCCGGCTTGCGATCTCCGGCACGACACCGCCGTACTCGACATGCAGCTTATGCTGCGTCGCGATGACATTACTGAGAATCACCCGCCCATCACGCACAACGGATGCAGCGGTTTCATCACAACTCGATTCGAGGGCAAGGATCAGGGAGGAAGTGGTGGTCATATGTAATACTGTCTAAAAAACATCTTGAAATGCAAAGTATGCGAATAGAACAAAACAAGCCAATATGACCAAGACCAGCAGGTATGTCATGATTGCGCAACCACAACTCGCAGGTCCGGCAGGTGCTCCCCCAACAACTGGCATAACATTCCCCCAGGATCACATTACTCCGCAGGCACCAACTCGGCGTCTTCGGTCTTATCTTTCATGGCACCTGAAGCGACGGGCTTATCGTCTTCTTCGATCTTTTCGCCGGCTTCGATTTTCTTGATTTCCTTTTCCACTTCATCCATACGTTCCTGGAGAAGTTCACGGGTGCGGATCAGGTTTTCAAGCAGGATGGCATTACGGACATCGTCGGTGCCTTCGGTCCCGACCTTGGGCCATTCACCGTTTTGAATCTTGCCGATAGCAGCTTCGAGTCCTGCAGCCAGTTGCAGATCCTTGAGGTTGTCGGTGATCCAATTGGGTGAGATTTCCTTGCGGATTTCCGAGCCGTTTTCGTCATTGAGGATATCGCTGTCACGGCGAATCTTGAGCATGTCTTTGATCTGCTCAGGGCTCATGGCGACATAGAAACCGGGGTCTGGATTGACGCCCCAGTTTTTGGCATCTTTGACGCGGTGAATCTTTTCACCGTTGGGCAGGTAGTAGTAGGCGTTGGTGATTTTCAGGGCGCCTTCACCGGTCGCCAGCGGGCGAACCTGTTGGACGGAGCCTTTGCCGAAGGTGCGTGTGCCGACGAATTTTGCACGGTGATTATCGTGTAAAGCCCCCGTGACAATTTCCGATGCCGAGGCGGATGATTCGTTGGCAAGAACAACCACATCGCCCTTAAAGACGGTGCCTGAATCGGTTGAGTAAGTCACGTCTTCAGGAACGACACGCCCCTTGACAGAGACGATTTTCTTGCCACCGGGCAGGAACATGTCCGCGACTTCAATGGCGGTGGGCAGCAAGCCACCCGGGTCAAAACGCAGATCCAGGATCACGGCCTTGGCACCATTTTCATTGAGCTGTTCCAAAGCAGCCCGCATGTCCGGGCCGGAGTTCTTGTTGAACTGCGTCAGACGGATGTAGCCGATCTTGTTGACCGGATCGAGCATGTAATCCCAGTGATGTTCTTTGTCACGGGTGAAGCCTTTGACAGTTTGGATGTTGATGATCGCACGGGTGATTTTGATGGTTTCCTTTTCGCCTGTTTTGTGACGAACGACGATGGTCACCTCGGTTCCCACCGGGCCGGTGAGTCGATCGACGGCATCGGTGATGGAAAGGCCTTCGGTGTCTTCACCGTCGATTTCGTAAATGATGTCACCCGCCAAGACGCCGGACTTCCAGGCGGGGGATTCTTCCAGGGGGGAGACGATCTTCACGCGGTTGAGCGTTTCGTCGATCATGACTTCTGCACCGATCCCTGAGAAGGTACCACCGACATGCTTGTCGAATTGCTTGATGTCTTCGGGGAATAGGTAGGTGGTGTAGGGATCGTCCAGCGAACTGATCATGCCACGGACTGCGGCTTTGAGCATTTTCTCCTGATCGGGCTCTTCGACATGTGAGACCACCAGTTCCCGTCGGAGTGCGGTGAGCAGGCCGATCTGTTCAAAAGCGTCGCTGCGACGTGCCATGGTGTTGGAGGTCCACAGCAGGATGTTACCTGCGACGAGTACCGCCAAGAGAAGAACGATCTTTGAGTTTTTGGGCATGGTGATCACTTATTTAAAAGGATGGTTCTGGTTGGATCATATTTTATGGTTAAGTGGCCTATGTATCAAAGAACAATTGACTTGGAAGAAAGTTGCATTGGATGGACAAGTCTTTTGATAGCGTATCACAGGACCCTTGCGCAGATGCAAATTCCAGATGAGGCAACTTGAAGATTCCTGAAACCGCCGTATTCTGATACGTGTATTGTTCAGCGAGATTAACCTCTATCCTTGACAGGTCCACATGATGCAGCGAATTTTTATCGGGATGATTGCCGTATTGTTACTGGTCGGATGCGAATCATCCAAGCCGTTGCCCTATGCCGCAGGCGAGGAAGGATCTGCCCGGTTTATCCGTGCGGACTATGTTCAGATCGGCAGCAAGATTCAGGTCATCGTTGATGCATCAGCATATCACTTAAAGTCCGCATCAATTTTACGCAGTAACGGCGAAGTGATTCAGCCGCTTGCTCTTCAGCGTCCGCAACAAATCTCTGTGGATTTCAGTACGCTTGGCAACATGCCCGATGGCTATGTTGGATCGGGAAGTAGTCAAGTTCCCAATCGAGGTATTCAAGGTGGTAGCAATTCATTGCAAGCCAAGACTTATGTCTGGTTTAACTTATTGTCACTGGGTGATGCGCCGTGGACATTGAAACTGGACGTGCAGGGGATTGGTGAATTGGATATTGAATTACCTGCTAAGGTCACCGAACCCGATGCCGCGATGCAGACGCCGACACCGCAGGCTGCCAACTGATTTTATTTTCCCATGTCTGAAACTTTCACCAAAGAGTCCATCAAGCTTGATGTCTGTGGTATCGCCTGGCCTGCGATGGTGATGGCACCGCATGACGTCTGCGATGAGCCGTGGTTAATCGTGAATTTGGCGAATGACTGTTTCTCAGCATTGCGTCACACCACGTTTGGTGGGTTGGTTCGTCCCATGCTTCGAGCTGGACATTACGCTGCTAGCTTCACACTGCCTTATCACCGGGAGTTGGCGGACAAGAGCATGGGCCATGAACTTGAAGCCTTTGTCACAGCCATCAAGCAGGATATTGATGTCTTTGGGCAGATTCGTCAGGTTGGCAAAGCACTGATTGATCACGTCACCGAAACGATGATGTTCGTCGAACCCAGGCATGTTGTCATTGCAGGAACAAGCCGCGGGGGTATCTCTGCTTTGCATGTGATGTCAGTTGATGATCGGGTACAGGCAGCAGCCTTGGTTTGCCCGGTGACGGACCTGTCCAGACTCACGGAGTTTGAGCAACTCGCTGGCAATCCGTTGTATGAACCATCGCATGCGATGTCACTGCTGGAGAAGGTTTGCGACCGACCGATCTGGATCACCATCAATGAGTCGGACGAACGCGTGGATGAAAAAGCGTGCATGGCATTTGCTGATGCGTTGGTAGCACAAAACCCGATTCACCCCAAGCCGGTGATCTGGCCGGAGTCTGGCCATGCCGTGCCGCTGGAAGCCTATGAGTTAGGTGGCGAGTATTTGCGGGATTGGATCACCAAACAGAATGCGTAACACTTTAAGTTCTTACACCAGCGTCACTGGGGGTTAGAGAGAAATTGGCTCATTGTTTTTAATCTCTGTGGCTCTGTGCCTCTGTGGTTAAAGCCAGAGTCAAAAGCATCTTCATCGGACTTCCGGGGGTGCAAAGACGGTCGATTCGATCTACAATATCCCGACTATGAGCAATCCACCTAGCAACAAACAGGTTCTGGAAGTTGTCGAGCCGCTGGGCAAACGCGTCCTGATACGCAAGGATCAGGACAAGAAGACGACCAAGTCAGGCATTCACCTGCCGGACAAGATTGAGATCCCGACGTTGACCGGCCGCGTAGTGAGTATCTCCGCACAGGTTGAACACGATATTGACTATCCGATCCAGCAGTATGACCGGGTGTTGTTCAATCCCAAGGAAGCGATCCCCGTGGACTTTGAAGGCGATAATCGTTTGTTTGTTGTCCCGATTGAAAACATCGTTGCTGTGTTCCGAAAGGCGGACTGATCTTTGGTCGATACGCTGCTCATTGAACCCTTAGCCGATTCCTTTTCGGTGAGCCTTTGCCCACCTGGGAGTAAGTCGCTGACCAATCGCGTGGTGCTGCTTGCAGCGCTGAGTTCCGGCACCTGTGACCTCACGGGCCTGCTCGTTGCTGACGATGCCAATCGCATGCGTGAAGCGCTCGTGGCTTTGGGAATCGATTGGCAGGCAACCAGCTCGACATCCGCGAAAATCACCGGCAATGGTGGCGGCTTCCCAACATCTGATGCCGATCTGTTTCTGGGCAATGCCGGGACCGCCACCCGCTTTCTCACCGCCGCCTGTTGTCTGGGACAAGGCAAGCGTACCATTGATGGTATCCAACGTATGCGCGAGCGTCCCATCGCTCAACTCGTTGACCCACTCCGAGAGCTTGGTGCGGACATCCAATACACCGGCAATGATGGGTTCCCGCCATTAACCATCACCGCATCTCCCGACAGTTTGCATGGTGGTGAGATCACGTTACAGCCGACACTCTCCAGCCAGTACATCTCTGCGTTATTGCAAATCGCACCGTACCTGCCTGGCGGTCTGACAATTCACTTTGACGGTCAACCCATCAGCATCCCGTACATCACCATGACACTGGCGATGATGCACCGCTTTGGCATCGAAGCGGATGTCGCGCTGGGCTTCAAGTCCATCACGGTGCCTCAGGGTGTGTACAAGGCAGTGAACATGCACGTCGAACCCGATGCCTCCAACGCCAGCTATTTTCTCGCTGCCGCTGCCGTGGTGCCCGATAGCAAATGCACCGTCGAAGGGTTGGGTTTTCGGAGTGTGCAGGGCGATAGCGGCTTTGCCGAAGTGCTTCAATTGATGGGCGCTTCGGTGATCTGCGAGCCGGATAGCATCACTGTCATTTCGCCACCCAAAGGTGAAAAACTCATCGGCATTGACATTGATTTAAACCACATGCCCGACATGGCGCAGACACTTGCAGCGGTCGCCTACTTTGCAGACGGCCCGACCACGATCCGCAACGTCGGTAATCTCCGCGTCAAGGAGACCGACCGCATGGCAGCGATCCAGGTGGAGTTGATGAAGCTTGGCGCTGAAGTCGACATTGAAGGTGACGACATCACCATCACACCGCCGGCTGATCCGATGGTGCCTGCTGATGAATCCGTGACGATTCATACGTACGACGATCACCGCATGGCCATGAGCTTTGCCGTCATTGGTCTGCGTAAACCGGGCGTGGTCCTGGAAGATCCAAGCTGTGTGAACAAAACCTTTCCCGACTTTTACGATTACCTGAACCTGCTGCGCGGTTGATTGCGTTATTGCCGTTCGACGATTGATCCAAATTATGAATGATGCTTTTAAACAACTTGCCAAAGACCTGCTGCGGTTCAAGAAATTGTTCGTGTTGGCGTTCGTCGCAGCTTTGCTCAATGCCATTTGTTTCGGTGCAGGCCTTGGAATGCTCAAGGCGGTGACGGAACTGCTCATTGAAGATTTTAACAAGGGGCAGGTTTTAGCAGACTATGTTCAACCTGTCATTGACGCGATCCAGAAAGCAGCCAATGGTCTTTCGGAAAAAGGTTGGAATCTACTTTCAGCAGAATCGATTCAATCCATTCACAGCACGCTTGACCGTTGGGCGTCGTATCTGCCAACGGACCCACTGCATGCCTTTATCCTTGTTTTGATGGTCATTCTCTGTTTGACGGTCATTGGCAATATTGGTCGATTTCTACATGAATACATCGTCATCACGGTGGTGATGCGCACCGCGATGAACTGGCGGGCGCGTCTGATGCGTCGTGTCCTCAACGGTCATATCCAACTACTCCAGAAACAGGGGCAGTCCGATCAACTCATCCGTGTGACCAATGACACCGCCGTGCTTGCCAACGCTTTGCGTGAGATTTTTGGGCGTGCTGCAGGTGAGATGCTCAAGGCCATTGCCGGTATCGGGACCGCGTTCTGGTTCAACTGGAAATTAACGCTCCTTGCCTTGGTGGGCGCCCCGGCGATTGCCATCCTGCTGCGTAAATTCGGCAAGATCATTCGACGCGCATCCAAGCAAGCATTGGGCAGACGAAGCAAACTGGCTGGCATTCTCCTTGAAGCCGTTAATGGAATTCAAGTCGTCAAGGTCTTTGGTGCTGAAGGCTACGAACGCCGTCGTTTTTCTGACGAAAACCGCAAGCTCTACAAGGACGAAATGAAAATGCGCACCGCCCGCGCCCTTTCATCACCGGTTGTTGAAATCATCTCCATGGTGGGCGTTGTCATTGTTGGAAGTGTGGCCGGTTGGTTGATCTTTCGTTTACACCAACCAACCAGTGACCTGATTGCCGTGTTGATGGCATTGGCGGTTTCGGCAGCAGGACTCAAACCACTGTCAAACCTCAATAACCAGTTACACGAATCCTCCGCTGCTGCTGACCGAATCACCGACATGCTTGAAATGCCCCAGGAACCCTTGGGAATCCAAGCTAAAAATTTACCTGCGTTGGCAAAACACCATGAATCGGTCGCGTTTGAAAATATCAGCTTTACCTATGAATCACAGGCTAATCCCGCGCTGTCAAATATCAGCTTGTCGATTCAACATGGCATGGAAGTTGCCATCGTCGGGGGCAATGGTTCAGGCAAGTCGACATTACTGAGTCTTCTACCGAGATTGATGAGACCATCTGCAGGCACCGTTCGAATCGATGGCACGGATATCAATACTATCAACCTGCGGAGTCTTCGCCAGCAAATTGCTGTCGTGACCCAGCAATCCATTCTGTTCAAAGGCACTATCGCAGATAACATCGCCTACAACCACCGGCATATCTCGCGTGAAAAAATCGTCGAAGCAGCCAAGCTCGCATACGCCCATGAGTTCGTTGAAAATCTGCCCGGTGGTTATGACTACGAACTGGTCGAAGGGGGCAAGGGACTTTCCGGCGGGCAGTGTCAACGTCTTTGCATCGCGCGGGCGATTCTCCGTGATCCGGCGATCCTGATTCTCGATGAAGCCACCAGCCAGATCGACGCCGAGTCCGAAGCCAAGATCAATGCAGCGTTACATAACATTCGTGAAGGTCGCACGGTACTGGTGATTGCACATCGTTTGAGTACCGTGGTCGATGCGGACCTGATTGTCGTCATGGATGCAGGCAAGATCATTGATCAGGGCAAACACGATGAATTGCTTGAACGTTGCGACATCTACAAGCAACTGACGCTCAATCAGATGGTCCGAACGTAAAACACTTAGCCCGGTTATCCTGGCCGGATTGTTTGGGATGGCGTTGATAGCAACTCGCATAAACAATCGCCCACATCTGTTACTCCCGGGCAGGCATGAGTCCAGTGAACCTTGCAAGTGTTCACAAAATGCCACTGGATTCCCGCCTTCGCGGGAATGACGAATCAAATTTCAATTTGGCGATTAATGACACAAACAGCTAGATCAAACCAGCTAGCCAACCGAGTCAAGATAACTCGGCTAAATGTCAAAACAGGCAAGCTGTTGGGCTTGCCTGTGTGGTGTTTGTATTGTGGAGAGGTGTTGTTATAACCCAACGGCTTTGCGGGCACGTTCGGTGACTTCGCCGACTTTTTCGCGTGCGGCTGCAGCACCGTCAGCCAGCACCTGTTCGACATAACCCGGATCAGCCATCAACGCTTCGCGGCGTTGACGCGCCTCACCGAAGTGATCGAGAATCAGATCGGCTAACGCTTTCTTGGCATGACCGTAACCCATGCCACCCGCACGATACTGGTTGGCTAAATCCACTGTCCGCTGATCGTCGCTGCCTGCGATGGCTTTGAAAATCTTGTACACCGTGCAGGTCTCCGGCTCCTTGGGATCTTCCATTGGTGTAGAGTCGGTGACGATCTTGTTAAGCAGCTTACGCAGCTTTTTCTCAGGCATGAACGGGTCGATGGTGTTGCAATAACTCTTGGACATTTTCTCACCATCAAGTCCGGGCAGCACGCCGGCATCAGCACGAATGCGATGAGCAGGCAGCTTAAAGGTTTCGCCATAATGATGGTTAAACTTCTGCGCCAAATCACGTGTGATTTCGATGTGCTGAATCTGGTCTTCACCCACCGGCACGAAGTCCGGGTCCACACTCAAAATATCCGCTGCCTGCAGGATCGGGTACGTGTACAAACCAATCGAGGCCGCAAGGCCTTTGGCGGTTTTGTCTTTGTAGCTGGTTGCCTTATCCATCATGTGCTTGGGGCACACGCACGAGAGTATCCAACTCAGTTCGGTGACCTGCGGGACATCATGTTGCAAATAAATGTTGGCTTGTTTGGGGTCCAGGCCGAAGGCGATGTAATCAATCACGATCTGGCGGATGTTATTGCGCAGAACCTCCGGATCACGGGTGGAGGTCAGAGCGTGATAGGAAGCGACGAAGATATAGACTTCATACTCGCCCTGCATGTCGACGAACTGACGAATCGCGCCCGCGTAGTTGCCAAGATGCAACTGGCCGGACGGTTGAATACCTGAAAGAATGCGTTTTTTCATAGTCGGTACATGATAGCTATTTCAGCGTGGTTGAGTAGTCGACCTACTGGTATTTAGCTGCATCACTTGTGATGCGATCACATCGACACGTTACAACCATGACGCGCATCGCAAGCGATGCGGCTAAATGGCAGATGTTTGCGATCGGTTACAACGTGCCATAGAGTCGGTCACCTGCATCGCCGAGACCGGGGACGATGTAGCCGATGTCGTTGAGACATTCATCCAGCGCTGCGGTGTAGATCGGCACATCGGGATACGCCGTGGTGAGTTTCTCGACACCTTCAGGCGCTACGATCAAACTCAAAAAACGAATGTCTGTGCAGCCTTTGCCTTTGAGAAGTTCAATCGCGGCAGCGGCGCTGCCACCGGTTGCCAACATCGGGTCGATCAGCAACACCGGACCATCAGCGATCTGCGTGGGCAACTTCTCGTAGTAACTCACCGGCTTGAGTGCTTCTTCATCGCGGAACATGCCCACGTGACCCATCACCGCCTGAGGCAGCAGTTGCATGACACCCTCAGCCAATCCAAGACCCGCACGCAGGATCGGAACCACCGTCACCGGCAGTTGCAGCACATAGCCGTCCGTTTCCTTGATGGGCGTTTTGACTTTAACCGTCTTGGTGGGCAGATCGCGTGTCGCTTCATAGGCAAGCAACATTCCGACCCGTGCCACCAACTCCCGGAAGCGGGGCGTTGGTGTTTCTTCATCACGAATCCGCGTGACCAGATGTGCAGCAACAGGATGATCCAATACAAACAATTGACCGGTGTCTTCATTCATGCTTGTATTGGACAACAGGAGATGAATTTAGGCAAGTATGAACCACCTTGATGACGAAGCTCTAAAGCTTACTCTGATGATTGATTGGTGCAGAAGTTTCTGATTTGAGAAGCAGGTTCATTGCGCCGGTCAGAATGTATCCCCACAATCCCATGATTAAGACAATGCAGCCAAAATAAGTTGCATGGCTATATGTACCACCGAAAAACGGCATCCAACCGAAATAGACAATTCCCAGGCAGGTTGTAAGTGTTGCAAGCACATAGCCCGCAACACAGATCAAGTGATTGGAAAACTTGAAGATTGCTAAAAAACCAAATCCAATGAATAAAACTATCGAACTGAAAATCATTAAATCGCGCATTAGAATCGTCTCTCCCGGTATGCAATTGAATTGCGAGACATGACTAAAATGAAAGCTGGTGAATACACGGATTAAATCCGCGCATAAAAAAAGATCAGGACGAAGTTCTCAAATAAAGGAATGAATAATATCGAACACTGAGTATTTTGCTTCGCCTGATCTACTCTCTAGCCACCAGTATGTTGCACTGTTCCTGTGTCGGATAGCTCCTTTCCAGGAAGGGTCCTTTGCTGAGACCCGTGTTGTTCGTCCCTTGTATTATGCAAAATTGATGAGCGCAGGTCAAGGGTTGAAGGGGGGTATTTTGAGATTTTTTGCATAGTTGCAATTTGAGTTTTAAAGCTGATCATTTCACGCTTTACGCGCCTTGATACCTTGTTTTTGCATCGCTTTGAGCGTTTTGATATTCACCACGTCCCAAGACTTGCCGTCAGGATGATCTTCTTTGGCGGTTTCCAGAATTTTAGGTAGGTCCATCAAAGCCGGCTCAGAGAGCAGATGCGCGAAGGCAACCTTGGCAATCGTGCCATGGCCGATGTGCTCATGACGGTCGACACGTTTGCCCAATGGGATTTTCGAGTCATTCAGATGCAACACCTTGATGCGCTCAAGCGTGAGTTTCTCAGCCATCTCATCAATGACGCCCACGCAACCGTCACGTGATGTCAGATCGTAACCTGCAGCAATGAGGTGGGCGGTGTCCACGCAGATGCCAAGACGCTCGGACTGAGCTGTGTCACTGAGCATTTGCTCAAGGTGTTCAAATTTCCACCCCAGGCAGGTGCCTTGACCCGCGGTGGTTTCCAGGCAGGTGATCACCTTCAAACCCGGCAGATCCTTGTGAATCTGCCCCAGTGTTTTGCAATAAAGCTTGATGCCTGCCTCTTCACCTTCCCCCAGATGCGCCCCCGGATGTGTCACCAGGTAGGGGATGCCCAACTGATCACAGCGAAGCAGTTCTTCACGGAACAGGGCGACGGCTTTATCACGCTTGGCTTTGTCGGGGTTAGCCAGGTTGATCAGGTAGCTGTCATGGCTGACGATGTCGGTGATCCCGGTTTGCTTGCGGGCATCGTCCCATGATTTAATCTGTTCATCCGTCAACGGTTTGACCGTCCATTGACGCTGGTTCTTGGTAAAGACCTGAACGCAATCCATCTTCAGGGATTGGGCTTCGTTAAGTGCGTTATGCATGCCACCGGCAACGGAGAGATGAGAGCCAAACATGAGGTTTCCTTGTGATGTTCGTGAATCAGGGGAGAGTGTAAATGGTGATGACCTGTTGCATCTCAAAGGCGATGGGCCAATCTTGCGTGAGCTTGGCAAGTGACGTATCGGTGACATCCGCATCATAGCCATAGGTCGCATGGAGTCTTGCCAACTCCGACCAATGGACATAAAGGTGCGTGACGCCTTGGGCTTTGAGTTGTTCGCGGACTTCTGTCATGTTGCCATTACTTTTGCGGATTAGATCACCCAACAGGGATGGATCAAAGGCACTGTGATAGATGTTATTGATGCGGACATAGAGCATGCGCGATGCATCGGCGACGAAATAGACTTTGCTCCTCGCTGGCAGGTGATTGACAATGTGATCACCAGCCATGGCTTGACCGAGCTCGATGTGATCAAGATCCTCTTCGGGTATCAGTGAGTCGGCAAATTGCCAGACGGGCATGCGCGATGTTGTCTGAGAGAGCATCACATTCAGTGAAATACTCGTTGAAAGCAGGATCAGACTAGCAAAGGCAACGCGATAAATCCTTTGTGTAATAACACTGTTTTCAAAACGCCCAAAACCAACGCCGAGCATGAGACAGCCGGGCAAAAGTGTCCAGATCAGGAATCGGGCCTGCAGATGTGTTGCCAGTAACCAGAAGAACAATTGGACAATGAGAAACACGAACAGGACGGTCGCCAGTTTGCGATATTTCCTGTCGAAGAACAGGGAGATACCGCCGATGATTGCAAGGACCCACCAGGGGGAGAGGCCCCATTCGTAATCAAATCGGGCGATATTCTGTGATTCAATCGCGCCGGGGAGTCGCATGCGTTGTTTGCCACCCATCGCTGCATAGCCTTGGTTCCCGAGCCACTGCCAACCCAGCGCTTTGAGACGTTCGCCAACTGGCTTGTCGTTTTGATGTCCCTTGTTCCAGCGGTCGACATCGGTTTGTTCCCAGTGCCCATCCCCCAGTGAGTTGGCTGCAAACGGGAAGACAGGATTGCCAGCCTGAATGGTGTTGCGAATGAAGTAGGGGGACAAGGTCAATCCTGCAGCAAACAGCAGCAGGACCATATGCCAGCTTTGACGATCACGCTGAGCATTGGCTTTGCAGAGAACCATCACCGTCAAGGGTAAAACCAACATCGGCCCGGCGGTGAGTTTGGCGAAGGTCGCAACCCCGCCACACACACCAGCAAGGATCACCGCCATTTTGGCTTTGAGATTTTCATCAAAGAGCAGCAGCAATGCCGTGGTGCCCATCGCCATGACGGTCATCTCGTTGTATGCCATGCTCCCGACGATCAGTGACCAGGGGATCGCAATCAACGCAGCGCCGGTGAGATTGGCGGAGAACGGTTTAAGCCACTTGCCTGCCAATTGCGCCAACTGAACCGCTGCGAGAATCAACATTGAAAAATGCAGCATCTGACAGAGATAAATCGAGCGATACACACTGCCGAGCATGTTCCCGCAGAGTAGGTACAAGCCTTCGGTGAGACTGGGGAAATAGCTGTAGACATTGTGATTCAGCCCACGCAATTGTCCCATTGCCATCCATTCCTTGGGTAACTGCAGGTGGTAACTGGTTACGTCATAGCCATAGGCTTCGACCTTCCACAGAGTCCCCGGTGGGCAGCAGCAGGCAACCAATGCCAACCCAATCATTGGGCAGGCAATAAGCCATGCACTTGACGACATGGGCATGCCGCCGGACGACGATGCGTTCTCACGCTGACGCAGGAAAAACAACACGATGGCAAGAATGATCCCGACACCAATCAGTCCCCACGCCGACACCAGATTCAATACACCCAGCGCGCCCATGATCCAGTTAATCAAGCTTAATACCGCTAACCCCAATCCAATGGCCAGGGGTAGGCTGATCCGCAGTTTGCCAAAGAGGATTCGGCTAAGCAGTAAACCATAGCCGAGCATGGCTGAAAAAATCACAAGCAGCAATGGCAAGTGTTTGAACACCTGATACAACACGCCGGAGAATCGCGCGCCGGGTAGAGATTGCAGAGCAGCTGCCTGATCTAACGGATACTGCGAAAAGTCCGGCGAAAGTCCGTCATGTGTTCCCATCCAGATGCCCAGAACCATCAGCGTCAACATGCCTGGTAATATCCAGATCACATGTGGGACTGAGCTATCTTCAAAATCAAATTCAACGGGAGTTTGTTTCATGAGGTTGCCTCTTCGTCACGAGCTGAAGGTGCCTCGGGAGAGGTGGGAAATTTCAACAGGGGATGGTCATGTGCAGTGTCATCATTCTGTTCCAACTGAAACAGGCGACGCAAGGCCGCAGCATAAAATCCAAGGGGGGCTTCCGAACGCTTGGCATTGAGTTCTGTCAGGGGCATGTTCAGAATTTTGTTGATCACACGCTGGGTATGCTGCTCAATGATCTTTTCCAACTGCTCGCCTTCAACGCCATGAATCTTGTTACTTGTCCGGATCATTTCCTGTTCACCAATCTCATGAAGTTTGGATCGCAGTTCCTTGATCAAATGCCCAATGTCTCGATGCTGAATCTGTGACAGGCAGGAACGGACTTTCTCGGTGATCATCGTCTCGGCTTGGGCGACGTGTTCCGCACGTTCATGATGCGTCTGGTTGACCACCTGTTGCAGGTCATCCACGTTGTACAGATACACGTTACGCAATGCACCAACCTGGGGCTCGACATCACGCGGGACAGCAATATCCAGTAAAAACAGCGGGCGGAACCGACGTTTTTTCAGGAGTGGTTTGAGAAACTCACTGGTGATGATCGGATGCGGCGCTGCTGTGGAACTGATGATGATGTCGGCATCAACAAGCAGTTGAGGCAGGTCATCAAACTGACGCACACCGCCCAGGTCACGGCTGATCTCAAGTTGATCGAGCAAGGCCTGGGCACGTTCAATGGAGCGATTGACCAACCAGATTCGCTGAGGCTCTAAACCTTTGAGATGACGCAAGGTGACTTTAGCCATCTCACCCGCACCGACGCCCACGATGGTCTTGTCATTAAACCGATCAAAAATCTGGCGGGCAAAGTCCACTGCAGTAGACGCGACGGAAGTGCGACCTTCGTCAATACCGGTTTGGTTTCGGACCTGTTTTCCAACGGTTAAAGCCTGCTGGAAGAGTTTATGCAGTGACGGGCCGACTGTGTTGAATGTGCAGGCTTCGTCATAAGCACGCTTGACCTGCCCGAGAATCTGTGGCTCGCCGAGCACCATGGATTCAAGTCCACTGACCACGCGGAAAAGGTGACCAATCGCCTGCTCATTTTCGCGATGGATCGTTGCTGCCGTCAGCCCCGCCAGGTCCACTTCACAGAAGTCCGCCAAAAACGATCGCATCTGATCAATATCCGGTGGCAGGTTCGCTGGGTGTGCAACATACATCTCTGTACGGTTACAGGTTGAAATGAAAACAAACTCGGCATGCGGGAATTGATCGCGTACTTGTAGCGAAGCCTGATGCAGATGCTTGTGGCTCAATGCCAGCTTCTCGCGCATCGCCAGTGGCATGGTTCTATGATTGGCACCCAGTAAGGTGATCCTCATCCATCAGCCTCCCGATCCTGAGCAGCAGATTGAACGGGTGTCTGTGAATGCTCCACGCTGTCGGTGAAGGTGTGCGCCATGGCAAAGGTCATCAGCAGTAAAAATAAGCCCAGTAAACTCAGCCAGGCTGCCCGGTTCCCACGGAAGAACGTTGTGTGTCGGACATTAAAAAGTAACGCATAGATCAGCCACACACAGAAGGACAGAATGATTTTCGGTTCATACCACCAACCACCGGGGCGTTGCTCGTGAAGCGAACTGATGCTGATTAACCCGGTGACCAATCCCAGGCTGATAAACGCAAAGCCGACAGCAGAGCTGATGACAATCATGCGTTCGAGTGTTTCAAGACTTGCAAATTTTTTCGCCTGACCCAGGTCTGTCTTATTCTTGAGTCGACGTTGCACGGTCAGGTAAGTCCCGCCATAAATCGCAGCGATGAACACGGACAACGCGCCAAGATACACTGCAAACAGATGCACCACCTTCATCACATCACCGGGCGTAAACGCACGGAAAGACCATCGACTGGCGCACAAGGCCCAGAGCAGCACAAATGTCACCCCCGGGTATCCGATGTAGGATAAACCCCGCGCCTTACCGCGTTTCTCCAGGTACATCAGCGTTGGGCAAAGTAGACCTGCCAGTAGCGTCAAGCCATCGACATGAGCTGTTAACGGTCGCCAGCTTTGATGGATCGCAATCACGCGAAAAAGAAACAGGGCGATCGCACCCAGCGTTAACACAATGAACAGGCGATCCGTCATAGCGTGATACGCGTCGTCTTCATCGACTTTGTACCGGGGATGAATCTGACGACATTTCCGGTAACTGCACCAGGCCCCCAGTAAAACCAGCAACGCCAGCCAAACTGTTGTAATCATGCTATTCATCGTTCCGACTCCCCGCCTGTTCCTTTGCTGGTGATGGGCCCCGGACTCGGGACGCCGATGTCTGCCAACAGGGATTCACAGTATTGGATATATCGCATCACGCCCTGGGTCTTGATGATTTCAAGGCCCTGATCATCCGCCATCTGTTTAAGCAGCTTCTGACGCAAAACGGTGTCTGACACCTTTTTCTGAAGCTGCGTTCGGTAGGGGGCCATAGCAGCAAGTAAAGCAGGCCACGCCGGGTCGATGTGTTCAAGCAGACTGTCCCGAATCGCTGCTGCAGCGGTGGCACTGATGCGATTGGTATGCACTGCAACGGTCACCGGCCCGCAATGGGCGTGGGCCGGGATTGAGATGTCACCTGCAGCCGGATCATCCACGCGATTGACCAGCACGTTTTTCGCATCCGCCAAACGGTTGATCTGATCGTTGACCGCTTTGTCATCCGTTGCAATGATCACCAGAAACGAATCATCAAGATCCGACTCGATGAACGCTCGCTGCTGGCATGTCACCGCGTTCATTGCAAGCAATTGCTCATCACATGTTGGTGCAATCACGGTGACAATCGCACCGACGGACACCAGAGACTCGGCACGGCGCAACGCGACTTTACCCCCGCCGACAATCAGGCAGCGTCGCTCAGTGAGTTTCAGGATGACGGGTAAATCATTCACGGCTGTATGGTAACGGGAATTTTGATTTGTTGATTTGGGATTTCGGATTTCGGATTTAAAAAAAAGCAAAATTCAGTCCATTGCGGTTGGATCATCTGTTCAAAGCAAATCCAAGATTCGAAATCCATTATCCGAAATTCAGATTTGACTCTGCTATCATATCCCCATGTCAGGATTATGGGATCAACGCAAAGCTGAGAATCTTCAACGTGCCGAGCCGTTGGCGATGCGCATGCGCCCGCGCACACTCGATGAGTTCATCGGCCAGGATCATCTGCTCGGTGAAGGACGCATGCTCCGACGCATGCTTCAGGCAGATCGCCTGACCAGTGTGATTTTCTATGGCCCACCGGGGACCGGCAAAACAACGCTCGCCCGACTCATCGCAGACTACACCCAACGCCGCTTTGAGCAGGCCAATGCCGTGGCTGTGGGCGTCAAGGAAGTCCGCGACATTCTCAAGCGTGCCCAGGATCACTTGGCCATGGACAGCCGGCAGACGATTCTGTTTCTCGACGAAATCCATCGGTTTAACCGTGCTCAACAGGATGTCTTACTCGGAGATGTCGAGCGGGGCGTGGTCACGCTCATCGGTGCCACAACCGAGAACCCGTACTTTGCCATCAACTCCGCCCTTGTGAGTCGATCGCAGGTTTTCCAGTTTGAGCTACATGACAAAGAGCAGGTGCTCACCATCCTCAAACGTGCGATCCAACACCCCGAACGTGGGTTTGGCAAGCTGAATCTCAACGTGACCGATGAAGCCCTGGAACACTGGGCAACGCTCTGCGACGGTGATGCACGCCGTGCCTTGACCGGTCTGGAAATCGCGGTGCTCAGTTCGACAGATAGCGTAGAGAATGATGACACGCCGATCACCATCGACCTGAAGGTTGCCCAGGAATCCATCCAGCGTAAAGCCATCGTTTACGATGGGACCGGCGATGATCACTACGACACGGTCAGCGCGTTTATCAAATCCATGCGCGGCAGTGACCCGGATGCTGCGGTTTACTGGCTGGCAAAAATGCTCGAAGCCGGTGAAGACCCACGATTCATTGCTCGGCGCATAGCGATCCTTGCCAGCGAGGATATTGGCAACGCCGACCCCCGCGCGATCTCCGTCGCCGCTGCAGCCTATGACATCACCGAACGTATCGGCATGCCCGAGTGTCAGTTGACCTTGTCTCAAGCCGTGATTTACATGGCCACCGCGCCCAAGAGCAATGCCTGCACCGTTGCCATCGGCAAAGCCATGTCCGATGTCAAAGCAGGGCGAACCGTCCCCGTCCCCAAACACCTGCGCGATGGGCATTACGCAGGCGCCAAGGCGTTGGGGCATGCGGTCGGATATCAATATGCCCACAATTCTGAAACCGGCTACGTGGACCAGGAGTATCTTGGCGTGGACGTGCAATATTACCAACCCACACAACGGGGTTACGAGCAGCGGATATCGCAATTTCTCGAGTGGATTGCCAACCAGAAAAGTTCGACGGATAATGCCCAATCGCCCGATAACAAATAAGAGTGGGGATCGGGATTGATTTTATGATTGCTGGGAACGGATAAGAATGACATTACCCTCACAAGTTGGACGCATCTCAGGCCCCGGCGCTCGGGTCACTCGCAAACGCAGACGTGGTAAAGGGCCGTCGCTTTTACTGCCTCTGATCCTGCTTGCGGTGATCTGTGGTGGTGGTTATTACGCATGGTCCAAGTGGTTTTCACCGCAGCAGGGCGTCGATGAAGTCGATTCAACGCTGGTGACCACGCCGACGGATAATAATGCCTATGCGTCGCCGACCACGACAGACAATCAGCCTGTGCATCTGTTCCCGCCACCGACATCGACGCTGAAAACCTCACGCAATGAGCCCGACCCGTTGGTGTATGACGATCCCAAACCTGCTGCCAACCCCCAGACGCCAGTGGATCAGCCGATCAAGCCGGTGTTCATTCCATTGCCCGAGGTTTCGGTTGAATCCGTGACACCGCCGCAGCCTGTCACGCCGACACCTGCGGCAACCAATCAGAATAACGCGACACCGGTCGGCATCGACACCCCCGAGCCTGTCCCCGGCACGCCGGAGTTATCGCCGGCGGTCCCGATTCTCGCCGAAGATGCCAGTATCGCGGGTCAGATTGCCCAGGCCATGAGCATGCTCAACGCTGGTCAGAAACTCCAGGCCCGTGCCAAACTCAGTAACCTGATTTTCGATCAGCATGACAAGCTCACTCTCAGCCAGGCAAGCCGCATCCGAGCTAGTCTCAAAACGCTCAGTGACGATTTGATTTTCTCCAAGCGTGTTCTGGAAGGTGACCCCGTGGTCGCTCAGCATCTGGTCCGCACCGGTGATTACCTCGGCCCGATTGCTCGCAGTTACAAGACCGAATACCCACTGCTGGAACGCATCAACAAGATCAAAGCCACCCGCATCTGGGCTGGCATGAAACTCAAGGTCATCAAAGGCCCGTTCCATGCCATCGTCGATAAGTCCGACTACCTCATGGATGTCTATCTCGAAGATGACAAGGCCAACAAAGTCTACGTTGCTACTTACCCCATCGGTCTGGGCGAGCAGGACTCCACCCCCGTGGGCACATGGCGCGTCCGACCGGGAAGCAAAGTCGAAAACCCATCCTGGTCCGACCCGCGTGATGGCAAGCTCTACCAACCCGACGATCCGGACAACCCCATCGGCGAATACTGGATCGGCCTGCAAGGCACCAGTGAAAATACCCAAGACAAACAAGGCTACGGCATCCACGGCACCACCGATTCTGCCAGTATCGGCCAACAAATGTCCATGGGCTGCATCCGCATGCGAGCCGATGACCTCGTCTGGGTGTATTACATGATGGTGGATAAAGATTCGACGGTGACGATTCGTCGGTAAAGTCTAGTAGAGATTTATGATGAATGATCGAAGATATTATTCTGTTAGAAACGGTAAGATTAAAGATGAAGTTCAAATTAATCTAGAATTGCTTCGGCAAATGTTTCTATCAATTTATAACACGTACTCTGAGCGTGGTTATTTTCAAGAATATTTGGGCATCAATTGCACTGATGGGTATGAACCGGGAAAATGTGGCGATATTGAGCTGTATTCATTTCGAAAATTAAGGCAAAAGAACTTGTTCCCAATATGGAGCTACTGGGAACAATATTCCGAGAATCAAATTTTTGATTTAATGGAATTTTTGTATGATCACATATCTGAACCTATAACTGCAAGCGGTGTGTATCACAGTTGGAACGACTGTGGGTATCATTTCAAAGAATTTAGAGAAGGTAATGCCAAAGCAGAAATTCGTGATGAATTTAATGATATTCTAAAAGACTATAATGAAGGATATGAACTGTCGAAACAGGGGGAGATTGTTCACCTTCCCAATCAGGTATTGCAACCATTGGTTAATGCAAAGTTGCCGATGATTGATCCTGATAATGTAAATGGTAGAGTTGATGCTGCAACAAGAAAATACTTAAGTCGACATGCAACTTCAGATGATCGTAGGGATGCCGTGCGTGATTTAGCAGATGTGTTGGAATATCTACGCCCACAAGTTGAGAAAGTGTTGGTCAAGAACGACGAAAAAGAATTGTTTCAAATTGCCAATCGTTTTGGTATTCGTCATCATAAAATTGATCAACATACGCAGTATGACAAATCAATATGGCTGAGCTGGATGTACTATTACTATTTGGCAACAATTCATGCCGTAGTAAATTTAATTAAAAAGAATAAAAAACCCTCCGACGCCTAAACGCCAGAGGGTTTTTATTTTTGCTTAACGCAATTCTGTTTTACAGACTAATTAAATTAGCCTTTGTTCCAGAACTGGGCACCGTAGATGGCGTTGTCGCCCAACTCTTCGGCGATGCGGATGAGTTGGTTGTACTTGGCGTTACGGTCAGAGCGGCAGGGGGCACCGGTCTTGATCTGGCCACAGTTGGTGGCGACGGCGATGTCAGCGATGGTGGCATCTTCGGTTTCACCGGAGCGGTGGGACAGGACGGCGTTGTAGCCGTTACGCATGGCCAAACCGACGGCATCGAAGGTTTCGGACAGAGTGCCGATCTGGTTGACCTTGACGAGGATGGCGTTGGCGGTGGCGCTGTCGATACCCTTGGCAAGGAACTTCTTGTTGGTGACGAACAGGTCGTCGCCGACGAGCTGAACCTTGTCGCCGATGGCATCGGTGAGCTTCTTCCAGCCGGCCCAGTCGTTTTCGGCAAGGCCGTCTTCGATGGAGCGGATGGGATACTTCTTGCACCAGTCAGCCCAGATGGCAATCATGTCGTCGGAGCTGATGACGTTACCCGGATCGCTGGAGAAGAAGCAGTAGCCTTCTTTACCAAGCTTTTCAGCTTCGTTCCAGAGTTCGGAAGTGGCGGGGTCAAGGGCGACGAAGATCTGTTCGCCGAACTTGTAGCCAGCCTTGGCAACGCCTTCTTCGATCACTTGCAGCGCTTCTTCGTTGCTCTTGAGGTTCGGGGCGAAACCGCCTTCGTCACCGACTGCGGTCGAAAGACCCTTGTCGTGAAGAACACCCTTGAGGGCGTGGTAGATTTCAACACAGGCTTGCATGCCTTGGTCGAAGGTTTCAAAACCCCAGGGCTGAATCATGAATTCCTGGAAGTCGACGGTGTTGTCAGCATGCTTACCACCGTTGAGGATGTTCATCATGGGAACGGGAAGAACCTTGGCACCACTGCCGCCGAGATAGCGGTAAAGGGGCAGGCCCACTGCATTGGCAGCAGCGTGAGCGACGGCCATGGAGACACCGAGGATGCCGTTGGCGCCGAGCTTGCCCTTGTTTTCCGTGCCATCGAGTTCGAGCATCAATGCGTCGATGGATTCCTGTTCACGCACATCCATATCCAGGATTTCGCCAGCGATGACTTCGTTGACGTTCTGGACGGCCTTCTTGACGGACTTGCCAAGGTAGTAGCTCTTGTCACCGTCGCGGAGTTCAACCGCTTCGTTTTCACCGGTGGAGGCACCACTTGGAACCTGGGCGCGGCCCATGAAACCACCGAGTGTGTGGACTTCAACTTCAACGGTCGGGTTGCCACGTGAGTCGAGCACCTGGCGAGCGTGTACATGATCAATTTCGTAGCTCATGACGGATCCTTTTTTAGGGTTGCTTTGGTTAATGCAAAATAATCGTTGGTGAACCTTCGGACATAAAAAGGTTCATCGAGCCGAATATTGTAGCGACTGGGAGAAATTCTGCACGTTTGGGTCGCCTGTACACCGAAATTAAACCTTCAACCGGCGAGATACGAATCCTGTAGATGCGTCAAACCAATAAGAGTAACTCAAAAGGGGGGATCACTTTTCGATTTGGGGCACCACCACCACGCCGTTGGTCGCAAAGACCTCCGCTGACTCATCGGCAACCAGCAGACGCTTCATGTACGCACCGGGCGTCTGGACCGTGTTGTCCTTGAGCATGACTTTCTGTGATTGGCTGACCCAGAAGACCGCATCCTCTGGGACACCGAAGCGCGAACCGTTGCCCCCAGCAGCGACGTTGGGGGTGATGACTTTATTGCCGGCGATGGCAACGTCGTATCCTGAAACCACCTGTATGGCAGGGCCGGTCGTCTTTTCGATGATGTTGTCTGCGATGACGATGTTGCGTTGACCGCCGGCAGGCATGGGGCGGTTGGCACAGACACTGATCGCACCCGCAAAAAAGTAGCCGGGGTTGGCGATCATGCGATTGGCGTGGATCACGTGATTGCCTTTGATGGTGACATCACGTGAGAAGTCGGCTTCCATCCACCCGGTGAGTTCCGGTGCCAACACGATCCCGCTGGCAAAAGAGCGGTCCACCTTGTTATTCTCAATCACCCCGTCACTGGCTTTGATCAGAATCCCGCGTGCACGGTTTAAACCAATGTGATTATTACGAACCACAAAACCCGAGCCGTTACGATCCGGGCAGGAAACCAGATCACCGGATGAAACGGAAATCGGCTTGTCCAGAATCAAGCGATAAGCATTGCTGACATACACATCTTTGCGATGCAGTTTCAGATGTGCCTG
>PAIY01000010.1 GCA_002704825.1 Phycisphaeraceae bacterium
AAGTCGCTGAGCATTTTTGTTTACACATTTTCACAAGGACAAAATCACCATGAAACAAGAAGACATTCAAATCGGCGTCACATACCTCGTCGGCCTCGCTGGCAAACAAGTACCGGTACAGATCACCGAAACCCATCCCTCTGGCACAGGCTGGCTGGGTAAGACGATCAAGACCGGCAAGCAGATCACAATCCGCTCCGTCCAACGGATTCACAAAAAGGCCAGCGACGATAAACAGGTCGGCAACGTGGCCAACCCGGGCAAACGCAACCCCAAGGCGACAACAGATACCACCAGCGCCCCCAAACACAACACGGCCAACCCCCGGAAACCCACCGCGACAGGTGGCGATCAGGACAACAAGCCCATGAGCCTGCTCAGCGCAGCGGCCCATATCCTGGCTCAAGGCAAACAAGAACCGATGCGTTGCAAGGACATCGTCGAACAGGCCATCGAGCAGAAACTCTGGCAACCGGGCAAAGGGCTGACGCCTGCCTCCACGCTTTACGCGGCGATCGGAAGGGAAATCAAAACCAAGGGCGACGGCAGTCGATTCGTCAAGGCTGAGCGAGGTATGTTTACCATCAAAGAGCAGGTAGCATAAGATATGCCACGCCCTCATCGACATCGCAATGTCAGCTTTCAAGTCATCAACGATCACCTGGAAATGCACGTTGTTTTTCCCAAACAGCCGAGCCGCGACTATGTCCACCGATGTTCCCGCGACGTGTTTCGTGAGGTCGCCTACACCATCGAGGACTATGCAGCAGGCGGCACTACCCTCGATCAAATTGTCCAGGCCATCGACGCGCCCTACACGCAGGTCAACGTCGCACTCGGATTCATGAAGGAACGCGGCTGCGTTGAAGTCCATCACCGCCGTATCTTCCCCGCTTCGGACATTGTGTATGAAGATGCCATGATTGAATTCATGCATCTGGCTGATCACTGAGCACATTCAACAACCTCCCCCTTCACCCCGGTATCTGCCGGGGTTTTATCAGTGTTATTCGCAGCAAACACCGCTTCCGCAAAACCCTTGGGTGTTTCACTTCGAAGATTCTGCCGATCCTCTGACGGTGGCATCTTGATGATGAGACTGCCCAGCACAGGGTCGACGCGATCCTTGGGCGGCATTACAAAACCATTGCCTGTCCACAGACATGTTTTCTTGGTCCACGGATCACCGTAGTCGCACGGATCAAAGGTGTAATCCGGTTTGCGATAATGACTGGAAATCACTGACACCGGATTCTCAACCATCCAAGGTGCATCAGCCCATTCGCAGAGACGCACGCATGCACCGAAAATATCAATCGATTCGGAAAGCGCCCGCAATCCTTTATGTCGGAACCATCGCGCACCTGAAACCGCAATGTGCGTGCACGGTGGAAACGCAAACGCGATGGCATATTGTTGGCGCGGTGGCAGCCAGTCCCGCACATCCGCACCGACGCGCACCAGTCGACTGTTCCGGGGGTCACGATGAATGCCCGACTCATGGCGCACGTCCACGATCCAGCATTCGTACCCGGCCTTGAGCCAGGGCTCAACGATGTTGCCGGTGTAATCACAAAGGCTCAACACAATGCCATTCACTCGGTCACCTCCGTGGCTTCGAAAGTACCGGCAGCGATGCGCTGTGCTTGCTTTCCGGTGAATTCCTCCCATCGCTTGACGATCACGTCGCAGTAGAGGCAATCAAGTTCCATCAGATAAGCATGGCGCCCCGTCTGCTCACAACCGATCATTGTGGACCCGCTGCCGCCGAACAGGTCAAGGACGTTTTCGCCGGGCTGAGATGAGTACTGAATGGCCCGGACAGCCAGTTCGACAGGCTTCTCGGTCAAGTGCACCATGCTCTGAGGTGAAATTTTGCGCACACTCCAGACATCACCTATGTTATTTTTTGCAAACCATTTATGTGCAGCACCTTCGCGCCACCCGAAAAATGCCCATTCGTGATTCCCCATAAAACATTTACGTGTCAGCACCGGATGTTCCTTCACCCAGATGACTGCCTGGGAAAAATACAGACCGTGTTTTTTCAGAAACGGCGGGTAGTTGGCACAGTTGGCGTAGCCACCCCAACAATAGAAGGATCGACCGGGTGCCAGGACACGCGCGATGTTGCCGAACCATGCATCTAGCAGCCGATCAAATTCTTCGTCACTCACGAAGTCATTGATCAGGGGGCGATCCTTGGGGCGGAGTTTTTTCTGCGTGGGTTTGGATTTGCCCGGGTGACGTGCCGCATCCATTTTCTGATGATGCGTCTGTTTGAAGGACGATTTTCCGGCAGCGATGGCATTGTTGGAGCGAGGTTCAACGCGGACCCCATAGGGCGGGTCGGTATTAACAAGATGGATGGTTGCGCCGTCCAACAGACGATCCAGATCTTCCACTGATGCGCTGTCGCCACACATGAGTCGATGGTTACCCAACACCCAGATGTCACCACGTTGTGTGATGGCATCGTCCGGTGGCTCGGGAACGCAATCCGGATCGGTCAAACCTTCCCGTATACCTTGGGCTGCATTGATCAATTGCCCCAGTTCACTTTCGTCAAAGGCAAGGACGTCCATATCAAACCCACCTTCACGCAGTTCGCTGACTTCAATGGGCAGGATGGACAAATCCCATTCGGCGATTTCACCGGTTCGGTTGTCAGCCAGGCGATACGCACGCACCTGATCGGGCGTCAGATCGGTGGCCATATGCACTGGTACTTTGGCAAGGCCGAGTTTTGTTGCTGCCTTCCAGCGCGTATGGCCAGCGATGATCACGCCGTCTTCGTCCACAACGATGGGTTGCCTGAATCCAAACTCCGACAGTGAACCTGCCACAGCATCCACGGCTTTGTCATTCAAACGTGGATTACGTTCATAGGGTTTGACGTCTTCGATGTTGCGAAGTTCAACTTTGAAGTTAGAAGTAACGATGTCCTGAGTGGTGGTCATATTTTTCCTTTGAAAATGGTGGTTGATTACTGAATGTTTTGCGGCGCGTTTTTCGGCAAGTCTGTCTAACTGGTCGTCTCGTTCCGCCGCCATCGAAAAGCCCTTAGGGGGGAAGGAACCATTGCATGGTCCCCGTCTGTGGCCGACCGCGGCCTTGGCGGCTCCTTGCTACGTCCGAAGCTCGAACGCCACAGGCGCCAACGTGTGGCGATGTGGGGCATGCGTTGCGGTTGTCACGATGTAAGTTTGAGTGTCGGATGACCAGATGATGTGGGTTGATGCTTCGATCTGAATTGCCCGCACCATTGGAACCCCTGAACCGTCGGCCATTGGCCGGTATGTTCACGTCGCGTGTAACCATCATCGTGGATCACCTGCGTCACCAACTTCGGACATTCACAATGGCATTCGCCTTTCATCTCTCCGTAGAAAGCGTCGGGGGCATCCGGTAATTCGTTGTGGAGCATTTCTTCGGGAACAAAGAACCGGCAGTCATGACAAAACGGGGTATCGTTCATACGTGTCCTTTCATCGTATTTACCACATCACCTTTCACACACCCCCCTCGCGCGCACACGGGCGTAAAATACTATTGCGCGCGACATTTATATATATGTGTGAAGAGAGAGTGTTTGTTTAAATATAAGGCTACATTTATAGGCATTTTTTCAATTCTCACGTTTCGCAAAACCTTGTGAAACGTGGTGGGAAACGTGCGAAACGTGAAGCCCAAATCAGGCAGTTTTTGGCAAAATTCGGGGTCATGTTTCCCAAGCTTGTGAAACGTGTGGGAAACATGAAAACCATCAAATCAGTTTGTAAATCACTTTGGACGCCCCGGCACGCGGTTCCTTGATGATGGCTAATTCCCCTTGCTGCATGAGCGTTTGAATCAGTTCCTTAAAGTCTGCTGCCTTCATGTGCATGGCCTTGAGCAATGGGCTATGTTCCATCTGCTGGTCGGTGGTTTCACGCAGCTTGCGGATCAGTCTAAGGCAGTCAGCATGAAAGGGATTGGCTGCAACGTAGCATTGGGCCAGGAAAAGTTGGCGACGAGTTTGATGGATGGCAAATGCTTTGGCCCATTCAACGCCTTGGATATCAATGGTGGGATTTTCATGATTGACACTGCATGCGTAAATCAGTGCCAACTTCATGGCATTTTCATGGGTTCGTGACCATGCGACACGTGCCACCTCATCATTGCGATGATGGGCTTCGTCATATTCCTGTTCCGTCAAGCGTTGCAGATCAGCAATGGCCTCCTCTGCCTCAGGTGTGCGGGACACAACAAGCGGTTCAGGATGAATGTCCATCAGATTGCCTTGCCGTGTGCCCGGCTGGAATTCCGCCCACCATCGTGCGATCTGGATGATCGGCTCGGGTAAGTTGCGTGCACTCCCGGGGGTTTGGCCTTCACCACGCTTGCCGATATCGACGATGATCAGTCTGGCAAAGAAGCCATTGGTGAGCATGCGTTGGGACAGCGACTCGTAAAAATATTGAGGCGTTGCCGTGCCGAACAACGTCAGGTGCGGTTGATCGATATGGCTTGCTTCCTTCTGCCCAGCCTTGACACGCAACGGATAAACGTCGTTGGCCGAGGTATAGAGTGTCAGCAAGACGTTGGGAATTGACTCGCGGCGGTTTTCTCGATCCATATTGATCTGGCGCAAGACACCATCCATTTCATCATTCTGAAACAGCATGGCGCTGGTGCGAGCCAGGGCATCCTGAATACCTTCGCCGCTGGCAAATTTATCACCCAGTGATGCTACTTGATTGGTTTCGAACAGAACGCTGGAATTAACCTTGCGAGGAAAATCCTTACCCGTCCCACTGCTGGCCAGGGCAAGCAGATAGATGTTGGGACGCAGGTCACCGGCATCACAAACCTTGCGGCCACAGAGGAAGGATTGCAACGCCATTGCGCCGCAAAATGCCAGGCCAACGTTGGGATACGGTGCATTGGCCAGCGTAAAATCCATCAACTGCTCGACAAATCCCGGCACGCGGAATAGATGCTCGGGAATCGGTCCAGGATCGGGAATCACGAATTCCGAATCATCTGAATCGTCACCGGCAAGGATGCCCGAAAGGTCAACATCAGAATTGTCCACGGCATTGAGATCATCACCGAACCCGTATAGCGCCAGCGTCTTGGTGGCAGCAGCAAAATCGCCGCCATGTTCCAGCAATGCATACACAGCGAATGGTGAATATCCCCGGTCGGGTTCAAACGGATCAGCGTTGGAGGAAAAGACGTAAAACACCCGGTCCTTCAACGTGGCTGACCACCCGGTGTCTTTACCAGGCCGACGCCAGTATTCATTGTCGCCGGGTTCTGCCAGCGTCCAACCATGCGTGCGTAACAGGTCACGTACATCACCACGCTTGTTAAAATCATCACCGGGCCTATGGGCATTATGTGAGTTATCCGTCGCACAATGGCCGTTGTTCGAAGACATCTGGCACATATGCGAATTGTGCGACGCTGTCTGGTTGACATTCGCACCATCAATTACAGGCGGTAAATACTCGTTGAGTTCCCATGCGGTTCGTAATAACGTGTCGCGTTGTGATTCCGTCAGAACAGGTAAATCGCACAAGTCTCCCTGCATCATTTCATAACCCGGCGTCGGTGAACAGAGAAACAATCCCCCTTCACCACGGGTTTCGATGAGAGTCTGCACCTTGTCATCGACCTTGCGTTGGGCCAGTTTAATATTGCCACAGACAGGAACATCACAGCGGTAGATCACATGCATCCCCCCGGAAGGTGTCGATTCGATCACCAAATGATCGCGCAAATCAGGATCGATACGATCCATCCACGCGGGGAACAATTCACCGCCACCGTCGAAGTCGATGATCTCCAGGTTGCCGGAGACAGTGCCGCAGATGATGCACAGGGCATCATTGAAAGGCCAGGAGTTGAGTTCGGCATCCAGCGGCAATCGTTGCTGATATTGTTTCCACTTGCCAATGGCTGGACGTTTTTCCGCACGAATAGCAGGCAGGACTGACAGGCCTGTATTCAAATAGGTTTGAGCAATGGGTAAAGATTCGGACATAAAATAATGTATCTCCATGAGGTTGAGTGAATCGGTATTGAATGCTGGTGTTGTCATCGCGCGATGTAGCAGACATTGCCCAGATCATTAAACGCTGTGGTAAAGCCAGCGGTGTTGTCACCCAGATACAACACGGCCTGACTCTGCATCGGTGTGGTGGGTTTATCCGGATGCCAGAAATGCACACGGCCCACCGGGAAGCACACTGCTGACGCGACGGACAGCAATGCCTGGAACCAGCGAGTTTCCGTTGCATTGTTGACCAGAACAATTGCCTGTGTGACATGGCCTGCTTGATATTGCTCAACCAGTTTGTTGCAGAACGGTTGAATGAGCGACCTGGTATAAGGTGGGTTTAAAAACACGCGACCAAACCATGGCAGATTCAGACCATTTTCGTCAGCGGTGTAATATTGAGCAGCGTTAACAATTTGATTGGCCACAACACACGATGCTGGATCAAGATCAATCCGGCCCATGACATCAGCAGCACGCTGGACATAGACCGCTGGGGTAAACCATTCACTGACATGCGACACATCGGAAGCACAAGGTTGAATAACTGATTCACGTGCTTGTCGAATTTGTTGGCCTGTTGCATTTTTCGGCAGAGCACGTGCCGCACGCACAACTTGTTTACGTGGAACGGTGAATTTATTCTGAGCCGCTTGACGTTGCAGGCCAAGACGATCAATTGCATCAGCATATTGGGCATCGCGACTAATGGTGGCATGTGACACACCATATTCCCCAGCAAGCCGGTCAGCTGTTTTCGATTGATGATTACAAGCACCGGTAAAACCATATCGCCGGTTTCCACCACACTTCATTTTCATCCGGTTGTATCGCCGCCCACGTAGCAGACTCATCTGGGCCGGTGTCAGATTGCGACGCCCCAGCTGATGCGCATCAATCCAGTCGGCAGCAGCTGCACGATCAGGCAAGCTGACCGTATGCAATTCATAATCGATACCGTACCGATCACAGATGGCTTTACGATTGTGGCCATCCAGCAGAATGCATTGTTCTGCCCACACGATCAGTGGATCGATGCATCCGTCGCGTAAGAGGTTCTCTTCCAAACCCGTGAGTTCCTCATCCGTTAACGGTGGGATCAGGCTTTGGAATTCGTCATCAATGATGACGGGATCGTTTTCAAGACATGTTGTATTCATAAGCTAATCTTTCAAAAAGGAATGTCATCGTCATCGGGCCATT
This sequence comes from Phycisphaeraceae bacterium, assembly GCA_002704825.1. Lineage (GTDB taxonomy): Bacteria > Planctomycetota > Phycisphaerae > Phycisphaerales > Phycisphaeraceae > UBA7800. The sequence continues at coordinate 7,253 of PAIY01000010.1, forward strand.
GAGTCCACGGTTGATCGGGCGATGCCGTGCTGACCACGGGTTCACGTTCATCGCTACCGTCATTGCGTGGTGGAATGGAACCCAATTCATAATTGGTAATGCGGTCGAATTTTTCACCAGTGACTGATCGCACGGTGATGGACAACGGTTGGGCCAATGCACCGTTTTCAGCCAGTTCGACAGCTTGCTCTACGGTGCTGGGCATCGGTTCGTTTGATCGTGCCTGCCACCATGTGCTGGCTTTCTGCCAGGCATAGCTGCCCTTGGGATGGGCGACGCATATCCATTCGCTGTGGTATTCGTTAAATCCACAGCGGTAATCGACACGCAAGGTTTTGGGATGATCCGGTGGTGCTCCACGCTTGGTGTGAATGCTGTAATACACCTCACCCACGTCATAATCGGTTTCGGTAACCTGACCGGTCAACACACCTGCTGTTGACGCACTGCCGTCATGTTTTTCACGCTCAGGTGGTGGAAATTCATGACCACAATCCGGACACACGCTGTACGATGCATGGATCAATGCCTGACAGTTGGGACATTCTTTGGCAGGTGCTTCGTTACTGCCTTTGCGATCAGACTTATCCTTAATCTGCAATGCATCGACCGGACCATGACGCAGGATATTGCCACCAAAGTCCAACACCAGACAGTTGGTTTTATCCGGGTGCAACCGGAATCCACGCCCCACAGATTGATAAAATAAACCGGGGGAATTAGTTGGACGCAAAAGAACAACACAATCAATGATGGGGGCATCGAACCCAGTGGTCAGCACGTTGACATTGACCAGATATTTCAGATCGCCATTCTTAAAATCGTTGAGTGTCTTGTCCCGTGCAAAGGGCAAGGTTTCACCACAGACGAATCCACACTTATGCCCCAGTTCCTCCAGGATGCGTTGCACATGCAAAGCATGTTTGACTCCCGCAGCGAAGATCAGCACCGAATGGCGATCACGTGTTTGCTCAAGGATTTCGTGACAGGCTGAGTGGACAAGACCATCGTCATCCATCAACGCTTCGACTTCACCAGCAATGAATTCACCACCACGGATATGCAAGTTGGACGTGTCAGCTTTGCGACGCCCAGCCTTGGTGACCAACGGACAGAGGTAACCCTGAGCAATCAACTCACGAACACCCACCTCGTAACACACATGGTTAAGCAGATGTTCCGGGACCGGACCACAAATCGTTCCACTGGTCATGCGGTACGGCGTTGCTGTCAAACCGACAAGCCGAACGTTGGGATTCACCACCTTGGCGTCAGCCAGGAATTGCCGGTACATTCCTTCGCCACCGGAACCACCCGTTGGAATCATGTGTGCTTCATCGATCAGAATCAGATCGAAGCGATCCAACTCAGCCGCCTTGCGATACACCGACTGAATCCCGGCCACAATGATCGCATGGTCGGTGTCCCGGCTCTTGAGCCCCGCCGAGTAGCACCCGATCTGGTGCCACAGATCGGGTGCCATGACATGCAGTTTGTCCACGGCCTGCTCAATCAATTCCTTGACATGAGCCAGGATGAGCACGCGACCATCCCACTTCTGCACCGCATCACGGCAAATGGTGGAAAGTATCTGTGTCTTACCCCCAGCTGTCGGGATGACAACACAAGGGTTGTCATCCCGACAGCGCAGATGCTCATACACAGCGTTCACCGCTTCAGCCTGATATGGGCGCAGGGTGATCACAGGTTGTTGGGCACAAGCCTGTATCAATCGACCACCTCCTCGGGCAGCATGAATTGCTCACTGGTTACCGGGCGCAGGACCGACCGGGTTTCACCGTTGAGCCAGTGCGTCAGCACACGCTCCACCTTGCCGTAGAGTTCCTTCTGGATTGTGCGATTACGCGTGCTGCCTGTTGCCATCAGTTGGTCACGCAGCTTGATGATGGTGGCATCGCAGGTGGTTTCGAGCATGCCGGTGGACAAGACCCGGCAGAACTGGGCCAGTTGATCATGGTCAACTGAGTACCAGGCCCGCGCGATCACCGCACGGACATGGGCCACCGCAATGCCCCTGGCCTTGGTCGCCACGTGTGCCGTCGCAAAACGAATCGCGTTGATGTGCATGGTCATCAACTCCATCTCCTCGTGATACGGAAACTTGCGACCGGGATTGAGGCACTGGTACATTTCACGCAAGGTTGATGCGTGGTAGGACGTCACACCTTCGCTGCCGAACATGCCGGTGAGAGACATTCGATCCACGACCCTGCGTGCTTTCATGCCATCGATAGCATCAATGTTGCCTACCGGAACGCCGAACGACACGGCCATACGAATGGCACACCCCGCCTGCAAGATGGCCCAGAGTCGGTGCTGGCCATCGACTAACGTACCATTGGTGTCGAAGGCAATGCCCTGGTGTGTGGTGTTCCAGCGACCGGCCAACATTTCCTGGGCAAGGCATTCGACATGCCTCTGGTCGATGCGACGGTTACGGACATTACCCTCAAGCCACTGGCTGGCAATGTCCGGTGTGATGTTCATGAAGGTGGTCTGGATCTGTGGTTCCGTGCTATTCGTGGGTTGTGCAATCATGCGCGAGTCCTTTCTGGGATTGGAAAATTCGATTCAGTTCATTGGCAACCTGGCGCATGTAGTCATCGCCGTAGATGCTGATCATGCTCCGGGCCGCTTGGATGGGATTTTTCAGAGGTAACGAGATGGCCCGCATGGGGACGGGACCGTCTTCACTGTGACAGGCTTTGGGACGATAAGCGTTTTTGCCAAAGCGTGGTGTTTTAGATTTCGATGAAGAACCGATTTTGCCCGTTTTCATTTGGGCAACGCTGCCGTGTTTTGTTTTGTATGTACGTGGTGAATTTTTTTCTAACTGCGGTTTAACCGCAGTGAGAATTTCTCGCGTACGTCGAATTAAGCGTTCATCAACACCGCATCGTCTGGCAATTTCACGGTTTGACCATTGCGACCATTCTTCGTCTTCGAGCATGATCGCCGCAGCTTTACGCTTATCTTCTTTAGTCCGACGCAAGCCGTGAGACGCATTGGCACCGACGGAATACAGAATGGCGTCGCGGCGTGTCCCTTGTTGGACATCAACCGCAATCGCTTCACGTTCGGCTCGTTTACTGGCCCAGTACCGATGGAAGCCATCAGCAAGCCAGTAGGTTGAACCATCGTGGAACACGGTCACTGCTGGCAAATCGACACCTTCGGCGTACAGCTCGGCATATTCAGCAACCACATCTTCATCAATGGCCACGCGCGGTTGGGTGCCACCGTCGATGCGGATCTGATCGAGCTTGAGTGTCTGGATTTGAATTTCAGTTGTCATTGAGATATTCACTTTCAAGGCTGGACATTGGGCTGCCACATAACGGACAACGATGGAGCGGGTACTCTTGGATTCGCACGACGAGTTGGCCATCGGAAATGGGGAGACGACGTTGCACAATCAACATGTCCACTTGTGAATCATCCAGATAGAGGCCCGCGTGCTGCATCGAATCGAGCGACGCCTTCTGAATGTTGTCCAGGTCACGTCGCCTCCGATCTGGTGGGAAGGCGTCCATCGCCACGGCAAGGCGACCGTCCCGTGGGGGTTGGCCGCCAAAGCCCTGGCACTGCGTCATCACCTGCTGGCGATAGGCGCGACCTTGACGACTGATGAGCGTTCGCCCTTTGAAGTGCCGCCAGTAATGGTTGACCGACGGTGGATATGGCAAAACTAATTCCATGTGACACCTCCTTAGCGTTTCCACGGTGCGGACGCACCGGACGTGGTGGTTTGCTGGGGTTGGGAAGATGCCGGATTGTCAGTGTTGCCTGTCTGCTTGGGTTCGAAACCACGGATTTCGTTTGAGAGTTCACCGGAATCCGGCCGTTTCTTCAGCTTGACCGAAACGACCATGGGCAGGTTGTGCAGATCGACACTGTCGCGCGGCTGCATCACATCGACCGCCCGGCAGATGGCTGACAGATCGCCACGGGCAATCTTCACTGCGGTGGCATTGGGATTGTCCAGGTTCAGACGAGCCCATAGCATCCTGCCCTTGCAAGCGCCTTCCAGAATGCAGAAGGTGAATTCGAGGTAGCTGCCATTGCCTGCCTTGTTTTCCTTGGTCTCTGATGCAGTGATCGCTGCCAGGTACTTGCCTGCCGGGATCGGTTCGAATGAACTGTTGGGTTCGACATCGTTTGCATTAAAGCCATTGAGATTAGCCATGGGGATATTCCTCCATCAATTAAAAAATGGTTGTTGACAAAAAGACTGTGTTTTACGGGTTAATGTTTGTGTTCGGTGGTTTGGTTGGACGTAGGCGTATCGGCCTGCATCATCGCTTCCATCAAGGCGTACCATGACAGTGGCAATTCCGTGGGTAGGCCATAACGGTTCTTGGCGATACAGGCAGGACTACCCACGCAACGCATCACGCGCTCACCACCATCTTTGCCCAGACCAGATGCCAACGTGCGATTGCGATTGAAGCCAGCGTCTTCGGTCTTCGTGATGATCTTACGCGTGGCAAACAACACCGCATCAGCCCACTCGGTGATCACCGCATTGGCATGTTTGTGCAGACGTGGGGAAAACCGGTCATACGCGCCGACTTCCGGATCGGAGAAAGTCTCGACCTTGGCGTGGGCCAACAAGATGATGCACATGTTTTGCTTGGTGCGTAACGTATCCAAGCCAGTAAGCAGCATGCGCCAGTGCGTTAAGGCATGGGTGTAACCACGAGCAAAACCGCCGTCCACCTTCTCAATGCTGTTGACGCCGTAGTCTTTGCACAAGCGATCCCAGATCAGGCGTTCGAGCCAATCAAGGGAATCGATCACCAACGTCTGATATTCGTGCTGTTCCTTGATCAACGAGTCAATGGCATTGAAGACATCGTCATAGGTGGTGGCCAGTGGGAAACTCGCACAATCGATCTGATCCAGACCATCTTCGGTTTGAATGAAAATGGGATTCGGTGCTTGCGAAGCCGTGGTGGATTTACCGATACCTTCGGTGCCATAGAGGATGATGCGAGGTGGTGATTGACGTTTGCCAGTGTGGACTTGCTGCAATAGGGACATGAATCAATTTCCTAGATATGATGATCGTGACCAATACAAAACGTCACCTGCTCCGAATTCCCCGCCCCATGAACAAATTGGGGCGGGGAGAGGTGACAAACTTCCGGGGGTTCCGGGGGCCGGGGTGGGGTTACGCGGCACTGAGCAGACGGATGTCCTCGTAGCCGGTGGGCCAATGGTTGTGTTCGCGGCAGAGCAGTAATCGCTTGATGGCTGCCTGGTTTTCCTGACGGGCCATGTGCAGCGCTTCGTCACTGATCACCCAGACACCGCAGCGATAAGGTTCTTTTTTCTCAACCGCCACGATATGAACCGGCACCAGTTCACCGATGACCTCGGCCAGCACCG
>PAIY01000011.1 GCA_002704825.1 Phycisphaeraceae bacterium
CAGAGGCAAATGGTGATTGTTGATTCGGACATCAAACAGATCGGCAGCAGCAAAGCGGTCAAACCAATAATCCAGCAGCGGCTTGCCAGCAATCTCGATCAGACACTTGGGGGTCGCATCAGTCAACGGCTTTAACCGTGTCCCCAATCCACCCGCTAAAAGCAGGACTTTCTTATTGTTTCTGGCGGTGTTCATTTTGTAGCGACGCTCCCCTCTTGTCTCATGCTGCGTTTGACTTGAGTTCTTTCATGGTCCCCGTTTTGTTCATAAGGTTTGGCTAACATCAGCAGATGATCAACACGTCGTGAAAAGGTGTCATCAAAACTGTGATTCATCGCAAACTGCAATGACCGTGTGGCATGTTCAACAATCGTACGACGATTCTCATGCAACTTGGCAATCTGCTTGGCCAGGATTTCAGGCTTATTCATCGGTGTCACCCAACCTGCACCGGCATGCTCAGTGACACCACAAAAGGCAGCATTGCCATAGCCAACAATCGGAACGCCACAACTCATCGTCTCCAGATACGTGCATGATGGATCACCCTGACGGTGCGGGCAGACAAAGACATCAATCTCACGCTTGATGGTCGGCAGCAATTCCCTGGCAAAGTCCACCACACCACACATATTCACGCAGTCAGTCAACCCGAGTTTTCGAATCTGCTCGAACATCGTGGTTTCAAGTTCACCGCCACCGTAAATATCCATGTAAAACGGGACATTCAAATCCTTGAGCGCCTTGGCAATCCGTGGTAAATCATCCGTTCCTTTCATGGGAAGCAGTCGCCCGGAAAAGGCCAACCGCATGGGACGGCCCTTGTGCAGATCGGCATAGCGGATGTCAATATCATCCTGGGTTGCCATATCCTGGCGATGAACGCGACTATCAAAGTAAAGCAGAGAATCACCAGCCAACCCCAGGTAGTCGTTGTAGGTCGGTGTGCCATTGGCTTGAAGTCCGGCAGCAAGACTCAAGGCCTTACGATGCAAAGCTTCGTGCTTTCGATTCCATAACCAGCGACGTAGCAATACCAGTTTGTTGTTCACACGTGATTTTTCGATCTGCATCCGTGTTTCAAACGCATACTCCGAAACGTAAACACATGGGACATTCACCTGTTGGCACAAACTGCTGATGTGGTTCTGCTGCCAACTCACACTGGCTAAAACGACATCCGCCTTGGCTAGATCACCAAGCAACTTCGGATCGTTGTAGTTAACCACTTTCAGGTGGTAAGGCAGATCATCAATCGCAACCGATTCATGATCGAGATTGCTGTCTGGCAGCTGCGATCCTTGAATCAACAGTGTGACATCACCGGGCCACTTCTTAGCATACAAAGCCATTCCTGTGAGAAACTTGCCCGTCAGGACAACCCGACCGGACTCACGTCGGTCAAGCATTGCCTTGATGGTGGGCAAAATCACAAGATGTGGATACTTCTTGCTCATGATTGATGGTCAATTTCAGTCTTGTTTTCAGGCGTTTACGACATCACGGACGACATTCATCTTGGCCATCTGCTTGTTGCAATACGCCAGGATGTCACCAATATTGTCAGCCTGGTCAAGCCACGCTTTGTAGTCTTCGACACTGCGATAGACATCACGCTGCGGCTTCCAACCCAATGCCTTGAGTTTGGAAACATCCGAGCAGATGTGACGCGTATCACCGAAACGATAACGACCACACGGCTGAGGTTGATAGTCCTTGATGTCGAAGACTTCAGCGACAACGGAGGCAAAATCCATCACCGTCATTGGCTTGTCGCCACCGACATGGAACATTTCATAGTTGGCACGATCATCGTGAAGCACCGTGAGATTGGCATCGACGACATCAAATATATTGACGAAGTCACGAATCTGTTTGCCGTCTTCGTAAATGCTCGGGTTATTGCCCTGGTGAAACGCCAGGCAGAATACGCGACAGGCGCCGGAGTAGGCGTTGTAAAAGCTTTGACGTGGTCCCTGAACGATCGAGTAACGCATCGCCACCGAAGGAATGTCGTAACGCTTGCCAAGATGCAACGCGACTTTTTCCTCCGCAATCTTGGAGATGCCATATTGATTCTGCGGGTTGGCAACGGTCTCCCTGGTGGGAACCCACTTGATCGGGCCTGTGAAGCCAGCGGGTGCTTTGCATTCCCAGTCACCTTTGATCAATTGTTCATTGGTACGGATGTCGGGCAGACATTCTTTGCCTTCGGCGTCGACATACATACCTTCACCAAGTGTCGCTTGGCTGGAGGCAACTATGACCTTCTTGATCGGCAGGTTTTCACGGACGATCAACTCATAGATCAACGCAGTCGAAGTGACGTTGACATCGAAATACCGCGTAAAAACAGGCAAATAATCCTGAAACGCAGCAAAATGATAAATCACATCGACGCCTTGCATCGCATGAAGCATCACGTGTTCATCACGGGCGTCGCCATAGATGAACTCAATGCGCGGATCAAGATAAGCAGGCTTGATGGGCTTGGGATGCACCGGAGCCTGAAGCGAATCAAGCACACGAACGTTGTGACCTTCAGCCAGCAGCGCGTCTGCGGTATGTGAACCAATAAAACCGGCACCACCGGTGACTAGAATTACCATGTCGTTACCTTTGCTTCCTGAGCAGCAAGAATCATGTGTCGAAGTCCCTGGGCAACCATGTGACCACAGGCCATGTGAATGTCTTCAATCACACCGTAGTTGTCACTGGGAACGTGGATGTTGATGTCCCCGCATTCGCGGAGTTTGCCACCATTAAAACCAGTTAAGGTGATACAAGTCATGCCATGGGTATGTGCCCACTCACTGGCATTAACCACATTGGCGGAGTTGCCTGAACAGCTGATGGCAACCGCAACGTCACCTTCTTCAGCGTAGGCGTGGAGGGGATATCGGAAGATTTCGTCGAAGCTGATATCGTTGCCGACGGCAGTCAACGTGCCGATGTTATCCGCAAGACTCACGGCTTTTAGACGGGGTTGGCCGTCAATGGCAGCAGTCTTCATGAGATCCAGGGCCCAGTGACTGGCACTGTGCGCCGAACCGCCATTGCCATAGATGAACACGCGACGATCACCACGCCATGCGTCAAAAATCGCGCGGGTGGCTTTATCGATGGCCAAATCATTGACTAACTGCAATTGCTGTGCGATGCAGTCCATGTAGACACGTGCATTAGAACAGGTATTTCCTGCCATAGTCATTCCCTCCATTTTGCCGAGGAATCGGCGGGTTAATTCAGTGCGTCTCTCTGTTGTCTCTTCTATCTATTTGCGTCTCAATACAAGGCATATTCTGTTATTGGTGTTCAATTCATCCATGTCGTTCTGAAAAGAAGATCACGCGACTTCCACGTTGATCAATGGAAAACTCGAGTTCTTTAGGGCGCCCCAAGGCTTCACGAATGGCTTCATGTTTTTCAGGGGGCGCGACCAGCAGAACAAAGCCACCGCCACCGGCACCAAGGAGTTTGCCTCCCTGCGCTCCGCACTTGCGTGCAGCGTTGTACCACTCGTCAACCATGGGATTGGTGATGCCAAAACCCAGCGAACGTTTGAGTTCCCAACCTTCGTGAAGCAGTGAGGCAAAGCCATCAATATCACCTTCACCGGCAATGGCATGTCGCATGTCATCAGCCAGGTCACGCATCTTGCGTAATACAGTCATGCGATCTGCGGTGCCTTCGGATTGTTTCTTGAGAATGGAATCTGCATCACGGCGTTGAGCGGTGTAAAACAACAACGTTCGGTTCTCAAGTTCTTCAAGGGTCTGCTTCTTGCAGGGAACCGGTTCGACATCAACTGTGTCATCAGGATTGAATCGGATGTAGTTCAGACCACCAAAAGCTGCAGCATATTGATCCTGCTTGCCAATGGGTTTACCGAGCATGTCGATTTCGATTTCCGATGCCTGGGCGCCCAGTGTTTCGCGGCTGACGATTTTGCCAGCATAGGCATACAATGCCTGGAGTATACCAACGGTCAACGTACTGGATGACCCCATGCCAGTGCCTGCAGGGACATCACCAATGGTGGTGATTTCAAGGTGACTTTGGAGTCCAGCCAGTTCCATGGCTTTACGGACAATGCCATGCTCGAGTTGATCTGGTGTTTCAACGATTTCCGTTTTGGAGTAAGCAAGACGGATGGTCTTATCGAAGCGTGGACTGACGGTACAGTACATGTGCTTGTTGATGGTCACACTGAGTACCGCGCCGAATTCCTGACGGTAAAAAGCGGGCAAATCCGTGCCACCACCTGCAAAACTAACGCGATATGGACTCTGGGTAATGATCACGATTGTACCTTCGCTTCCGTGCTTCTAGGCTGCTGTTTGGTTTGATTTTGTGTGTTACTTCCAAGGAATGTGCGGTATTGGGCCACCAACGGTTCAAGGCATGTGTCCAGGTCAAATTGCTTCTTGACATGCACCAAACCATTTGCAACCAACGTCTGTTGCAGTTGCTTGTCATGCATGAGAACATTCATTGCTTCAGCAAGTTGCTTGGCATCATTGGGCTCAACGAGCAAGCCCGTCTTGCCTTGAACAAGCAAGTCAGGAATGCCGACCAACTTGGTGGAGATACAAGGCACACCACATGCCATGGCTTCCATAAGCATCTGTGGCAGACCATCAACATCGTTATCCGCAGCCCAGACGCATGGCAGACAGTAGACATCACCCATGTTCATAAACTCGGGGATGGTTTCCTGCTTCAGTGCCTTGCCTGTCACTGTGACAATTTTCTCAAGCTTCTGATCTTTGACCCGCTGTTTGAGTGCATCTTCCAATGGACCACTGCCAGCAATGGTGCATTTGAATTCGATGTTCTGATCGCGAAGTAAACCGCAGGCATCAATCAGATACTCAAAGCCTTTTTTGTCGACCAGACGGCCAGCGGAGACGATATGTGGTAATTCACCGGTATCCTTGTCCTCTTTCGGAGAAAACAGGGATACGTCAATGCCGCAGTAGACAATGTGAAGCTTGTCTTCTGGAGCGCCCATCTTCATGAACAGGTCTTTGTGAAATTCGGAGATGCAGACGATGAACGCTGCGCGATCCACTTTATCCTGCAGAGCGCATCGCTCGCGGAACAAATCGGCAGCATGGCCGGTGAAGCTGAACGGTTTATTGAGTAACCAGGCAGCGTACATCGTGATCGTACCACCGGAGTGAATCCATTGACTGTGAATCAGACTCACGTTCTGATGACGCAATTGCTTTGCCCAGTAACAGGCAACGGCAAAGTGATACAGCCCAGCAACACGAACACGCATCGATTCCCGTTTGGCAAATAGTGCGTTGAACATCGCGCCGAAGAAGCGCGGTCCAAAAAGAAATGGCGCAGCAAGCGTCGCAATGACTAACGTCACCAGACTCACCGGGTACAGTTCGTTGGTGGCGTTATCCATGTCCTTGGCCCACTGCGAAGCATGAAAGTGCTCCGCCGGTTTGCGCATGGCATGGAGTTTGAACGGGATTTTGTGGCGATCGAGCTGATGCAGCTCATTGGCAACCCAGGCATTGCCAATGCCGTTGGTGGTCATGTAATGAATCACAGGTGCGTCTCTCCTGTCTCTTTCTTTATCTCTCACTTTTCAGACAGCCACATGCGTCATGAGGTCGTGGCCGTCTTGTATTCAATCAATCCCGAGCGGGTTCCGCGGAGATGATTGCGGTAGAACCATGCCACACCCATCGCCTGAGGCAACTTGGCGAGCATGCAAAACATCGAAAAGAGCATGGATTTCCGGACGTTTCGCGTTTTAATCCATTGATGTCGCATAATCCGCAACCATGTCATAACCGTTAAACCAACCACAGCGATGGTCCCCAGAATCGCAGGCAACCAGAACCATGAGGCAATCAAACACAACAATGCAAACACCGGCATACCGACACCCCAGACCAGACAACTGATCACTGGGCGGACGTTATAGCGTTCCGGACTCTTGCCATGCAGTGACATGCCTTCGGCGTAAGCATGACCGGCGCGGAGGGTGCGCTTCCACCACTGCCCAAAGCGCGTCATCGCAGCATCATGCAGTGTCATTGGGACATCGAGCCGGCAGACCTGCCAGCCATTGGCACGGAGGCGAAAGGTCAACTCCCCCTCTTCACCTGCAATCATCGCTGCGTTAAATCCGCCAGCTTCCTTGAAGGCCTGGGCTCGCATCAGTACATCCCCACCACAGTTGTGCGTGATGCCCGTCGGCCCATTCCATTCAATGTCGCAGAGATAGTTGTACAGCGATGCATCGGGATAACGTTCACGTCTGCGGCCGGAGACTGCAACCAGTTTCTGCTGCTCATCCAAGGTCTGTCGGGCGATTTCAATCCAGCCTTGCTCGACTTCACAATCACCGTCAACAAACTGCACGTAGTCCACGTCAGGCTTAAGCTCAATAAGTCGATCAAACCCTTCATTGCGACCGCGGGGCATGGTGAAGGGTTTACTCAAATCCAGATCAACCACGTCCACGCCCAAAGAGCGTGCGAACGCAACCGAACCATCGGTTGAGCCCGAGTCCACATAGACCATCAGGTCCACGGAGTTGACCAGCGAATGCAGGCAACGTTTGAGACGTTCACCTTCATTACGACCGATCACCACCACGCCGACAGTTGTCGCGTGTGCTGATTTTTGTGTTGTTATTTCATTCATGTGTAAACCACCTGAGGTTGTGGCTTGCTATTTCCAATAGGCTTGGCTGGGATCCCCACCACTGCCGTATTCGCTTCGACATTATGCAACACCACGGCATTAGCTCCGATGGCAGCATCATCACCGACTGTAATTTTGCCCAGCAGTTTCGCTCCTGCACCGACATTCACACGATCACCAAGAGTCGGTGCTTCGTTGGGGCGATCCATGTAACGATTACCGATGGTCACACCCTGGCGGATGATGCAGTCATCACCAAGCTGCGCATTACCATGTACCACGATCGCGCCCTGGTGTTCGATCACTAATCGCTTGCCAACCCTAGCCGAGTATGGCAATTCGATGCTGTAACCATTTCGTATACGGCGAAACATCATGCGATAGAGCATAGAAAACGGTGCACGGATCAATTTGTATTTAATCCCCATCCGCCAGACACCAAAACGGTAAACGGCGACCGCGCGGAATCCCGGCTTGGTCCAGTCGCAGCCGTTGGCGATCCAATCTTCCTTGATTTGTGCCCAGAGTCCGTCACTCATAGGTAAAAACCTTTGCAAAAGACACTGTGCTTAAAGAAGTCGGACAGGAACTTCGGCGGATCGTTATCCGGTTTTCGTTGGATCGCACGTCGAACCCGCCACAGCGAAAAACCGACCAGCCAGCAGGTGTCGGCCAATAGGGTTTTGACTTTCCCGAAACTGCCCAGGTAATAGCGACGACGGGACTCAAACCAGTACGCTGGTCGACGTGGTGCTTTTTTACGTGTATCGGAAATTCCACTTGCTGCACCAACCAGATGCACGACGTGGCTTGCCGGTTCATACCAGCATTGCCAGCCAGCACGCTTGGCGCGGAGACAGAATTCGACTTCCTCGTAGTAGAGAAAATAGCCTTCATCCAGATAGCCGATCTGTTCGAAGACTTCGCGACGGACCAGCATGGATGCACCTGCGACCCAGTCCGTTTCATGGGCATGATTCTGCACAGGAGGTGTCATCGCATAGCGATTCATCAGTTTTGTAAACACGCCCAAACGCAGCGTTGCAACCAACTCACTGAGTATCCCCGGGAATCGAAATGCGGAAGCCTGCGGTGTTCCATCCGGATCTTCCAGACGTGAACCGACCATCCCGGCATAGGGACGCTCGTCAAGAAAATCTCTCAGAGACACGATGGCACCTTCGCGGACCACGGTGTCTGGGTTGAGCATTAAAACATACCTGGGCGGATTCTCGGATTGGATGGCAGGTTCAATGCCAACATTATTGCCATAGGCAAAGCCACCATTTTTCTCCAGTTCTTTAAACGTCACCCAGTCCGACCAGTTGTTCTGAGCAATGGCATAGGTGATGCGTTGCTGCGAATCGTCACCTGCTGGCGCGTTGGTCACAACAACATGCATATCGGGTAGATGCTTGCGTTCGACTTCCAACGAAGCCAATGCGTCAATGGTCAGCTCCGGGGTACGGTAATTGACGATGACAACCAGAATGTCTGTGTTTTGAGGCATTTTTGCTCCCACAGGTAAATGGTGTTATTGCCAGTTACGCGATGTCGGGTTGACTTGCTTACGTCGGAACAGACGCCAGAGTAGAACCTGTAACCAGTGCTGCTGCTTGCCGTGATGCATCCAGTACAAGCGAGCGACACAGGCTACGCCACCGCTTGCAAGACCAAAAATCGTATTTGGGAATGAGTTCATCAGACAGTCATAAGCAAAGAGCACGAGCATGGTACTGAGCACCAAGGCAGGCGCCGCATCAGGTACCCTCAGATACTTGCGTGGCAAACCGGTGACCATCAAGAAAGGTGGCGTCAGCAAGGCCAATGTCAGTGATGCCAAGCCGATAATGCCGTACTTACCAAACGTGATCACCCACATCCCGTCAGCCACGTTATCCGCGTCGACCATGTACTCGCCCCACGTGCCCCAACCCAACCAGGGCTTTGCTTTGACAGCATGATCAATGATGCGGTCTTCGTTATCCAAACGGAATTGCAAAGAGCCTGCACGGTCGGAGTTGAAAACTGTCTCAGCAACAGTAACCAGCGTTTCACCGGTGAAGTTGCCATTGGTGCGAACGAACTGGTAAAGCGGGATCATGAAAATCAAGACCAGTAGTGGCAAGGGATGACGCATGATCTTGATTGAATAGTAGGCACAAATTCCCATCATCAGCAGAACAATTGCAAAGGACGACTTAACAAAAACCGCTGTGATCAACAGAAATATTGCGACACCGATCATCGGCAGTGCACCAATTTTCCTGATGGTTCGAGCCCGCCACAACCAACCTGCACACATTGCTGCCATCGCCATGAGCATGCCCAGGGCAAGGCCGTGTTGCTGGAACACCATCGGACGCCAACCACCACCACGACGTGTTTGACCGAATTTATGCTGAGTAAAACCGTATACCCAGTTATGCAACTGCGGACTCATGCGTATTTCAAACCAGCATAGTGGAGCATAGATCAGACCAGCGATGATCATCGCAATCGCCATCTCCTTGAGTCCCTGATGGTCGGTAATATACACACGTCCCAGGAAATACGGGATGCCCCAGGCAAAGGTTTGATACAACGAGCTGGACATACCATCGTAGAAACCATAGTAGTCATGAATGCCCGTATCGTTTGCCATGGACGACATGAACGGCACGACACACCAGATCAGCATGGGGATATCCACCCAATGTGGGCGAAAGTTGGTGATGGTTCGCCAATCGAACATCATGGCTGCCATGAGCAGGCCAATCGAAGCTGCGGTGAACTTGGTGTAGTCCATGAGCTTGGGGATTTCGTACTGGTAATTGGGCAAAAACAGCATGGCCAGAATGTACCCCGCCATCACCGCGCGTCGCGGCTTCATCAGCAGGAACAAACCCATGGCCACGGGAATCCACCCGAGCATGGCAATATGTGTCAGAATCATCATCGTCGTATCTCTCCGTCCTTGTTAAACCGGTTTTTATTTTTGATCATGCGTAAGACAGACATGGAAAACGGTGCCCAGAAAGCCAACGCCAAAGTGATGCTGACGATGGCAAGTGTCACCGGATGCCAATTGAATGTGTGATTTAAGGTGAAGCCCAAACCTGCGGATAAGCCTATGAGCAAGGTGTAACCAAGGTCTTCGGGAACCTGTGACAGGCGATAGCGATGCAAGGCAAAGGCAAACACGAAATACTTGGCAATCTCGGAAATCGCGATCCCAATGAGCACGCCCTTGATATCACCGTAATGAAATCCAATGGGGACCGCAGCAAGCAGGAAAACAAACTTCGAAAGATGTCCAGCAGCCAGCCACTTGGTTCTGCCCAATGCAAGAATGGCCGGAGCGTAATTGTTGCCAAGCATCTGAAACCAGATACCAATTGCAAGCAACTGCAGCATCCAACCCGCATCGGCATAGCGCGGGTCATAAAGTAAATGAATCAAGTCATCACCACCGACGATCAGTACGGTGCAAATCATGCCACCGAGAATCGACAGGGGGCGGCGGACACGTGCAGCCTGGTCATGTGACAAACCATTCGGTGATTCTTTAAGTCGACTGAACACCGGGAAAGCAACTTGATTGGCAACCTTCTGCAGTAACTCCGTCGGAACCAAAGCCCATATGAGCGCGATGCCGTAGATACCCAGTAGTTCACTGTCGATGAGTTTACCGAGCATGATTTTGTCAGCTTGTCTTGCCATGAACGTCAGAATGGTGCTGATAAAAATCCAACGCCCAAAGCGATACAGGCTGCGTGCGGCATCCGAGTCCCAGGCAAAGCGAACTTTGTGACCCTTGAGTATAAAGTGACTCATGCCGGTGCGGGTCAGATGCAGTGCAATCGCCCCACTGACCAACGCCCAGACACTTTTGTAAACCAGTGCAAAACAAACCGTGGTGACCAAACACGCAAACTGGGCGACAAAGTCCACCATGCATGCACGACCCAATGCCAGCTTACGGTTGAGTGTCGCCAGACGGGTCGAAGCAAAGCCTGCAATCAGTGATGAAAAACTCACAGCAGGTATCAGCCAAAGCAGTTTCGGTTCGTTGTAGAACATCGCATATGGCCAAGTCAATAGACACGCCAAAAGCCACAAAACCACGCCACGCAGCACGCTGATTGTCCACGCGGTATTGAGGAATGTCGGATCATCGCCGCGTTCTGACTGGACGATATTCTGGTTAATGCCAAGATCGGTAAACATCTGTAAACCCGCGGTAAACACGCCCACGAGTAGCATCAACCCGAAGGCTTCGGGAAAGAGCAACCGCGTGAGAATCATGTTGCCTGCAAGGCGCATGGCATTGTTGGCAAGTTGTGTGCCGACCGTCCAGACCGAGCCGCGCAACGCCAGACTCTTAAGCGAAGGCTTGGCGGGTTTGGGCAAATCTGCCGGTGAAGTTGTCGTTTCAAGCGTACTCATTAAACAGTTGTCACTGACTTCTCGTTGGATGATGATGTTGTATGGGTGAGATACGTCTGGGCTTCAATGCCATCGGGTAACGGCATGCCGAAGTCGGGCTTATCGTCACGTTGTCCCAAGACCCATCGGTAAACCTCAAGCGTCATGGCAGCTTTTGCGTCCCACGTGAAATGGTTGAACACACGCTGGCGTGCTTTGACACCCATCTGCTGAATGTTGGCAGGATCAGCAGTGAGTTCTTCTAGTGCTTTACCGACACGGGCAATGATCTGTTCGCGGTGACCAATGGGGATGGCATAGCCGGTTTCAGGACTCACCAGTTCACCCGGTCCGCCGTAATCCATGATCACGGGAACCAAGCCAATGGCCATGGCTTCGAGGACCACCGCCCCACCAAACTCACGGATACTGGGGAAAGCAAAGACATCAGAAAGCAATAGGCGGTCCTGCAGTTTGGTGTGTTCCACCCAACCGTCCATGATGACGCCTTCGGAGATTTTCAGTTCTTTGGCTAACGCGGTCAGTTCATTACGCATCGGCCCATCACCGACCAGATCCACGATCACCTTGCCTGCACGGATCAATGGAGCAGCCGCATGCAGCAACATGTCCGCACCTTTGTACGGCACGAGGCGTCCGACGAATGCCAATCGCAACGGCTTATTGGGCTGCCGATTAATGCGAGTATTAAAGCGCGCTGGATCAATGGCGTTCTCCGGGATGTAGACACAACGGTCGTAGTACGCGGACTCCATCTGCTCATACGTCGCTCGGGAACCGATGATCATCGCTGAGGCATGCTTGCGCATCGAGCGATAACCCGGGAGCATCTTGTAGGCATTACGCACATAGCTGAGCCACTCTTTTTCCTTGCGACGGGCACCATCGAATCCCTTGGGCCATGGCAAACCACCATTAAGTGGACCTGCAACAAATGGTACGTTGATTTTGGCAAGTTTCTTAGCAAGCAAACTGGGGACCGTCGGACTTAATGGCGTGATGCGGTGAACCAGATCAAACTTACCAGCCTTGAGATCTGCACCAAACGTCTTCCAGAGTTGACGTTCAAAGTAGTAGTAACTCAGGGCGTTGAACGCCATGATGGTCGTCCAGCCTTTACCCTTACCGCCATTGAGTTTGTAGGCCAACTCACCCAACGGCTTGGCGACGCGTTGTGAGTCGATGGCTGTAAAGTCTACGCCCTCAGTCAAACCTGCTCTCACAAAGGCATCACGGTTGCGCAGCTGCGTTGCGATATGCGCCTCGGTGATCCGACTGATGGCGGTGCTGTGCGACCAGCCTTCCAAAGGCACACTCACCCATTCAGGATTCGCGGCCTCGGCGATGAGTAGCACACGCGGCTTGGTGTTGACTGTCTTGTTGTCTTGTGTTGTTTTCAATGCGTCACTCATTTTTTTATTGGACGGTCAAGCTTCTTGGTTTTGGGTTCAAGTCTCACGTCAAATTGCCGATAACACTCATGGAGCAATACACTCATGAACGATACCGCTACGCCCGTAAAGTCCGCCAAACTCGTGCCCGATTTCCTGATCATCGGGGCAGCCAAGTCCGGCACGTCGACTCTTTACCGCTATCTGGATAAGCATCCGCAAGTTTGCTTCCCGCCGGACAAAGAGCCTTGTTTTTTCGATGTCAACGCTGCCTGGGACAAGGGCTGGGATTGGTATGCCAATCTGTGGGCCGAGCGTCAAGAAGGCCAGCTTCTTGCTGAAGGTTCGACCAACTACACGTTCTATCCTCATGTCCCCAACGCCCCGGAACTCATTCATGAGCATGCACCCAATTGCAAACTCATTTACATGATGCGTCATCCGGTTTCGCGGACTTACTCGCATTACGCACACCGCCAGACAAAGGAACTCTTCCCGGGCAAACCCTTTGAACATGACGTTCTTGAGTTTGCCAAGATCGACCCGCTGATCCTGGATTGCAGTGATTACTACAAGCAGATTCAGCGTTACCTTGCGTTATTCCCCCGTGAGCAAATGCTCTTTTGCTTCATTGGCGAGATGATCAAAGACCCGCGAAGCTTTACTCAGAATGTCTGCCAGTTCATTGGCATTGATGATCAAATCGACCTGACGGCTGAAGGCCAGATTGTCGACAACAAAGGCTCCAAGCATCGTGATGGCAAGTTGCGTTACTACACCACCGAGCCGTTCCGCAAGAACCCGGTGATCCGCACCATCGCTTACGCTTTGCCTCAACCCTGTCGCACCTTTGCGTACAACCTGGTGAAGAAAACCGGGTACGGCAAGAAGATGGAGCAGGCTTTCAATCCACTTCCCATGACCGACGACCATGTCAATTGGCTGCTTGATCGGTTCAAGGAAGGTAATGATCAACTGGCTTCATTCCTTGATGTCGATTTGTCCCACTGGAACAAACCACCGAAGAAGCAAAAAGGCCAGCAAGCAAAATAGCCTTGTTTTTCAGGCTCGATCGTATCTTGCGCGGGCTCCGCCCATGTCAACTGCGCTGTGTTAGTGCGCAGTGATCGACCAAACGTTCTTTATCCCTCACCGTCCAAACTCGTATGTCGAGGTTATTGGATCAGTGATATGGGTCGCGTTAGCGACCCGGTGTCGATGAAGTTATTCCATCACATCAAGGATAGCGCCATCGACATCAAGGCTGCATGCTTGCCCCAGGACATCGACCTGGAGAATCAAGCGATCTAATTGTGTCCGACTTTCGACCTTACCAGTCATGCCCTGCATCGGGCCACAACGCACAACCACCTGGACACCTGCCTTGAGGTAGGGATACGGGTCGAGGGGTTGACTGCTGGTTAATGCGAGTCGGATGTTGTTGAGTTCTTCGGCCAGTCGCTGTTGATCGGGAACGTTGATGATCTGAGCCACCCGACGCGTTCGATCCGCGGTGAAAGCATCATCGCGACTGCCATTTAAAAAGAGATAGCCTGGGAACAGTGGCATCTGCACACGAGCACGACGACCGCCATGCATGCGGACCTGATCCACCAGTGGCAGGAAGTATTGGACGTGCATCGCATCCAGAGATTGTGCCAGCGCTTTTTCCTGGCGACTCTTGGTCTGCAAGACGTACCACAGCCCGGTGTGAGTTGACGGATCGGTACTTTGCCCCAAATGACAAGTTGGACGCGTTAAGGTCGTCACGCTTTGCCTTCCCGGCCCCTATGGTCTGGTGCGACAGACACACACCCACTTGGATGCGGCAGCTTGACGGGGTCGCTGCACACAGGCGCTCTCTTAGTTCTATTGGGGTTTACCACTGGACGTTGCAAAGACAAATTGCAGCGACACTTTATATCGCACATGCGTCCGGATGTAACTTTTGTAGTGGATGTAACGACAATCAACGTCTGATTGTGATGATGGCAAACAGGTGTATACCGACCTGTAAAATCAGTGTTTTACAGACAGAAGTCGACTTGAGATGAGATCACCGCAAGCGATCCGCCAATAAACAATGCTCAATGCGTCCGTATAAAGGGACCACTGCTCATCAAGCATCCAATAACCATTCAGAGAATCTCAGGCCGATTCCTGTTCCAGACGTTGCGGCAGCATCAGAATAAAGTCCCGAATCTCATCACGGACTTTACGGTAGCAAGCCAACTGGGATTGGAGATCGCCATATTGCTGTGCGAGTTTGGGCGGATCCTCAAAACCGTGATGCAGCACCACGGCTTTTCTCGGGAAGATGGGACAGGTTTCATGAGCATGACCGCAAACCGTGATGACGAAATCAAGATCGGTATCCATGAATTCAGAAATGTTCTGAGATTTCTGTGACGTGATATCCACACCCACTTCTTGCATGACGGTGACGGCATTGGGGTTTAGACCATGCGTTTCAATACCAGCAGAGTAAGCCTGAATATGATCGGAGACCAGATGCCTGGCCCACCCCTCAGCCATTTGGCTGCGACATGAATTGCCGGTACACAGAAAGAGTACGTTGTAGCGTTTGGGTGCATTCATGTATCGGATTTCCCGTATGTAATTTCGCAAAGTTGCGATGGATCCTGTTGACGGATTTGCTTCAGTCGTTTGAGATCGGCTCGGCTTTGCTCGTCTTCACAAGCGACCTTTGCCAACCACTTATGTGTCTGGCGAATGATGGCGGGTTCTTTGGCATGAGACAACTGGTAATAAGTCCATTTACCATCTTTGCGTGACTCGACCAACCCGGATTGAACGAGAACGCCTACATGCCTGGAGACAGTCGACGGCGCCAATTCGATCATGGCAACGATCTGACAAAGACACAACTCCCCCTCTGCCAACCAACGCAGAATGCGCAGGCGACTTTCATCAGCCAGAGCTTTGGTGATCGTGAGAACGGGTTGCATCGGGACATCCTGTCATTTCGCAATTGATGCAAATAGGATATCAATCTAGTTCAGCAGTTTGCAAGGCAGCATTCGGATTGTCCTGGGTTGATGCTGATTTTTCACATCCTGCTAACAAACAGGTCCCCAATATCCAGAGCGGCCAAATCTGATTAAATAGACGATCCCCCGCGGTATGCAGATGCCATTTCAAATCATGGTACGTCATCAGGAACGTCAACAGATAGACACTCAACTGCCCCAAAAACAGCAGCAGCACCAACCAGCCAACGCACGATCGCGATGCCTGCCTGCTGTAACGACTCAGTAGACAAACCCCCAGCAATAACAGTGCAATCCCCCACGGATAAAGTGCATTCAGATACAGCCAGTAAAACGATGCGATCATCTCCAGGCGTTGAGCATCCATCAGCCGATCAAAAAGGCCATCGGATACCACGCCTTTGACCATGTCGTTGGTCTGACCTGACATCAGGTGCACTGACAATGGCATCCAAAGAACCAACGCCAGACAACCTGCCGATTGCAAAAGCAGTCTTGATTGATTGGGAAACGACTTAAAGCAAACACAGAGCAATATCAGCAATCCAACCCCAAACACCCAGGGCCAGCCTTCATTCTTGGTCCATGCACAGGTCCCCAGTAAAAGCATCGCGGCATAGAGCAGTGCATGACGATCCGAATCTATACGAAAAAACCAGTGACAGATCAGGACAACACAAGCAAACATGTAGGTGCTCAACGTGATATCCGCGTACTGCCAGGTCGTGTATTCCCACCAGATATCCGAAGCACAAAGCAGCATGGCACCGAGGATGGCAATCCAGATTCCTACGCGCTGCATCACCGTGCCAACCAGCAGCAGCAACACAGCAATCGCATGGCCGACACCAAACCATGCTGTCACCGCAGGCTGCCACGCTCCGGTGAGTGCACAGAAACGTGCAGCGGAGATGCTGTGCATTAAGGGATAATCGGGATGCGGTGAGGTTGATTTGAAAATGTTGGTCCACTGCTCATACGGCAAGGCAATGTAACTGACACGAAAATTCCACATTGCTGCGGCATCCCATGCGCCGTATGGCATCTTGGCAACATGCCATTTCAGACACCAGACCATCAGCAATGACAACACCCCCATCAACAACCAGGTGACTACCTGCTGCGGGTTCAATGAACTGGCGGACAATGTGGGCATGACTGAAGACATGTGATGCCGACGAGCAGCCAGCAATAGACTGCCAATGACCAACACATCAAGCAATATCCATGTGCCATAGGCATGCAATCCGACCAGCAGCCATATCCAATAGGTCATGCTCCCAAGCAGTTGGCCTAAAAGATAAATCAAAACCCAACGAGAGATGGGTTCGATCTTTTTAAACGCATCTTCAAAGAAACACCGAACAAGGCTGTATCCCAACAGACAGTTGATCCCGACGACAATGATGACTGACATCAGAATCATGGCTGACGGTTCCTGCGGTAAACAACAAGATCATCGGCAATCGTCATATCCATTTGCCACTGACCGTTTGTCTTCATTACAGACGGTAATGCGCTACCGAAACCAACCACGAGTACGTAATCGATATCAGTGCGATGCGTCCAGACTTCAATGGGAATTAAACTGTGCTTAACATAGCTGAAAAGCGCCGCATCGCGTTGCGAGATCACCAGGCCTAATTGATCAATATGACGTTCTTCAAAAAGATGCCGATTTTGGTACAACGTGTCATACATCTGCACCCCAAGCCCCTGGCCTGGATCAACACCAATGACCGTTGAAAAATTCAGCAACCGCCAGGCAACGAATGCCAGTATACAGACACTCAGTATTCGGATTGCCAACTTTCGAAATAACATGCAAGCCTCAATTGAAGAAGTTTGTGGCATGGTATCGCATGCCCCGAGTGTCATCAATCAAATACAGGCCAAGCGATTCACTTATCAGGTTCGTCTTCATCCATCGGGGTGATGGCAATGTCGTACATCAAATGCGGGGTGACGTTTGGGCCGGAGAAAGTACCGGTAAATGGTGCAGCCAACATATGGTTGGGAGAAGTTGCTAGAACAATATGTCGATTCGTGACGGCCAAACCCATGGTCGGATCATAGCCGCGCCAACCGCCCCCGGGCAGATAGACTTCCATCCAGGCATGCAACTCGGTTCGTCCTTCCTGAAGAAATCCGTGGACATACCCGCTGACGAATCGCGCGGCCAATCCCATAGCCCGACACAGATCAATCGTCAGTACTGCCAGATCGCGACAGGCCCCCTGCCTGGATTGCCAAGTCTGTGCTGGTGACTGTGGCAAGCCATCCATACGGACCACTTGCATGATATCAGTCGCAAGACGTTGATTGATCAGCGTCAAAAACGCATGCACATCATGCTTGGCTTCTATAGACCATTGGTTAGCCAACTCGGTGATCTCTGTATCGGGTTGATCCCGTGTCAATGCAGGTTGCAATACATCTTGCATCTGACTTGGATAGTAGGCTGGCAACTGGCCGTTGAATCGGCTGTCCAGAACATAGTCAAACGGATTGTCACGATGACAATTGACCGTCGAAGTTGAGACAATGGCTAGATAATCCAAGGCACGTTCAGCAGGGAACCAGACATACAGATGTGTATTGCTTCCCAAATCCGTCACCAGGGATTGACCAGCCGGCGTTGGGTTGATGTTCAAATGAGATTGCTCAAGTGTCTGCCACCCATTGGTCTGTGGGCGCAGCCGGATCACTGATGGTTGCAGGTAGACTGGGCGGTCATAGCTGTAACGTGTGGTGTGTCGAATGGTGTAGCGCATTGGTGTGACTTCCAGTATGCCAAACCCGGTGAAGATTCACGGGTTATATGGCCGAGTTATCTTGACTCGGTGGTTTATCGAATGGCGTAACGCATTAAAACCAGTTAACTGAAAATGACAGTGCTACGACCTTTTAATGTCATGAGTCTAAATCCTCTGACATCAATCGCAAACATCACGCACCGTAGAACACTTTGTCCATGACACTGTTGACCCAGTCTGCGGGCAGTTGGTCCACGCCGGTGCGCAGACGCTCCTGCCACCAGTCGGCGACGTGTTGGAGTGATTCTTCAGTGTAGCGGTGTTCGACCATTTTACGGCTTTTGGCGTGATACATTGCCACGTCCAATGGATATCCGACATCGTTGGCAGCGATGCGTGCAGCATTAAACGAGAGATACCCCAACTTCAGCGCACGCTCCAATGATGTCTCTGACGTCAGGCAGCGATCCAGCACCGGCTTGCCGTACGCCGACTCACCGATGGAGAAGTAAGGCGTGCCTTGCGAGACTTCGATCCAATTGGCTTGCGGGTAGATCAGGTACATCTTGTGCTCCTTATCCCGTTCCATCTGACCCCCGACAATGGCGTGGAGATTAAAGGAGAGTCCTGCTTCGCCGAGCGCTTCCTTGTCTTCCTTGGCAACACGGCGGATCTGCGATGCGAAGATATTGACCGCCTTGTAGAGTTTATCGACATCGACCTGGCCTTCCTCGATGACTTCGTCGAAATAGGTCAAGGCTTTATCACGAACGGATCGCAGGCCACTGCTCATCAGGAACATGGTGTTGCCATTGAATTGATGGATGGTCATCTTCCGTGCGGTTGTCTGTTCGGTTCCGGAGGTAATGCGGGTGTCAGCCAAGGCAACGAGGCCTTCCTGCACTTTCAGAGCAATACAAAATGTCATGTGGGGTCAATTCCTATACCAATACGGCTTTGGGCTGGGACTGTGGGACAGAGAAGAAGGTTTCGAAGATGGATTGCCCCACCTCGTTTAACTTGCTTTGGAAATCATCAAGAAATTCATGAATGCCGACGCGCATCACGTCATTGATGTCCGTGTAGCTCAGGTCCGATTTGAGTTTGCCCAGTTGACGTTCTGCACCACTGTGGAACGTCCCGGGTAATGAACCGGTGATCTGATGGATCGCATCTTCGGCCGAGGCCAGGCAGTAAAAAATCGAACGCGGAAAAACCCGGTCAAGGACCAGATACTCCACGATCTGCTGCGGGCTGATGCGATGATAACGCTGACGGTAAGGCTCCAGCGCACTGATGGATTTAAGCACTGCTGCCCATTGGATATTGTCGTAAGGCGTACCGACATACTGGGCGGACGGCAGGAGCACGAAGTATTTCACATCGAGCATTCGCGAAGTTTTATCCGCACGTTCAATATGACGTCCCAGTCGCAGGAACTGCCAACCCTCACCATGAGACATGGTGTCGTCAGCAAGACCGGAGAACAGGTGACTGTTTCGCTGAACCTGATCAAAAAAGTTATAGCTGACTTCCTGATTCTGCGCCTGCTGTGCAACTTGATTGACGGTGAGGTAAATGCTGTTTAAGTGCTGCCACATCTCCGTGGAGAGCACGTCCTTGATGCCACGTGCGTTTTCACGTGCTGCTCGCAGGCAGGAGAGAATCGAATGCGGGTACATCGGGTCGAACGCCAAAAACTGGATGACGTTCTGCTTGGTCGACACGCCATAGCGTTCGGAGAACAGTTCAATATCACCGGTGACGGTGACCAACGGTTCCCACTGTTCTTCTTCCTGGACGGGCATGTCCAAGTCCAGGTGATGGTTGACACTGATGAAACGAGCAACGTTCTCGGCTCGTTCGATATAACGTCCCATCCAGTAGATTGAGTCTGCGACGCGGCTGAGCATGATTCTGATCCTGTATGATTGAGGCAGTCAAACGCATCACAAGTGATGCGGCCAAATTTCCGATTGCCAGAAATGTTCAGTGGATTTCTGCAATGTTTATTGTTGCTGTTGCTGCTGCTGGTACGATTGATTCTGGGTTTGCATCTGATCGGCGTGTTGAAGCACCCATGTATCTTTGGAACCGCCCCCGCGTGAGGAGTTGACGACCAGCGAGCCTTTTTCCAAGGCGACACGGGTGAGGCCTCCGGGGATCACGTGAATGTCTTTGCCATAGAGAATGTAGGGGCGCAGGTCCACGTGTCGGCCTTCGAATTGTTCGCCGATCAAAGTCGGCACACGTGAGAGACTGAGTGTCGGCTGGGCGATGTAGTTTCGCGGCGTTTCCTTGATCAGTTGAGCAAACTCTTCCTGTTCGGCTTTTGTGGAATGCGGTCCCACAAGCATGCCTTTTCCACCGGACTCATTGGCAGGTTTGACCACCAGTTCATGGAGATGTCCAAGGACGTAATCTCGGTCTTTATCATCCCAGCAAAGGTAAGTTGGGACGTTGGGTAGAATGGGATCTTCGCCCAGGTAATACTTGATGATCT
Organism: Phycisphaeraceae bacterium; assembly: GCA_002704825.1. Taxonomy (GTDB): domain Bacteria; phylum Planctomycetota; class Phycisphaerae; order Phycisphaerales; family Phycisphaeraceae; genus UBA7800. The sequence continues at coordinate 20,765 of PAIY01000011.1, forward strand.
GGGGGACATAAGCATACACCACCTTGTCATCTGCCACGCCGGTTCCCGGGGCATTGGCCAATGCAACATGGCCTTGGCGGTAGGCATCCATGATGCCCGGGACACCCAGCAGCGAGTCTTTGCGGAACACCTTGGGGTCGATGAAATCATCATCAACACGACGATAGATCACATCAACACGTTCCATGCCCTTGGTGGTACGCATGTAGACAAAGCCATCATCGACCACCAGGTCCCGGCCTTCGACGAGTTCGACCCCCATCTGCTGAGCCAGGAAGGAATGTTCGTAGTATGCGGAGTTATACATGCCGGGTGTGAGCACCACGACATTGGGATGTGACAGGGAAGACGGTGCCAAAAACTGCAGCGTCTCAAGCAGACGGTTGGGATAGTCTTCAACCGGCCGGACATGCATCGCCTGGAAGACTTCGGGGAAGGTGCGTTTAAGCACGGCCCGGTTTTCCAGCACGTAGCTGACACCCGAAGGCACACGCAGGTTGTCTTCCAGGACGTAGATCTCACCATCTCCGCCGCGCACGAGGTCGAGGCCGGTGATGTGACACCAGATGCCGCGTTGGGGGTTAAGATCCGCACACTCAGGTCGGAAGGCTTTGCCTGAGTGGATCACATGTTCAGGGATGACCTTGTCCTTGATGATTTTCTGATCGTGATAGAGATCATCGACAAACTGGTTCAGTGCGTAGATGCGTTGCCTCAGACCTTTATCGATCCGATCCCACTCATCAGCGGGAACGATACGCGGGACAATGTCGAATGGGAAGATACGTTCGGTTCCCTGGGCTTCACCGTAGACAGTAAATGTGATGCCCATCTGCAGCAGCACGGCTTCGGCTGCCTTTTGACGTTTGATCAGATCCGCATCGTCCATATCGCTGAGTCGCTGGGTAAGCAACTTGGCGCAGTCTCTTGGACAACCGGATTTGAGAATCAACTCGTCATAGAACCCTTCTGGATCATATGTATCGAAATTCATGTTCTGTACACCTCTATGCCATCTCGATAAAACGATATGCAAGAACCATGCCGAACGTAAAAATCGTGGTTAAGCTGCCTTATCATAACTCAGGAGCACAATTCGAAGGCACATTTCTGTCATCTGCCTGAATTTTGCCTAGAAAAGCAGCAGAGCTATCCAGTAACATAGCAAACGTTCTTGCAAGGAGATTTACATCGCTTCCAATGGTGCATCAATGGGTTCTACATACTGATGAATGCACGTGTTAACAAAACTGACCTGTAAATTGGCATGATCCGTTTTGAACCAGCTGAATGTTGGTTTGAATGCAGATTAACCAGTCAAATGACAAAACGGATCGTTTGCATATGCATCCGACATTGCGAAAAGCTTTTTCCAAAACATTACCAGTGCCAATGCTTCTAGCCATGGGTGCTGGCTATGTGACCCGGACATTTAGTTATGGCGCGTTGGTCTTCATGATAATGACGCTGCTTGTCTGTTGCTCATGGGTGTGCTGGCTTCACCGCAAACACAATTGGTTTAAAACCCCCCTGCTCGGAAGCCTGTACCTCATCGGTTTTGTCATCGATGTCAAGATCAATACACCTGAAGGATTTGATACAGATATTCCAATGACGGTGATCGTTTTCGTTCTCGGTTTCTATCTGAGCTTTGGCATCTTGATTGATCTGATGCTTTGGGTTGACCGAGCCACCAGACGTGAAGAAGCTACTCGATCAAACAAGGATCAGAACACTTAAAAACAAAATCACCCTCTGTGATCCAGAGGGTGATTTTGCCATTGCATTGTACTTGTATCGTCAGAGGATCAAATCTTGAACTTGCCCACCATCTGTTGAAGGGTCTCGGCCTTGGCGGAGAGTTGGGTGGCCGCATCGGCGGCCTGGGTGACACCCTCAGCGGACTGGCGGGTGACGGTGTTGATGCTGTCGACACTTGATGCGATCTGGCCGGCGGCAACCGACTGTTGATCGGCGGCAGCGGCGATGGCCTGGATCATACTCGTGACCTGATGCGACGAACTGACAATCGCTTCGAGCGCTTCCTGGGTCCGGCTGGAAAGTTCAACGCCCTCTTCAACCGTCTTGGTCCCACTGCTCATGCGCTCAACAGCGGTACGTGTTTCACTTTGGATGGCCTTGATGGAGTCGGCGACTTCTTCGGTGGCCTGCGTGGTACGTTCAGCAAGTTTACGGACTTCATCGGCGACAACGGCGAACCCACGACCATGTTCGCCGGCACGAGCGGCTTCGATCGCCGCGTTGAGTGCTAACAGGTTCGTCTGATCAGCAATCTCATTAATCACGCCGATGATCTGGCCAATCTGTTCGCTGCGTTTACCTAACTCGTCAATGGCTTTGGCGGATTCGTTGACCACGCTGTGAATACTACGCATGCTCTGAATGGAGTCTTCAACCACACGCCCGCCTTCGGTCGCTTTTTCACCCGCTTCGTTGGCGTACTGCACGGCCTTGCTGGATTGCTGGGCGACTTCGACGATGGTTGAGGACATCTCTTCAACTGCTGCTGCTGCATTGGTGGATTGGTCGGTTTGATGTCGCATACCCGAAGCGATCTGTTCAGAACTTGCAGCAATTTCAGTACTGGCCGAGGCGACTTCAGTGGATGCCAATTGCACATGACCGAGCGTTTGTCGCAGGGTTTGAATCATGCTGTTAAACCGCCGACCGAGTTGACCGACTTCGTCCTGGGCATCGGCATCAACATGCAGGGTCAGGTCATTGGTCTGCTGAATTTCATCCATGCAGGCAATCAGCGACTTGAGCGGTTTACCAAGGATGCGACGGGTCAACCACATCACCATTGCCACGGCACCGGCAACGAGACACCCAACCAGAAGCGTACTGGTCATCGCAAAACTGGCGACCTGTTTGTCCACAATCGACATCGGCAAGGCGACTTCATAGGCACCATGCACATCGCCGACCTGCCAACCTTCCATGGGGAAACCCAATGGGTCCAGACCGTCTTTGTCCGGATCGTTCTTGCCACGCGGTTGACCGTGACACACCATGCAGTCGGCAGTCAGACGGATCGCACGCAGAAAGTGAAGCTCGTTGGCTTTTTTGTCAACTCGGAAGATCGTATCGTTGTTGGATTCTCTGGCCTGCTTCTCCAGATCAGCAAGCAGCTCGGCACGAAAACTTTTGGCAGCCGGTGCGTTGTCCTTGTTACGGGCATTGAAGGCGATGATATTGAACTTCAAACCTTCCTGCTGAGCGGCATTGGCTGCAGCTGTCCAACCCGAGACCACAGGAATCGCGTTGAATGCCTTGGACTCACGATAGTCAGACTTGCTGCGACGTACCTCATCCAACTCCTTGGCTATGGCAGCACCATTAATCAATGACAACTCATTGAGTTTGGAGACATGGTTTTTTGTCTGATCGGCAACAGAGGTAAACGATGCAGCCTTCTCAACCATCGAAATGGTGATGCTCTTACGATACTGGCTGATGAAAACCACATTGATCACAACAGCGACCAGAAGCATCAAAGCAACAACCATCAAAACAATCTTGGACGTCAACCCAAGAGACTTGGCGAAACGAATCATGGAAAGAACCCCTATGCTTGGCATTATCGGACAAATGCTGCCCTATTGGCCCTGATGAGCTGGACAAAAGCTCATCGCAAGTACGCCAAATACATCGGAGATTCATGAATTGGACTAAAGTTTGCCAATGCTTTCAAAACATCGAAATAAGCACCATTTATGTCGAATCGTCCAAAAAAACACAACCAAAATAAATGCGAACAAAAAAGTCCTTTTTATTCACTTCGTTATATAGCATTATTTCCTATCATGGTTTAGGTATTGGGCTACCCTGCAAACTGAACATTCATTCAGGATATATAAGTCTGATGAACGGGTCATATCCGTTGAAGCACTAAAAATTTAGATTCATTGCGTCAAAAATGAGCAGATAACAGCCCGTTCAAGCGCATTTACAGAAAAAATCACTGGGCATGATTGCTTTGTGTGACTTGCTGGTTAGAATTAGGTAACCGTTTACGGAAACCGATTACCTTACCATGACACAAACTGCCAGTCACAACAAAAGCGCCTCACTAGCCGACATCGCACAGCTCTGTGGCACGACCAAAGCCACGGTCAGTCGGGTTCTGAATGCCAAGCCCGGGTTTTCGGTGAGACAAGAGCTTTCCGATAAGATCCATGAGGCTGCGGCACAACTGAACTACCGCCCTAACGGCATCGCACGTTCACTTCGCAGCAGCAATACCCCCATCGTCGTTGTTCTGGGTTTTCATGCTGCCTGGTTGGCGCCTCCAACGGTTCCGATTTACGGTCGACTGCTTAACAGTTTTACGCACCAGATCGAAGCCATGAACGCATCATGCATGGTTGATTTGACCACGGATGATGATCTGTCTCCCAAATGGGCATCATTGGTTCCCGATGGTGCTTTGGTCATCCCCCCGTTGAATCGCCCACGAACCGATAAGCTGTTTCGTGACCGGATTCCATTTGTGGTAATCAATGAAAAAGGTGCAGATGATATCAGTTGCGTCTATACCGACGACCATCAGTCTGCACATATCGCAATCAAGCACCTGGTCGATATGGGACACACCCGTATTGCCTACATCAATCAGCAGCATCTGGCACATGGTCTGGAGTATCACTCCTCGCTGCCTGATCGTATGAACGGCTATGTCGACGCAATGCAGCAATACGGTCTTGAGCCGATGCCCGGTTACGACCAGTACATGGATCCCAGGGATTACTTTGAACAAATCATTCTCAAACACCGCCCCACCGCCGTGCTCTGTTACAAGTCAGAAACGATGAAGCATCTGCGTGAGTTTGCTGTCGAAGCGGGAATGCGTGTGCCAGAAGACTTGAGCCTGATCGGATTCGATCTGCTGGTCCCAAAATATCACACCGACTTTCAATTCACCTGTATTGACATCCCCATGGAACCAATGGGATGCGAAGCAGCGAGAATTCTGGGGCAGAAATTAAACAATCCCAATCACCACGAACAGGTGAAAGTGGAATCAGAACTCATTATTGGACAATCCACAGCCCCACCGGCTGGTTAATTACATCGTATGTTTTTATTGCAGTTTTTATGTTTCTCAACCAAAAGGGAGACAACCAATGTTCTATTGCCCCAATGGCATAACACAACGTCGTCAGGCATTCACACTCATCGAGTTATTGGTGGTCATCAGCATTATCTCATTACTGATCTCAATTCTTCTGCCTGCCTTGGCAAGTGCCCGTAAAGCTGCACAAAACACACAGTGTATGTCGCAGTTCCGACAAATCGGCATTGCTGTGCATGCGTATCTCAATGACAACAAGGACGTCTTTTTCACACGTGACTCATCCAATAGCTACGATCCATTGGGACGCCAACTCAAGATCTATACCAATAACAGCAAAGACATTCTGCATTGTGTTGTCAAAGGATCTCCCAGCACCAACTATGACGGACTTGATGCCAAATGGGGCTACGGTTTTAACGACAGACTCAAGAAGAAAAACGTCATTGTCTATGTACACGACACCACTAAACGCATCATGTTCGCGGACACAGTGACCTCCGCCTGCTTTGACTATGCAAGCCCCTCTGACCGCCGAATTGATTACCGACATATCAGCAACACAACCAACACCCTCATTGTCGATGGACATGTATCCAACCATGCAGACATCCCCAACGACTCTGTAAACTTCTAAAATCAATTCAGGAACATCCCAATCATGTCCCATCGCATTACCATGCTTTTCTGTCACTGTGTACTGACACTCTTCCTGGCTTCGACTATCGCTCGTGGCGCATCACTGAACCTTAGTATTGATGCTCCGGACACCATCGAAGCCGGCCAAACGCTTTTGCTCTCCGCCAAGGTGCAGAGTGATTCGGAGACGCCGATCACTTTGCAATTCAAAAAACAGGAGCAAACACTCCCGGCCAATTTCACTTGGCTCGAAGCTGAAGTCATCGGCAAGAGTAACAAGATCATCGAAGACGCTGACGCTTCAAACCTCAAAGCCATCCAGGCCACCAGGCAGTACGAAACCGCCATCAAAGCACCGTTCCCACAGGATGACAAAACCTACGTCCTCTGGTTCCGCTCAAAAGGCGCAAGCTTCTGCCTCAAGGGTTCGGACTTTGAAAACGGTAAAGATGCCCGCGAAATCCAATGGAATTGGCATAACAGCACCGACTGGCAATGGAGTCGATTCAAAGCCCTCACCGCCGGGAAAGTCGGCAAGGTCTTCATGCTCATGAAGTCCCCCAGTAAAGTCGGACTTATCGATGCCGTCATGCTCACCACCGATACTCAATTCAAACCCAACCCAACGCTGGTAACCGCCCCCGGCGTCTTTGCCTGGCCGACCTTGCCCACCACCATCGGTGAACATGACCTGAGCATCACCGCGATGCAGGACGGGCAAACCGTTACTGCAACGCACACCATTAAAGTCACTGCGCCGGTTGCCAAAGTTAAAACGAATGACACCCCAGTCATCACGTTCGACAAGCAAAGTTCTGAGCCTATCGATCTGAGCAAGCTGGCAACCCCCTGGAGCAAGATCAACTTGCCGTTTGTTCTCAATGGTCAAATGCTGGATCAAGCCTACAGTCGCATCAACCCAAATCTCAACATAAACAAAGCATCGGGTGTGATTGCCCTGCAGTGCAAACAGTTCATGGACCTGCCACAAACAGTCGACATTGCCGTTCATCAAAAGGCTGCGGGCCTGGTCTTTGTTCACACGCAGTACATGCAACGCGATCCGTTTCATGCCGTTGCCATGTACAACATCGAGTATGACGATGGTAGCAGTGTTCCCGTCCTCCTGCGTGAAGAAGTCAACATCGCAGGCAGTCTCCGCCCACCAAGCACCACACAGGCCCAAGTGCTCGGTAGCGTCGGTAAGGAAGGCGTGGACTATCACATCATCCTTTTCCCCTGGACCAACCCGCATCCTGAAAAAACCATCAGCAAGGTCGTCTTCACCA
>PAIY01000012.1 GCA_002704825.1 Phycisphaeraceae bacterium
GAGTTTGTCCAATTCATCGAGCAGTGGCTGGGCAACAAGCAGAATCACCTTATTGCTGGCATCCACCGGGATGATCTGCTCGGACTTGGATTTATCCTCAGACAAGAACGGCTTGAGCACTTCCACCGCTTCCTTGGCGGTAATGTGCTTAAGCTGATGGACCTTATTTTCTTTTAGGAAAGGAACATCAATCGTCTCGATCAAGCGATTCAACTGATCCATAAGCGGCTGGGGAACAAGCAGAACCACTTTATTGCTGGAAGCGACTGGAATGATTTTTGCTGCCTTATCGCCTTCAATAAACGGCGTGAGCACTTTCACCACGTCTTCGGCTTTGGCATTTTTAAGTTGACGCACCTGACGCTCCACACCAAAGAGCTTGGTGTATTCATCGAACGTCATCACGTGATAGTTGTTGGCACTTTCACGATGTAACACCAGGCCGCTGAGGTTGACCACTTGTGTCAACACTTCTTCTGGGCGCATGTCCTTGACCCAGAGATTCACCTTGGGTGGCGACTTGGAGACATCCGGACTCATGATGATGCTCCAACCGGTCAGATCGGACACCACGCGGAACACGTCGGTAATCGGCGTATCCACAAATTCCCCGGAAGCCATCTGCCCTTCGTTGGGTTGCTGAGCTTTGGCGTCAGGCTTGCCTTTACCTTTAGCAAAAGGATCAAAGGCTCGCTGTTGTGCCCATGTAAGCTGAGGTGCCATCATTGCCCCAATGAATAACACCCAAACGACGTGAATACCGATGCGTTGGCAGACCAAATGCATGCCCCCTCAAACAAAATTAATACGTCAGATCAACCGAAACCCCGTCCAACGTCAGTTTGACGTTGCCATTGGCGATTTCATCGACCACAAAATCCAACAAGTGCCCACCCCGTCGTACAGTCTGCACACTGCCTCCCTGGACGCGGACGTAGGCAACTGGTTCACTTCCCATTTGAACAATGCTTTGCAATTTCAAGCGCGATAAAAGTCGTTGCGCTGCACCGGTATCTTTGACAGCTGCCTGAATCTGTGCAGGTCGAATCAACCTGCTGCCGGCTACTTTGGCCAGAATAGTTTTAAGCTGCGAGTCCGGTGCCACCAACTCAGGCACTTCATTGCGATGACTAGCCATGTAGCTACCAGACGCATCCGAATGAGTCGGCCATAACAGGGCCAACAGCACCAAGACACCGCCCACGCACAATGTAACCACAGCGCTTTGCTTGAAGCGATGGATCACGATCAACTGTTTGCGCTGGTCTAAAAACTCACTACTCAACCCCGGCTCCTTACTACATCACTTCCATTGAGAGTCAGCGCATCCTTGCTTGTTGTTTGATCAGATTTCAACGGTACCAGGCGAACCATCCAGATGGATAATGTGCATTCCACTTCACGCCCGCCCTGAACACCACGTAATGAAAAACTCTCCAGCCCCACTACATCCGGACCATTGAGTAATTCAACAATGAATTGAGTCACTTCCGGCAATACACCGGAGACTGAAAGTCGAATCGGAAATTGACGGAATTTGCCCTTGGATTCAATGGTTTGCGGTTTAGCGCTGACAATGGTCATGCTTGGATGCCGCGCCAATTCTTCGACCTTGCGCAAAAAATGCGACAAGGTGATCTGGTCCGATTCTTTCTGGAACACTTCCCCCGGAAGTGTTTCATACTGCACCATCACATCATCGCGAACCTCAAGAAATCTGGAGAGCTTCGCATATTCCAGACGTCTGGCTTGTGCGGTGGTCTTGGCCACCTTCCATGCATCGTAGGCAGGTAAAATCCAACTGCGCCCCAGCACAAATGTTGCCACCATCAACAAAATGATCACCGACAGAATCATCTCGCGTGGATTGAGCCGATCCAGCCATTGGAGGAAACGATCTTTCATTGCTTGTCCCCCCGCCTGTGGACCGCTTCCACCCGAAATTCCGTCACCGAACCTGCCCCCTTCTTGGCTTGCCCCGCGTCACGCAAAACGACGTTGGACATACTGGGGAGTTTTTCAAGCTGCTGAGGCAGTTCAAAAGGCAGAGCTAACGACTCGGCTTGGCCACGCAGGAGAAGTGAACCATCTTCCCTCAGATCGACCTGACTGTAAGAGAGTTCGCCATCGGCTTTATCCGCTTCATGCAAACCAACAACGATGTTCGTAAAATCGTCACGTGTCTTGCGTGCATTAAAGACTGCTTCCAATTGAGCCAGACGATCCCCCACCGATTCACCTTCAACCTGAATGCGTGAAATCGACTCATCCAACTTGGTGACTTGATGGTTATACCGCCACGTGCTGATGATCAGTGACAGCCATACCAAACCTAATGTTCCTGCAAAACAGGCGGCACTGATACCGACTTGCCGATAGAGCGTTCGCCTTTGATGAAGATGGCGAACCGATCGCGGAACCAGATTGACCGTCTGCCAAATGCTGTCCTTGCGATGATTGGCCCAAACGCTGGCGGCCATGCTCAATAAACCGGATGGCTCGATGGCCGCATCCGAATCCATGCGCTTTGATGACCATGCTGGTGTTCGATCCAACATCTGGACATGCCCGTTGGGATGGATCGCAGGCGGTCGCTGATGCAGATATCCAATGCGAATGGGCCCAGAATCATCCAAGCCTAAACGAATCTCGCTGTGCATCACACGCACGGATTCAATCAATCGTTGTCGCAACTCGGTTTCCGCAGACGCATCCAGATGGCGCACAATGACGCCCCCTTGCCGACTGCGATGCGCAGTTTCATAAGCACTGCCATTGACCGGTGAAATCAGCAAATCATCACCAGTAGATTCCGTTTCATCACGCTGATCCAATGCCAAATCCCAGAACACGGCAGATGGCAAAATATATTCACACTGCAAACCCTGTTGGGCAAGCGTCTGAATATATTGATCGATTAGTGAAGTCTTTAAAAGGTAGACTTCATAGGGTTTGACCGTTGTTTGTTCTTCAGTTGCAGGAAGCTGTCGATAGGAAACCTCAATTGAACCATAATCCGACGGCAAACTGGCTTCTGCTTCCAACCGAATCATTTCAAATAGTTCACCAGGCTCGGAAACCGGCAACTCAAAGACGCGTGTCAAATAAATCCGTTTAGGCAACACCAAAACGATTGGTAGATTCTTTGATATTTCTGATAGATGCTCAGAACTATTTTCCGAAATCGAAAACTGACTAACGACTGAAATATCATCCTTTAATATATTCAGTTCAAAACCAGTAATCGTTTGATGGTCAGGCTTACATACTAAAACCTTATATGGGGAGCCTGTTTTCGATTTGTTTGTAGATATCTTGTTGTTTTTGATGAATTGCGTCAGACGCGACGCGGATTCGTGAACTTCCCCAGAAATGTCATTCACTACTGCCACAAGATAATCCCGAAATTGTTGCCATCGTGTTGAACGACCAGCGTTAAACGATGTTTGAGCCCGGTAGGTAGGTGGAGTGATTCTATCACAACGCGGTAATAATGTGAAGAGAATTTTGCAATTTGATTCAGAACGTCTTTATCTGCATCACTAAGTCCCTGCAGTAAGGCGATATCGTCTGCTGACCGAAATGCATGGTCATCCAAACTGCCAGAACTGGACTGGTCAAACATGCGGTAGCCGATGATCTGATCCACCGCTTGTTCAGTAATCGGGAGTGTTTCCAAAACCACACGGGGCGCAGTATTCAGGTTAACCTTCCCATCACCATAAACAGTTAACACGTCGACCAAACCCAGTTGCAGTTCGCCATCCATATTATCGACTGGCCACTGCTCAATCCCATCGTCTTCATTGGTATCAAGCGTTTTATTATGATTCCAATCCTCACCCCAATAGACTTGAGTATTCATACCACGTATCAAAAATAATTCATTGAGAATATCAAGCGGTTTATTCTTGGTTAAATAGGGAGTTTTACGTAGAAGATAATATTCATCCTCAACACCTTCTGCCCGAGCGATATTGTCCTCATCGATCCAATCAAAAAAGCTGTCGATCTGATTGGGGGTAAGGCCGAACTTTTCCAACGCATCGCTGGAGGCAAACAGGAGATTCAACTTCCCCTCTTCGTCGATCACGCTGTAGGTCGTTCGGTACTCCGGTTCTTCATCATCCTCATTGGTGATCTGTGACCATTCCGGTAATAGATTCTGCTCAGCCAAACGGGTATGCATGCACCAGGGCTCTGCTGGATGATCGTAATCATTGGTGTTTTGCTTGAGCCTGCTAATCGCGATGGACGTAGCAGACCGGGACAAGGATGCCAGCTTGATCCGAATCGCTTCATGTCGCGCATCACGGGTTTCCACACCGGTTCGGTAGGACAAGCTTAAGGCAATCAAGCTCAAAACCGTCAGAACAAACAGCACCAGGATGAGAATCGATCCACGTCGCATCACCCCCCACCTCCCGCACTGGACAGTGCCAGCGTCACGTGTGGGCTGGCGTAACGCGTCACCGTGGTATCCCCGACAGCCACCTTGATGCGCACCAGAATGGGTGTGCCGATCCCACCCCATTTGTCCTTCCACTCGGCGTCCGGGTTGTACTTGGGCCTGAAATGAATGTTGATGGATTTGATGTCCTCAGCAATGATTTCCAACGGCACGCGGTTCCACAATTGATCCTGCGTGGTTTCCTCATCAACATGCACCGGCAGCAATTCACTGGTACCCGCAAAATAACGGGTTTGAATCAGCAGTTGACCCGCCTGGTCTTCGTTGAGCCCCCATCGATACCGCCGCCACTGCATCGCACTATGTGCGGGATTAGCATCAGTGGCTTCGCCCCCCATGACCGTGCAGGAAAGTTGTCTACCGCCGAAGTCTTCGTCTTTAGCGGCACGCAATGGGGATGTGCCCTGAACGTTGACAATATTCTCAATGGAATCAGCCAGTAGGTCAGCAATCTGCTGCGCGGCCGCCTTGGTATGCCATCGCTTAGTGATCTGCTCTTCGACTGCCATCGACTGTTTGAAGACGGTATAAATGCCCAACAGAATAATCCCCATGAGCACGGATGCCGTCACGAGTTCAATCAAGGTAAACGCATCTTGTCGACGGCTCTGAACACACATTATGAATCTTCATCCGACTGAACATAGGGCTGGAAATACTCACGCAAGGTAAATGTCTGCACCTGCCCCTTTTCTTGCCAATCCACTTGAATGGTTGCCAACACCAAATCATTCGATTTGGAATCATAGGTCAAAATCCAGTGATAACGTCCTTCGGTCCCCTCATTGGGCTGAAGCATGTCCGGAGTGGTTGAAGTGGCCAACATCATCTGCTGACGGGCGAACTGGGCAGCATCGGATAAACGAAGCGATGAACCGCCAGCCTGGGTGGCCAATGACAAAGCAGTCACCACACCAAGAATCCCCACGCCAAGAATCGTCATGGCCACCAGTACTTCAAGCAGCGTAAATCCGCGTGATTGTCTATGGATTATTGCCCTATCCTTCACTTGATCACCACATCTTCGATCACTTGAATCTGCCTGGAAATTGGCAAAATCTGGATATCCCACATCTGGCCACCGGTATTCATGAGTCGGATCGTGCCGGTAAAATCATCGACATTGGGACCAAAGGAATAGGCAAGCAATTCATCACTGACCATCTCAATGGCCTGGCCATCTTCAGGCGAGACCAACTGGATGCCTTGCATCAAGGCGTGACCTTGTCCAGCCATACCTTGAACCGCTTCCCAAGTTTCGCCATCGAGGCTCAATTGCTCAACCACGTAGTGATGCAACTCCACATCAAATACCAAGCGATGATCACGTTGCGTGGACCGTGCCTGATTCATGGTGTATTTCAAAGCCGACATCAGGTCTTCGACGGTCAATCGCATGACTTGCGGTTCTTCCCGGCCTGCAAGCGAAACCACCAACGAACCGGCCAACACGCCCATCAACACCAATACGATCAACAACTCCGTCAGTGTGAAGGCTAGGCAATAGCCGAGTTGTTTGATGTCCTGTTGCAAATAATTTAGCTCTCGATATCGTCAGATGTCCCCATCTTGCCATCCGGACCTGCACAACGCAGTTGGTACTTACGGGAATTATCCGGGTCCAGTGAATACTCGTAAGCATTCCCCCAAGGATCAGGCTCTAAATCAGTCTTGAGGTAAGGCCCTTTCCACTTGGATTCACCCGGATCATTAATCAGCGCATCAAGTCCTTCATCATCCGATGGGTACCGACCAATATCCTGCTCAAAGAGATCCAGCGCCAATGCAAGCGTGCTCTTCACATCAGCCCTGGCTCGTGTGATCATGGCTTCCTGGGATCGTCCCGATAGGCTAACTGCCAAGCCTCCCACAAGAATACCGATGATCACGATTACCAGCAGCATTTCCATCAGAGTGAATGCTGCCTGCTTATGCCGGAATTGGCCTTGATAACACTGTTTTTTCATGTCTTGCACCCGAACTCTCCCATTAACAAATATATCTGACTTACTGGTTTTCATGTTCGCGCAGTTTGGTCACGACACCCTTGTCGATCTCCATCACCACCGGTGTCTGGGCAAACCATTCACGCGATTCATCAAGGCGACCACGTATGCAAACGGTATCACTTGGCACTGGGTCATATTCTGCCGATGCATACGGTGGCATCTCGATTAATGCCACATGTTCATTCTGACCGGCCGCAGCAAACTGTATTGCTTCCTGCTCAAACTGTGGCAGCATCTCCACGCAATGTGAACAATCATGCTTATACAACACGGCGATCCAGCGCCCGTTTTCCAAACGTTTACCTATATCCAAATACGGCAAGATCGGTAATCGCTGATTCACCCAATCTTCAGGCTCCAAAACAACGAATGACTCATCGCCAATTAACTGGCCATCTTGATCAATGGCACCCGCTTCCGTATTCAACATCCACCAAGTAGTGCTGCCACATAAAAGAACAACCAGAATAAAAGTTGAAACAAGTGCAGCACTTGATCGAAAAAAAAAGGGGCGTTCCGTATCTGCTCTTGCATAAAACAACATACCGACCAGAGCACCATCCAGCATCAACGTCCACCAAGGATTGACTTCGTAGATACCAAAGCAACCACAAGATGCTTGACCACTCAGTGCTTTATACAATGTCGCCACTGCAAAAATCGAAAACGTCACAAGCGCGACCAACCGCGACCATTCTGCACGCCAGCCGGTCACCAGCCAGCAGCCGAGACAGATTTCAAATTCAACAAGCACAATCCCCAATAGGCGCGAATGAAACCAGCCCTCACCAAGCAGCGAGGTCACCAGAATCTCATCACCTTTTAAGCCTGCTGCGATTAGCAAGACACAACCAGCCAGACATCGCGCGATATGCCAAAGCAAATGGCGTTGACGCAAATTCGCAACAGGTCGATCCTCTGCAGGAAACAAGGCGCTTCTGATCCCTATTTTGGTCATGTACTACCCCCAGCCCTCGAAAATATCCCCGGTTCTATAGTCCCCTGAAAATACCAGAAATTGCTTCCGGCAATCCCACCATGATGCTCTTACAAAAGATGACTCAGAGCGATTTCTATTCTACACCAGAAAGCTTAAGAAACAATAGCACTTGCCTTGAAAATCGGCAGCATCACCGCAGCCACGATACCGGCAATCACCAAGCCCATGGCAACAATCAACACAGGTTCTAATAGCTTTACCGCGCCATTAACCGCTCTTTCTGCTTCGTCATCATAGATCGAAGCAAGCTCTTCAAGCATTTCAGGTAATTCACCTGTTTCTTCACCAGTACGGATTAAATTAACCATCAGAGGAGGGTATACCCCTGCCTGCTCCATTGCCAAACCCAATTCATTGCCTGTCGAAACCGCTTGCCCCATTGGGCCAAAGGTCTCGCGGATATGGCTATTACGAATAGTCCTGGCTGTAATATTTAGTGCCTCGACAATACGTACCCCACCTTTAAGCAATGCCCCCAGTGTCCGTGCGATTCGCGCAGCTTCTACTTTTAATACCATAGGGCCAAACAGTGGCAATTTAAGTATCAACGCATCTGTTTTACTGCGTATCGCTTGCTTCTTTAACGAGGCAAAGACCATCCCACCAAACATCACTAATAGCAATGCCACTACCCACCACCATTGACTTAGAAAATCACTAACTGCAATTAAAAATCGCGTCGGTGTCGGTAATTGTTGGCCAAAGGATGTAAAGAGTTTTTGGAACTTGGGAATGACAAATGCCATTAATATGAATACAGCTGTAATCCCCATTAGTAGCAAAAAAATTGGGTAGACAAAAGCCCCGAGAACCTGACCTCGCAACTTGGCCATGCGTGCAAGATGAACAGAAAGGTTGTTGAGGACCTCAATCAAGCGTCCACCTTCTTCACCCGAACGCACCAATCCGCAATACACTGGATTAAATATCTTAGGGTGCTCGGCAAAGGCATCAGCTAAAGATGGAGCGTCCTGCGCCAGCGACGCTCGAACGTCTTCAATCGTGCGTGCCAGGTAACGATTGGTGGACTGGCGTTGCAAGGTTTCCAACGCAGCCATGATGGGCAAACCCGCCTTGAGCAAAGCGGCAAACTGCCGGGTAAACACGGCCAGATCGGATGTTTTGACTCGGCCCAGGAAACTGCGAACCGATTCCTTGGCATCCTTTTTTTGCTGGTTTTCAGCCTCGACCACGACCGGGTGATACCCCAGTTCCAACAACTTGGCCACCACTTCACGCTTGCTGGTGGATCGCAACATGCCGGATGTTCTTTCGCCGGTACGTTGTATCGCAATATAGCTGAATCTCGACAAATCAAATATCCCCGTGTGTCACACGCAGCATTTCAGCTACGCTGATTCGCCCTTCCTTCACCGCTTGCAAGGCACTGTTACGCAATGTATTCATGCCTTCACGAACGGCTTGCTCTTTGATTCGATCCGCAGGTTCACGCTGCTGAATCATGGTTCGAACGGCAGAACTCACCGGCAGAATCTCGGCAATGACGGATCGCCCCTTGCACCCAGTATAGCGACATGCCTCACATCCCTTACCAGTCCATGATTCACTGACATCATTTAATTCATCAGCCGGAACCACCTGCTTGCACTTCGGGCAAATCTTACGAACCAATCGCTGAGCAATCACACCAGAAATGGAACTGGCAGCCAGGAACGGTTCAATACCGATATCCAGCAAACGTGAAACCGCGCTGGCTGCATCATTGGTATGCAACGTGGCAAATACCAGGTGCCCCGTCAATGCAGAACGAATCGTGATGTCAGCCGTTTCACGGTCACGGATTTCACCAATGAGCATCACATCGGGGTCATGTCGCAACATACTCCTCAATGCACGGGCAAAATCAAAACCGATTTCCTCGTGGACCTGCATCTGAAGGATGTCATCCATCCAGTATTCAACCGGATCTTCAATCGTGATGATTTTGGTATCAGGCTTGTTGATCTTGCTCAGGCAGGTGTAAAGCGTCGTGGTCTTACCGCTACCCGTCGGCCCTGTCACCAACACCAGTCCATGAGGACGATTGATGAGTTCATCAATCTTGACTTGCTCTTCATGCTGGAAACCTAATCCTGTCAATTCCAGCTTGACCATCTGGCGACTTTGCAAGCGAATATTAATCGCTTCGCCGTATACACCAGGTAGAATACTGATACGTAAATCGTATTCCACACCCTTAAGTGTCACACGTGCCCGACCATCTTGGGGAAGGCGTTTTTCAGTAATGTCCAGATTCGACATGATCTTGATGCGTGACACCAAAGCTGATTTGAGTTGCTTGACACTTTGCGGAATAGAAACATCTTCCAGCATGCCGTCAACACGATATCGTACACGGTACTTACTATCGAAAGGCTCAAAGTGAATGTCGGTTGCATTGGATGTGATCGCTTCACTGATAATGCGATTCACTAGATTGACAACTGTGGGCTCATTGGCTGATTCATCATCTGAAAGATTTGTAGCTTGCGCGCTGGTAACCTGAAGTTGCTCAGCTTCAGACGAGTCTTTATTGTTCGTTAAACGCTCTACGGTTTCCGCACCAAGTCCATAATACATCTTGTGCATTTGCGTGATGTTTTCTCGCGTGGTGAGAACACGTTCAATTTTGCAATCCAACAAATGCTCCAGTTCATCCCAGCTTTGCCAGTCAAATGGATCTGAACATGCCAAACTTAATACACCATCCTGTTCGGAAAGTGGCATAACACAGTATTTAATCGCTAAAGATGGACTAAGACGATTGCATATAAAATCTGGGATGTTATTATGTATTAATCTGAAATGTGACATACAAAGCATTTTAATATTTTTAGATGCAATTATTGCAAACAAATCAATAGGTTCTACATCTACCTCGTATTGCAGTATTGCAGTATTGCAATTACTCTTGGTGATTTTTAGATACAAAGGTCTTATATTCCTCGCGCGAACTCATCCAATAGCAATCTCCAGCATCACCGCACTTTCCTTTTCGTCAATCATTCACAGAACTTCATGCAGTACCAACATTGAGTCTGGATCTTCCATCTGCCGCATAGCAGATGGACCGTTCTATGTCGCGGAAGCTCATACCTTCTATTCCCAATGGGCAACCACGATAGCGTTCTAAAACGTATTGCCGCAGAGAACGCAGCATATCCGTAGATTCAAATGCTTCATGGGGCACAACACCAGCCTCGCAGCAGGCCCAAACTGCCTCACAGTGCCCCTGAAGTACATGCATAATATGCAACATGGCTGCCCCCGTCAGCATAGTCGGATCCTCGTCGAAACTCATCAAACATCTCCACACTTCCGTACCACCTATTGATCCGTTTGCCTTCACCGTCTGATATGGGTCATGGATCGTGGGGCGCGACGGCTTCTTCCAAGCATCATTCCACAATCCGCTACAGTTTGCCTCCTGTGCCAACCAAGCCTGTGCGTCTAGTTCAACATGTGCCAACACACAAGCATTAGCCGGAGGAACACAGTATTCAAGTGTCCCCCGCTTGTTAATGTCCACACAGCGTTCACATTGCAGTGCCTCGCATTCCTGACAGGTAACAGACCATTCTCGCTTAAAAAGCTGCCGATTGCGCAACGTTAACGACGCGTCAATATGTCCGCAAGACTCGTCCCCTCTGACAGCGGCTGCCGGACAGACAAACATATCTCCGCTCGGTACGACTGCGACACTGCTGACACCAGCACCGCATCCGGAATAGGTTGATCCCTGGAACCCACCCATCAAGTTAGGTATCCGCACTCTGGCCCAAATGTCCGGCTGCTTCAAAAGCCACTGGCAAAAGTCACGCAGCTGCTCGCCATACAAATCGAACTCCTGTTTACCATAGCTAAGCATCTCCGGATGTCGAATCAGGACATGATCAAACCACGTCGCCAGCAACTGCATCATGTTGGATATCCGATCTAAGTCAGCCGGATATACCCGCAGAATCGCCTTCGAGCCTTGCTCTTCGCCAAGATGTTCAAAGCGATCAGACTCGTAGACGACGGTGGTTCTGTCATCAGGGGGTAAACGGCTCCCCGCTGGCACGATAATGTCCACAACTTCTGCACCGCATTCGCGTGCATATTCATCAGGTAGGCCGTTTCGATTGCAGACAAGAGTACAGGCCCACCCGAGTTGCCTGGCGCGTCCCAATACACGTTGGAACCGCGATAGCGGCATTATATACTCACCAGCAATCCCATCTTGTGGTCCTTCATGACAGAACAGAACAGCGTCCGTCTGCAACACTATCCAGATTGATCTAATACTGTCCATAGCTCTCCTTTAGGCTTGGCACCCCAAATGCATACCAGCATCGCTTTCCGCAACAATGCTAATGCCATGCTTCCTTTCCAACTCCGCCCAGTAGTACTGGTTGGCTCGCCACCTAGCCTTATGCATCTCACAGATGAAAGTGGCACGTTGAAACAGCGTGTCGGTATCGGCTTCATCATAATTAAGCGCCGTACACCATGCGCACTGATCGCTCATAGTACATTTCAGACACTTCTCGGGGCTTTGCAGCGACTTACGTAGACAATGAAAAGGACGCACCAAGTCTAATTCGAAACCGGTATAAATAGACCCCACGGGGCGACCAGGTTTGTGCCCAAGACAGAAACTCTGAAAACGTAAACAGGGAAAAAGATTGCCCTGAGCGTCTATCGACATCATGCGACCTGTACCACACCAGTTGCGATCATCCTCTGGTGTCTGAGGCCGCTGTCGCGCGGGTATCCAGAACAGGTTGCAACTGTGTGTTCGCCAGAAGCCTCTTTCAAGCGCGATATCAGCCAACTTCCGTAATTCGGCTTCATATAGCTCTGCATCACCAGGTCTCCACACATCCTCGAAAACTGCATTGGCAGCAACATTGCGGATCCCCATATCCCACACAGCGATAATACTTTCGCACACATAAGGGAGATCGTCGCTGCTAAAAGTGATCTTGGTAGCCGCATCGGGGTACTGCCGTAACCAAAGTTTCACATTTCGTGCAACAATATCATAGGAACCTAGACCGCTTGCGAATATACGAGCACGATCATGTTTGCGTTTGGACCCATCAATAGTGATTGCCGGGTGGATATGGCCTCGATTCTCCCAAAGCACTTGTTGAACCTCTTGTGTGTGATATAGCGTGCCATTGGTCGACATCATTAACACGTAGGAAGATCGCCAAGGGTGTCCAGTATGGCACCAGAGCTGTCTTTTGAAGTACTCAATTACTTCACGCATCAATCCAATTTCCAACGAACACTCACCACCAGTGAATTCGAGAACAATTCCGTCCGCCGGATCGGGTATTTCGAAGAGGAAGTCTATAGCACGCATCGCTACATCACGCGACATGGTGTGATTGGCGTTTTTATCTAGTTGGTAGCAGTACTTGCAGCGCAAATTACACTGCTCGGTTAGCACCAACGTGCAATACTGCGCACGACCATCCATGTACTGCCGCAATCCACGACCCAATTGATATGTTTCAATCATCAGTATGCCACCTCATCTACGGTATCACTCGGTTCAGAACATCCGCAGCCGCTTTCGCGAACATCAAGAAACACCTTGCTTTCAGCCATGTCCAGTCGGTACTGCCAGCGATCATCTGGCGGTGTCTGCCAATGGTATATTTCTGCCATGCTTAAAAACCAGTTACGTATCCGTTCACTAGCCGCACCCAATCCGGTTATAAGTTCGTTCAAATTGTCGTCTTGCTCTTCATTGGTAACTATATCGCGAATGCGTGGTCGAACAATATCGGCAATCATACTCCGCTCTTCGAAAAGCCGCCGAATCACCTCCATATCCAGCCCCCCAACCGTGCCTACGCAGGTGGAACAACTACTACACAGGCTTCCTTTTTTCAGCAGTCCTGGAAGCGACAAATAAACTACACCTTTGTCAAAATCCACTTCCCATCGACCTTCATCATCCGACTCCCATCGCTCACGTTTAGCGGTAACCTGAAACCATCGATGCACATTATCTCTCGCCCTCACAAGATTGGCACGTATAACAGCTATTTCATTAGTGCAGTCAAAGCCCATCCGGACATCCTCAATGGTGGCATTAAATAGGAAGGCCCAACCCAATTCCTGCTGGTACAGTGCGGCTATTGCTTGCAGATCACCATCACCTAATCTCCACTCCCTACGGTGCTTGGAATGCATATTTCTAGCGGCAGTATCGATGAAAGTAAAAGGCTGTCGTTCCACAGACTCAGCAGCGGATGAATGAATCCTACTTACCACATCCAACGTCTCACGAACCCGTCGTCTGAACACATTACGACGGGCACTGGCTGGTTGTCCTTCAATGTCTCCCCACTTCTCCAATAGAGAATTCAGAAATTTCACGTCAAAATTGCTGCTCTCAGCGGCGCGATGGATATCACAATGTGCCTGGGCGAACTCGTCGAAAGTAACATCAATCTCCTGATGCGACGTCCGCAGTTTCTCTTCACCTTCTTGCCTTGATCGATCAGCCGCGTTCTGTGCTAACCGCATACGTAAGCAGTCGAAAAGGTACGGAGATGTAGCGACTCGCCACATCTGATCTTTAACGACCGATCGCTCGGCTTCCGCGAGTTTCGCAGCCTGGTACGTATCATTGGCCAGACAAGGATGAGCACAGCAACATGCCGTTGAATGCACATGATTCAAAACAGTGAGTTTATAGTCGTCCCCTCCTCTAACATTGCCTATATCCAGTTCATTATTTGTGTTATAGAATGATGGGCAGGGATAGAGGCGCTGGTCCGGTCCAATTGTTATTATGCTTCGGCCAGCAGGACACTGGTCGGTAACATCACTACGACTTCGATGTCGCAGGTTGTGGATGCGAAACGCAACGGGCATAGCTGATAGGCTCTTTGCAAGCGAAGCATCAGCGATAGCCCCCAGTTGCTGGCCATACTCAATGATATCGGAGTCACAGAGCATGTGAATCTCCCGCAATCGAATTGTAACCCCCCCCAAGTCATCCTGACATTCCAGCAAGACTGCCGCCAAATCAGAAATTTCCTCCTTCGTCAAGTGTAGTATCAGTGGTCTACCTGCAATACTCAGTCGTTTTGCTTTGAGGCATTTCAAACTCTCGGCGACGACTACTTGATGCTCCGAAAAGGGAATCCGCAGTGCATTCTGCTTTTCAAGCGTAATCAACGGCAGAACAAGCTTATGTCCAATATCACAGATTGTTTCTGCAATAATAAGAGAAAGCGGCTCAACAACACCCACCAAAAATCGAACATCTCTCGAAAATGGAACTTGTTGAGCTATCCATCGAAATGCATTCCGGAGTCCGTCAACAGACAACTTCTCCGAATACTCATTCCTCCCCCCAAAGGTGTAACACGGTTGGGCACAATCGGCATCCAGCATTACCAACACGCTAGCGTCTGTAGGCAAATTATTGTCACTAATCATCATTTCCGTGTAAGCTCCTCTCTTGCAGCAATGCTGCTTAAGTCCGGCCATAATGCTGTTCTGTCATACAATCGCAATTTATTCAAAACCGGACCATCAACTCATCACTGCAAACCATTTATCCATGTTGCAATTTCCTGAATGACCTGTGCATCGACGTGTGAAGGTGTGAGATAGTCCGAAGGCATAGACTTACCATGCCCAGGAGCAAATAAATGGTTCAGCGCAGGATACAACCTCCATTGCACATCTTTACGAGAGGTCAACGCTGACTGCCACTCCTCGTACTCTTCTTTCGTCACTTGGTAATCACGTCCTCCCTGCAAAAAAAGCATCGGTGCCAAAACACGGCGTGCTACAACAGCCGGATCGTAAGTAGCCAAGTCCCTCCAATATGGACTGTACGCACCTAGCATCACTTCACCCGCAGCAACAGTCTCGCCATGTCTAAGCGACTGAATCCGCTTCATTTGCTGCTCAACCGATTCAATATGGGCTTTCTCAGCATCAGATATAGCACCATCCAATGTGGCAAGATATCGCACTTGCTTTGCGACTAGTTCCTCAACAGGACTGATATTCCCCGCCATGATCACTACACCCGCTACATGTGTCGCTACGGCGATACGCGGCGCAAGCATTCCACCTAGACTGTGGCCGAGTACGAAAACTCGCTTATAATCAACCTCTGGCTGACGACGCAAAAGCGCGATGGCAGCTACTGCGTCATCCAGTACTTCTTCCTTTACAGTGGTGGTCGCCACTTCCATCCGACCACTATAAGCATAGGTTCGCTTGTCGTAGCGAAGAACGGCTATACCACAACTGGCCAATCCCCATGCCAAATCACGGAAAGGCTTATTAGGGCCAATGCTCGAATCTTTATCGAGGGGGCCTGATCCATGGACCAAGACAATCGCTGGGCATGACAGGGACTTTCGTTTTGGAACTGTCAGCACACCCGCAATTACCCATGGAGGTGATCCAAATGAAACGTTCCTTTCTGAGAAAGTAGTGGGATCAACGTACTGATCCGATGTCCATGACGCATGAGGTTCGGTAAAAATCCCTTCCACCTGCCTATTCTTATCGTAGACGATCCGAATTACCTCTTCTCCTTCAGCATATTTGCAGGATACCAATGCGATCATATGCTGTTCTTGCTCCTTAACGCGTAGTTCCACAATACTCTGGTAAGCCCCATGTTCAGCAACAATTGACTCCCAAATAGACGCAAGCTGTGCGACTGAAACGGCCTCTCGCATTTGGGTGTTGAACTGCTCAAGTGCGGTCGCTGTCTGGCCGGTCGAAACAAATTGCACCAACTTCCTGGCCTTATCGTCGCACCAGTGTGATTCACTTGTTGGCACTGAAACTGAGCCTCCTGACATTCTCTCGCTCTTTGTGGCATTACGGTTATTCACGTAAATAGCAGTGACTTTGTAATTATTAAAGAAGAACCGCACGCCTTTTGCTGAAGAAGCGTAATAACACTTGCCCTTGGTGCCACTCACATCCTTGTATAACACACCGTCACGATATTCGGGTGTCTTACCTTCTACTGTCTCACTAGGCTGCCCGACTTCATCCAACACATCAGTGAGAGAGGAGCCAATGTGGATCGTCTCGGCGAATTGGTACTCTGGCTGAGTATAACGTATCTCAATAACCCATCGAGCATCTATTAATATTGAGATGCCCTCAGGATACTCCATGAGAAATGTTTGCGGTAATTCCTTCTCTGAAATACTTCTTCTACCCCAGCGATATGCGATTGGCGCTCCGAGTTCGTTAACCGTTTGTTCATAAGTGCTTTCACCCGGTACCAGCATCATGCTTCTCGCACAGATGGTCTGGCAATCGACCTGTGCAATGTTTTGAGCGAATATAATACTTGCCATGAGAGACATAATCACCAACATCCACTTCGTTATCACACCATTTCTCCTCAAGTTTACGAGCTAAAGTTCCGAACCACCTGATCAAATAAAAAAAATCCCCAAACCGCTAAATAGAAAGCCTTGCAGAATAAACAGAATGCCAGTAGGACATACACATTCATAGTTCAAGTACTTCTGTTTTTTTTCGGCTAATCTGTCCACAGCACCAACCTTCACATCTCGTTCACGCTCCACTTAGCATGCCATCATTCAGCGTCACCGTCTGTACACTGACACCATCATCGCCTTGGCCATGGTGCACATAGACAATAGTCGATGTCGGTCTTAAGTAATCCACCACACGACGCAATAGCAGACACGCATCCTCGCGATGAACCGAGGCAATTGCCTCATCCAAAAACGCAAAAGGCGGCTTGGCCAACAGCAGACGAACTAGAGCCAGACGTTGCTGTTCTCCTCTAGAGAAGTTCTCGGCACCTGGCGACATCATCGTGTCGATTCCCTTGGGCAATTGCGCCATAAGCTCCTCGACACCCACCAGTTCCAATAGATTCTGTAGTTTAGTAGTGGATACATAGCCGGATGTAGCGGGATAGCATAGGTTCTCCGCCACTGTTCCTCTGAACCAGTAACTTTCACCTGAAGAATAGACAACTGCTCTACGAATGGCCCGGCTACCTAAACGCTCAAAGGAGATACCGTTGAACTCGACCTTTCCACTTTGTGGTACGAGTAAATTGGCCATCACGCGCAACAGTGTAGACTTCCCAGAACCGTTCTTTCCCTCCAGCCTAACCACCTGCCCCAACGGCAACTGCCAGTTGATATTTCGGAGCACGAATTGAGTTTGTCCATGACCAAACCATACGTTAGTTAGCTCCAACTGTTGGATGTCAGTGATCGCATGCAGGCGTCTGATAGACGCTCGTGAAAGCATGCGTGCTCCTGGCATCAGATGTGTTTCGTTTGCCATCCATGTAGCATTTACACGCCTACTACACATAATAACTTCCTGCACATTCAGATGGTACTGGGCGATAAATTGCACTGGTCCAACCATCTTGCCCGTCACCAGGGCAAAAGCCATCAATGCCCCCATGGTCATTGCACCAGTCGACACATGATATGCTCCCCACATGAATGCAACCATAGAACCGCAAGTTCCCAGCCTCAAAACGCCAACTGCTAACACACGTTGTGCCAAAGTAAGACGTCGTTCAGTCAGCAGACGGCTGCGATACTCTGCAAACCAGTCGCCCCACGCCCGACCTTCCATAGAGAATGCCTTCACAGATTCGACATTAACCATAACATTGTCCAAGTTCCCTAAAAGCGTCTGGTCCTGCTGCTTCAACTGTTCTTGACACGCTCGACAGTACTGGCCCAAGTGGCGTAACGCCAATATCTGAAAAGGAATCACCGCCAAAAAAACCAAAGCTAATGATAAATTCAGGTAGATCACCACAACTAAACCAGCAATTGTCATCAAAGTATTGGTGATGAATGACCAACGCATTTGAGTCATATATGCCGAAAGTGCCCCAGAATCATTCAACACCCTATATAGGATCTCCCCGGACGCCAATTGCCTATAAAACAATAGCGGTTTACCCAATACACGTCGCAGCAATCGCCCCTTTACCAAACCATCCCAAAACTGCCCCAAACAAATCGCTTTGTATTGAAGCCATGCCTCTAATAAGGTTGCTATGATGAATACTCCTAGTATTCCACCGGCAATCGGGAAGAGTAATTCCGCTCTTCTTCCCACAATCACGTAATCAGTCACTAGTTTTATTGCTATAACATCTACGAAAATAATCGGCAGCAACAATATCTGGGCAAATAGCAACATGCTCCATGTTTTACGACCGTGCCAGAACATCCTGCGAACATCACGAACTTCTTTCTGCTCAACTATCAACTGCATGGATCGCAGGCTCCACAACCACATACTTCCCCCCGCCTTTCAAGAATGGATCTCGACGATAGTCCACCATCTTCAGTCGGTATGTTTTACCGTCTCGCTCATAGATAGCCAAGAATTCTCTTAATGTACTGACACACACTACCTCCAATAGGCGCCCCCCTTCTATAGGACGGATACTCATATCTGTCTTCACCATTTCACCAGTCAGAG
The DNA here is from genome assembly GCA_002704825.1 of Phycisphaeraceae bacterium. GTDB lineage: Bacteria > Planctomycetota > Phycisphaerae > Phycisphaerales > Phycisphaeraceae > UBA7800. The sequence continues at coordinate 18,971 of PAIY01000012.1, forward strand.
GTTCGAAAACGGCGATTGCTCGGTGATTCTGTGTACGACCATCACTCCACAACCCTGCAAATGGCAACATTGCCGCGTGCCAAACTATTACATCATTTTTACATGGTATCGTCGTACCCAATCCCTTCTGTTGACCAATTGTACGAATCCGTAACTGATTCTGCTCTCGTACCGTGACAATGGTCGTCCCAGACAAACCCACCAGCAGCAAATCATGTGCACTGAGCAGGCTAAACGTCTGAGGACTAATCACCGCAGTTGCCTTATGCCGCGCCCCAAGCTTGCCTCGTACAACGATCATCTTTAACCCGTCATCCCCATCATGCAAGCTCAACTTTAGAAACTCGTCTGCTAAGCCATTAATTGGACGAAGAACCAACTCATTCACCTTTGTTGGATCTGACATAATTGTCAAACGCTCAAACTGTGAATGATGATATGAAAGCCACACGAGGCATGCAGACAAGATTACAGCAACAGCTAAACCCGTAGTGCCTCTAGGAATGAGTCCTCTTCGCTTCAAAGCAAACTCTTGCTTAATTGACTTACTCACTCCTCACTCCCCCAACGCCACCGTGGTGGTTCTCCTTTCATAAAAAGAACGATCAGCAACAGTGCTGACATTACGGTAAGAATCACATAAGCCCATGGCAAGCTATGGTTGGCAACCCAGCACACCGCCGGAATCGTCACTATCGACCAAACAAAAGTGAACACCCATCCTTGCCAAGTTGCAGGCATGCTCCAACCCCAGCCATATCGCTTGGCTCGGAACCAATAGTGCATGGACTCGTCCTTCTTACTCATAACGTTTTCCTTGACATTCGCATAACATTGTCTGCGCTAAAGGTCTTGCCATATAGTCTATTGGTATGGAGCATATAGCATAGCGCACCACCTTCACATCCGTGACTACCACTCAGCCGTTACTCGGCAGAACTCGTATATCCTTAAACCACGATGCAAATAAAGTCGCCACTGCCCACACCGCAATACCCACATCCGCGGCCACCACAGCTGATGTCACCGCAGCTATAGAAGCGCAGATAGCAATGCCAACATTAATAAACGCAGCAGCATTAGCAGCAACAGTACCAATCGTATTGTTGGCGGAACTCGTTGAAACAATTATTGGTGATTCATAACCCATAGTACATAGATCCTTGATTTTGTATATTAACAGTTATTTCCTATTTCCAGTCATACGCCACATCAACACCGCAACGCTGTGGCTCCTTGAGCCACCTTGCTAGCAGACCTCTCAATTGCGCGTGAGTAATATGTCACATCAATTCCCTGTGCTATCTCATTCAAAAGAGTAGCTTCGCGGCGATAGCCGCACTCGCTCCAAATATCCTCACACAATTCTAAATCACACTGAAAATGCACCTGCTCCTGATCTACTCCGACGTCTGTCCGTTTCTTCTGTACTATGAAGCGGATCTTTGCGCCATAGCTCATCACTGACGCCAGTGATTCCAATTGCCGCAACATGCTTATGGCGATTGTGGCGCGATCAGTTTTGTCATTTCCAAACGCTGTCATCATAGTTACCACCAGCACCGAACTCAGCGTACCCATTCCGTACAGAGACAACACGCCATTTAATTTTCCTGCCTGGTCATTGTGAAGAATGAATGTCTCAAGTGCACTAAAATGCATATGACGCAAACGGTACGTCTGAAATTGTTCTGTGTTGACTTGAGCGTTGCAGAATAAAAATTGCTCGGTTCTTGCATCAACCAATCGCTGCGACACCATTCGGATTTCACTTTCATCCATTACATGGATCCCGGGCAACCTATTGGCCGAACTGCCACAGATTTCTTTTGTTTCTTGTTCATCCATATCATATACTCCCAAGGCTGCAAGCTTGTACACTGTTGCACTTACGTCACACTGTATTTTCTCGTGAGGAACATCCGGAAACTCCTTCTGCAAAGCATGGCAAATATCTGATGGCGTAATGCCCTGCTCTAACCACTCCAATATTCGATAGGCTTGTGGATTGAACAGACACGAATCGGCTGTACGTGGTCCTTCCAATGGCACCAGTAGTCTCCAACCATCTCGCTCTAATCGATTAAAACATTTGATGTTTTTATACCCCATACGTGCCCTCCATGTTATCATACCATCCCCGGCGCTCCGCATATGCAATTAACTCATCTACATTTGAGCATTGCTGGGCTAGTTCCCAACTCTCGTCGTCGAAACAGTCAATCAAGACTGGGCGATCATAATAGATACGGGGTTTGATTTCGCGCATCCCATTGATTACCTGTAGTACAGAAATCATCTGCTGCATCACCGGAATACGCCACATCTGTTTCAAAGGTTTTCGCCACACTTCGCGAATGCTGTGTCTTGTAGCATCCCCCACATAGACCGGTAGATAGGGCGTGAGTTCATACCATCCACACGCCTGAATCGCCAACATCTGAATAGGTGCCTCGGTTTCACTGAAAAACCAAAGATGTTCCAACGGATCTCCCCATTCAACCAACACGTTATCTCGAGAGCAACTACAGTTCCCCCTACGGTTAAATGCAGCGATCTTCATTACTAGATCAAGAGTTTGCTCAGCTGTCATGCGCAGGCGATCATAGCTTTCAGCACCTCGCCCGCAGGCCATCAAAGGTTGACACCGGATGCTCCCCACTCCTAGCCCAGCCACCATTTCGCAGAACTGTTCAAAAGCGCCTACGTTGAATCGATTAGGGATGAACGACACAGCTACTGGATTGAAAGCCCCACACTCAACACATGCAATGATTGCATCTCTTGCGCGATTCCAACTCTTAGTCGTTGGACGACTCACAGCATGATCCTCTGGAGTATTTCCATCCCAACTTATCTGGATATTATTCAATCCTGCATCAACCGCTTTCGCCAGCCGCTCCGGTGTGACAAGCGACGCATTGGTCACCAAGCTTACTACAGGAACGCCACCATTCCGCAACTTACCGATTATGTCAAACAGATCTGGCCAAACAAACGGCTCGCCTCCGCAGAGGCAGACATTAAAAGGCTTGGCATCACATATATTCTCAATAATCACATCCCGTGGTGGTTCATCTGCCCCACAATGTGGCCCTGAATTGTTGAAACAATGAGGACAGGTGAAGTTACAGTACCTCGACACCGTCCACTGAATCTGGATCGGGGAGTCCAGCTTTCCAAATATGTCCTGAATGTCCAACTTGAGTATACCATCCAGAGGGAAATACGGACTTAACGAAGCGTACCGTCCTCTCTGATAGGCATCGAAGCCGTACATCGGATTATCATCTAATAACTCAACCACGTTACTACCTTTCATCAATTACTTGGGATGGACAAACGCCACTGCCATATGATTCTACTCCCCGCAGTTCTGCTCATACCAGTCCTGCAGAGCGTCGGTCAATGTAATCGACGGCTCCACGGTGCCAATGTCAAATGTACCAGTCGGAATTGTTGGTGATGTACTGATATTCCGGTAGTAAAGCCGGCATACTGTAGTAACGTTATCCTCCGTCTTTTTACCTTCGATCATCTCTGGAGCCCCAGTGGATGTGCTGCAGTAATATAAGCTGGAGATAGTTGCGCCTTCTGCGGTCCTACAATCAGCAAAATCTTCGTTAACCATCGAGTTCATCGCAGTAGTGTCCCATGTCACGCTAAGACGATAGACTTGCGTGGTACCAAGATACGTCTCTGTCACCGACGCGTTGGAGGACAGTTCTTGCAAAGCTGCATCTGCTGTTTGTGTTGAATCACCAGCGTAAAAGATCGCCGGCATGGATGAGTGAGACTGGTTTTCGAATGTGGTAACCATCATGTCCTGCCGGTATGAATCTACCGGTGTGTTACCTACGAACGCCCTATCACCATCGGGAGTGCTGACCATTTTGTAAGTCGTTGTCGCTTCACAATCTCCAATACCGATGGAGATATCCATCCGATACGACCACCCCGTCTGCGAACTGTGCTGAAACCAAATTGCACCAGTCGTCTTTAGTCTCTCGTCACCGTTTTGGTCTACCTCGTAGACTTCAATGTCCGCCGTATAGGCACCGTCGGCGCGAGCGTCTATCCAGCTCTGTGCCTTAAGCACATAGTCTCGGGCCTCCAAAGCCTGCACATCATCAGCCCAAACTCCAAGCAAAGCGACTATAGTAAGTCCCAACATCGCCATTCTCATGTGTGAACGCAATTGCTGTATTGACATGTCTATTATCTCCAGTAAGCCAATTTTCTATTTTGTATATCTCATGTTTTGTTATCGGCAGCACTTGCTGCCTATTGCACGACCGTATAGCGAAGCGTGATGTTCTGACACTTCGGATGATCTGTACGGAACCATAGTCGGCCCACGCGATACTTTTTTAGCCTTGTCGTGTCTATAGTTGGTCTTAACATAATCGTGTTTGACCGTGTACTGGGCACATCACTAAACAATACCGCACCAGTGCTCGAACCCCATGCCTCAATCCGAAACGGCTGGGCATTAGTACTCGTCAGCGTAATCGTCTCTATACCGCCACGTTCTTTCCCAAGCGAAAATTCTATGACCGCCGGACTGACCTCAATCGCATGAACTAGATGACCAGTAAGTTGGAGTACCAACTGCTGATTAACAGGATCGTTGCTAATGACCATAACCTTGTCAGAAAAACTACCAGACTTTAACTTCCTAGGCTTCACTGTAACCTTAATGACTCCACTTTCACCGGGCTGGAATGTGCGTTTTTCCAGCATGTGTGTCATGCAAGCACATCCTGAACGGATTTCCCGAATCGTCAGCGCGACATTGCCATCGTTGCGGAACATGAAAGTCACTGGTTTGCTCCCACCGATCGCAACTTCGCCGACATCTTGCGTTTGCTGATCAAACACAATCACCGGTCTGTCCGGGCTTGCGGATGGCGGATGTCGTGTGTCGCATCCCACAACAGCGGCAGCCGTTATAAATACTGCCAAGAGCCATCTGAGTCGGAAGTACATCAACTTGCTCCATTGAACGTATTTTATAACCCCATCTCCGTCTCGCTTAACAAAGTATAATCAGAGAACGCATAGCTTGGCGCACACTCCAGAGCATGTAGTGTTGCAGCCGGTAGTACAAGCGCCCGTGCAATTACCGTTGCAGTTGCTCGCACAACTGACGGCACAGACACCATCACAGGCATTAGTACAGGTCCCTTGACACAAACCTGTGCAGCCGTCACTACAAGTATTTTCGCAACTGAGCGTGCAGCCGCCTGCACATGTGCCCGTACACGATCCATCGCAGCCACTTGCGGCCTGACAGCCACATGAATCACTGCATGCACCACTGCACGACGTCGAGCATGCCGAACCGCATGCCCCATCACAGAAACCGCATGTTAACTGGCAAGTGCCTGTGCAGGTAGCGTCACACTCACTGCAACACGGATCGTCGGCATAGACACTCTTGCCTGTCATTGATAATCCCAAGAATGCTATACCTGTGACGACCGCTGTCATGCCAGCTATCTTCAACATGTCGCGACGACCAATAGCCGCATCTTTAGCCTCTTTCAATTCCTTATGTAGTTGTTTTGAATTCGATGATTGCTCAGACATAAATATCTCCTTGCCAGCACTATATTGAGGAATAAACTCCATCACATGCGGGAAAGCTACTGCAGCATAGTAGCCGTGGCTGGAATTGTGAACACACCATGCACACGTGCGCCGTTGAGCTTGACGTTGCGTAGAATAATCGTCTGACGCCAGCCAGTAGCAAGCTCTCCCACACCCTGCTTCCAAGTAACCGCCACACGCTGGGGAAAACTGGGGCCTTTGCCCTTCACCTTGCTATAGCATTCATAGCGAAATGTCTTGGTACCACCCGGAATAATCAAATCAATTTGTCGCAATTCTCCAGTAACCGCGCTCACCCAGTAGTTAGCATCGGACTGGCCGTGACTAAGACGGAACAGATACTGTTTCTCTCCAGCAAAGATGGAGCGTGTTTCTTCACTTGAGCTACTTCGCCACGCAACTCCTCGGTATGATAAAAATTGAGATTTGGTTACTGTAAGCTTGTTACTCACCCTTTTATCACTATAGGTTTTAGCCATCACATCGAATGGGAAAAACAGGGGTTCACCAGATACTATAGGAGACAGAGGAGCATTTTCTACCATCTTTGCAGATGGATCGTCACTCCATATAGCAACGTCTGTCTTCGACTTCACAGCAAAAATGTCTCGTACAAGCAGGTTTATTTTCAGTCTCTTATCGTGCATCCAGACAGTTGCCTTAACTGGACTGGTAAAGCCATCCTTGGGATCTATCAACTCAACCGCAAAACTCAGCATCCCTACACGAACAGGTCCGTCCTGTGGCAAAAAGCGGCCAGTCTCAAGTTTTTCCTTCCTAACTCGGTACCAGGCTTCTCCAGAGCGAATGTCCAGCCAATTAGCTCGCGCCTTGTCGAACAGCGATAACGCCTTATTTTCCTCATCGGGGGATAGAGACGACAAATGCACGATGTCTTTCTGCACATCGGACATATCGATGTTGCTTGACTCTGCCAACACTACCGTGCTCATGGCCAAGAGTACGGCCAATCCCTTATACAAAACACATCGTATATGAATTGCATACATACTTAACTCCTTCCGCTAATTGAGGTCCCTTTTATATATACACCTTGTCCATTGGCAATTCTGTGACTAATGTCAAGCAACCAACCCTCAGCAACATCGGATGCATTGCAACCGCAGACAAGAATTTGCATTTCTACCTATATAGACGGGAAATTGCCCCAAAGTCCCCCCTCTAAACTTTCATTCCTTCTTGTTTTTTTCGCAACGCCTGAAAATACAATTGCTTAATACATAAAAAATAATTTTTATTCGATGGACATTGATTATGACATGAAGTACCAATAACACAGGATCGACCACACTGTGAAAGGGACAGTTTGAGATTTGCTTTGGCTTTTTCGACGCGTCGTTGAGAAGCTTTTTCCGTGCAATGGAGTTCCATTGCGATTTCTTTGTAAGTCAATCCTACTTGATACAATGCCATTGCCATACGATGAGATTTTGCCAATGAATCAACTGCTTGGGTAATTTTTTGTGAAATTTCACCCTGTTCTAAAATTGTCTGAATTGAAGGCTCCCGGGACTCAATATTGTAGATTTGATCATTGTGGGCATTGAGTGACTGACGGCCACGATCCACCACAATATTCCTTGCCATAGCTCTCAAATAACTTTGAACATTACCTGCAATTGAAAGCTTATGAATTCGTTGAAACAATCGTAAAAATACATCACCAATTACATCCTCAGCAGTTTGTCCATCTAAAGAATATTGACTTCTAACAAAACCTAACAGAGCAGGCCGATGTCTTATATAAAGATTTTCAAATGCAATACGATCCCCACTAGCGGCTTGCACCAACAGTGTATTATCGTCGGGTTTGCCAGGCTGATCAATTTTATATCTACTTGAAAAATCAACCGTTAAATGGCCAGACTCCATCTCGTCTATTTTTGCCATGACTTTGGCCAACCCTGCATCCTCATTCTCTACCATCATGGCTTCATTATCAGTATCTTCAGACACCCCCTGTACATTGAGTTCCAACCTTCTTCTATATGATTCACTTGGTTGATGTTTGCCTAAAAGATTCTTCGCGGTACGAACAAGGTAATGGGCTACACTGCACTCTTGACAAAAGGCCATGCGGTTACGCCAAAACTCAGCGAAAACCTGCTGAGCCAAGTCTTCGCAATCCTGGAATGTCAGGGTTCTGTCCAAACGGATCAGTGTTCCACGCAACATGAGTACATACTGCCGATACAGCATGGAAAAAGCTTCACGGCTACCTGGCTCATCACCCTGTAAGTCTTGAAGCAATTGTGCATCATTAGAAAATGTCTGCCCCTCGGCCACCGGAACCCCCGTTCAGGTAATGTGTCACAAGCGTGACGAGTGCGTCAAGCACAAATTGGAAGAATTTGCATCATACAACACTCCCTCAAAATCCGGAAGGGTATTTTTAACATTTTCGAAGGGTATATCGTAAGCGTACGGCGAAGCGCCTTCTTGCCTCATGATTTTTCGTTGATAGGATTCAGGTTGGGTTTTGGTTTTCAAGATTTGCCAACTGTTTGAGTTGGTTTTGCCTCCAGATGTCTGGGAGGAATTGTTCGAGTTGGCCAGTGGAAGTCTGATTGAAGGTGGCTAACACATCACGCAAGTAGATGAACGGGTCCAGGCCGTGGCGCTTGGCACTGGCGGTGAGACTGTAGAGCGTGGCGGCGGTGCGGCCGCCATTGTCGCTGCCCAAAAACAGATAATTCTTCCTTCCGACTGTGAGTGGGCGAATCGCGCGTTCGGCGGCGTTGTTGTCGATGGCCAAATCACCATCGTCGACGTAACGGATCAGGGCTTGCCAGTTGTTCAGTGCGTAGTTGATGGCTGTGCCCAACGGACTCTTGGGCAGTGCAATGGATTGCTGCTCGTCGAGCCACTGTTTCAGTTCTGCCAGCAGTGGGCCTGCCAGTTTTTGCCGCAATTCACGGCGTTTTTCAGCATCCAGTGCTTTGGCCTGTTTCTCCACGTCGTAGAGCAGGCGCACCATGGCCAGCGCGTAATGCGATTGCTCGGGGGCGCTGTGCCGCGCGTCGTAGACCTTGCGGCGCGCGTGCGCCCAGCAGGCAACCTCAATCACCCCCGCCCCCGGAACTTCCGATTCCTCTGACGCATCAGCGTTGTCATACAGCGCGTCATAGCCGCTGTAGGCGTCGGCCTGTAGATAGCCTTTGAAGTTTTTCAACCACAGGGCCGGACCCTTGCCTTGGCGCGTGGGCGTGTAGTCATACACGATGTAAGGATGAGACTCATCGCCGAGATACACCCACATGCGACCGGTTTGCGTGCCGTTGATTTTACCCTTGTTTTCAAGGGTTTCAGGGGGTTTTGAACCGGGGGGCGGATTGATTTCAGGAGGGCGGGATTTGTTCTTCCGGGGGTTCTTCGGCGGCAACACCTCCATCGGCGTGTCGTCGGTGTGAATGACTTTGGATTGTCGCACCTTGTCAGCCATCAATCCCACAAGGCGATCCAGCAGATCGGCCGACGCCTTCATCCAGCCGCACATCGTCGAACGCGCCAGCTCCACGCCATGACGTTTGAGAATTCCTTCCATCCGATACAGCGGAAGGTGGTCAGCATACTTGCTGGTGATCACGTGCGCCACCAGACCCGGGCCCGGCAGACCTTTATCAATCACCCCGGGATGATTTTCAAGGGATTTTTCCGCACGTGCCACGCCGCTGTCCTTGCAGTGATGACAGGCGAATTTCGGGCGAACGTGCTCAATGACGAACAACGACGCAGGCGTGTAGTCCAACTGCTCTGCAATGTCCTCGCCGATGCGATCACGCGCTTTGCCGCAACACGGACAAAGTAATTCCTCAGCCGACACCGCATGCTCCACGCGATGACGCGGCAAGTTCGCAGGCAACGCGCGACGACCGTGACCCTTACCCCCGCTCCCGGAACCCCCGGAAGTTTTTGCCTTGTTTTCAGGGGTATTGTGTTCCTGCAGCGCGGCAAGCTTTTCCATCGCTGCCGCAGCTTCCTGCATCAACTGCCCAAACAGCAGCAATTGACGCGGATCGATTCGCTCGGAAGATCGTCCGTAAATGCGACTCAACGCCCAGTCGAGCCGATGCGATAAACCTTCCTTCTCACGCTGCAATTGCTGGATCGTCGACAACTGCTCGGTGAGCTGAGCTTCGCGCAACGCCAACGATGTTTGCTGTTGAGCAAGTTGTGTTTGATAGAATGTCTCGCGCTCAATATGTTGCGTTTGATAGAACGACTCGCGTTGAAGTAACATCGCCTTGAGCAACGCCACGTCGTCAGGCAACGAATCCATCGGACTTTTTGCAGAAGTGTTCATCTCTCGTGCAACATAATTCGCAAGATCGGCTTGTCAATTTTTCGCAGGGTTTCCACAGGATTTTGGGCATTTTGCCAACGATACACATTCAACCGGGCTTGCGGCGATAGCGCTTGCATCGCTTGACGCTGGATAAATCGATGCCATCGAGCAGCATCGCCAACTCGCTGCTACGCAGTTCCAACGACGACGCATCTTTGGCCACACGCGGGAACTTGAACACACCTTCCTCCAGTCGCTTGTACCACAACACGTAACCATCACGATCCCAGTAAAGTATTTTGAGCCGATCACTGCGGCGGTTGTGAAAGACGAACAGATGCCCGCTTAACGGGTCCTGCCCCAGCACGGTCTGAGCCAACATCGCCAGGCGATCAAACCCACAACGCATGTCCGTCGCCGCCACATGCAACCACACCCGCACGCTCGTCGTCTCATCCAAAGCCCGCAAACTCGCCCCCGCCCCCGGAAGTGCCCCTGGCAAGCCAAGGCCCGTCATCGCCGTCATGCCAACACCTCCACCACTTGCCGCAGAAGCACCGCATCCAACGGACGACGCACACGAACCACCACACCACTGGAAAGCAGCAATTCCAAAGGCTCAAACACAACGCTTTGACAGGCAGGTTCTGCCCGAGACGCCGCCACAACTGAGCTGCCAGCCAGCGTGGCCACTTCAACAAAGTCGGATGCATCGTCGCCAGAGCCTTCCGTCGCCTGTTGAGCCAGGTTACGCCGCCAAAGATAGAAGCTCGCCGGACTCAAACCCTCGCGTTCACAAAACGCCCGAATACTCAAACCGCTGCGTACCTGCTCCCCAATCGCCAGAGACCAGAACGCAACCTTCTCAGATTCATTACCTTGCTCAGTCATGACTCCAAAGCATGACGACAGATCAAGGAAAAATATACAGGCGCTTCACTGAACGTTTACGGTATATCTTAGGCTGTGGCATTACCGCAATGATAAAGCGATTGATCTATTATCCGTGCGTACGGTTGGCATCGACGCGATTCATCGAGGCTTTGAGTTTCTCGATCCCCTGGTTTATGTCTTCGATTGAAATCTGATCTGCTTGCTGCTCATCCGGACTGTGGCATGCACGTAAGTATCCCGAAACAGGTTCGTGCAACTCCTCAAGCATTCTAATGGTGTCACCACTGTATTTACCAAAACTCTTGAGAAGTTCTACGAGCTTGCGCTTACAGGCGAAAGACTGTTGGCAGCCTTTGCATGCACTCAGGTGAATATGAAAATCTATATTGTTGTTAATATGTTTTGAAGTTGATACGACCAACATATCAAGCATCATATCTTGATACATTTCACAGTCGGAACAATTCAATTGATCTGAAAAACTGTATTGACGATCTGGCAACATGTTTTCAATGATAGGTTCAATGGATAACAATGCAGCCTTGAATCTGCTGAGAACCGTTTCCGCTGGAGCATTCACCAATCTTGCAACGTGATCAAAACCGTAACCGCCGAAACATACCATCTCCACGACCACACGTTGGTTTTGAGGCAAGTAACGTATGGCTTCCAAGACTGCCTCTTCACATTCAGATGCCCACATATGTGACGATAACACTTTGGTTTTTTCTGATGGTAAATTGTCGCATGGATTTGGCATATCCAATGATATCTTGGGGGCATCGCAATCACCTTGCATTAAGCTGATCAAATTTGCTTTTGCTGAATTTACAAGGAAAGACAGCAAGGATTCATTGGATTGATCACTTTCCCGCAACCTATAGAGCTCTTCAAAAACCTGTTGTGCGGCACCTTTGCGGATTTCTAGTGTTGCGGATGGACTCATGCGCCCCAACCGTCCAACGACGTCGTTGAAATAACGAAGATACAGTTCAACGCATGCTTCGTGCGCAGCATCTCCTTCTTTCCGCATAATCATGAGAAGTTGCGAGTCGTCAACGTTTGACCAACCTTTATTCATTGCGGTCTGTCTCAGACATTTTTTATCATGTCAATGATCGGAACCATGTAAACGTTCAGAAACATGATACCAAGCAAAACGGAACCTTTAATGATTAATGTCTAAAAAAAGCCCAGCTTGGTGGAACTGGGCTTTGATGAAGTTTGAGCTGAATGTAGGGTTACTTGGCCTTGTACGTACTGCCACGTTGTCCCTTGATACTCTTGCGGGCAATCGAGCCGGCTTTTACAAGTGCACCAAGCGCGTTATCAGCTTTGCCGCTACGACCTTCCTTCGTCCAGTGTTCATTGACTTGGGCAGTAGTGCAGTCTGGATTGGCTTTCACGAATGCCAGGACGGACTCGTCGCCTGTCACCGCAAACGTCTTGCGGGTGCGTTTGGCAATTTTTGCTTTGGAGGCATTGGGAGTCTTGGCAACCTTGGCCTTCTTGCCTGATCCAGCGGGGCGACCGCGACGGGCCTTGACAACTGCTTGTGCAGTCTGAGGCACATCCATCCCCAGTTCCTTGAATGTCTGGTCGATGGTTTCAATTGCCTTGACATGGGCAGCACGTTCGTCCTGAAGTTGTTGTACCAGCTTGAGCAGTTCGGATGCTGCGTTCGATGTAGCCATGTGTTCTTGATCTCCTAAAATGGTATGTAACAACATACATTGTAAAAATCGGCAAGGATCAAGTCTGACAAAATGACTGAATTCCGCCAATATGTAATGAGATGACGTTATACGGATTTCAGGATGAAGGGGCAAGTGACGTCAAACCATTCCAACGCCACATAGTCATATTCCCATATATCCACGGCTTATCAAAAAATGAAATATTTTTTTATCACGATTTTACGTACTGACGCAATCGCTGCGTCTCAAACACCCTTGAAATGCAGATCAATTTTACGATTTTTACCCTGCGCAATAACCTGTAATGATGCCCTACATACCCCACTTGACATCGCAAAACATACCCAACAGAATACGACTATATCCTGTAGCAGTCGGCAATGTTGTGTATACCTGCCTGACTGACGGACAATCACGCTACGGGAATTATTGACCTGCTTTCCGAGGAGTTTTCGATGACGCGTTTGTTTTGGGCGTCGTATCAGACGAGTTCATACGTCAAACCACCAATATCCCACACCACCCCCACCCCCGGAATCCCCGGAGTCCCTTCGGACCAGTAATTCCACCTACATTCCACCAAGTATGTACGTGAGCATCGCAATGATGCTCATCTGTTGTTTGTTTGCGCCTGTTGTTGTTAAAGGCAAGTTGTCATGTATGAATTAAAACGTTGTCACCGAATCAAATCCTTGTCGGTGACGGGAGGGTTTCTGGATGGCTTGGACATCCAGTTTGTCGATGGATTGAATTGCTTGATCGGCCATCGCGGGACGGGTAAGACCACGATTCTTGAATTTGTCCGTTATGTACTCAACGAGTTTCAGGCGGGTGATGTTGGGCAAGTTTGCCGACGTCGCGTGGAATCACTGGTGCGGCAGAATCTGGGTGACGGGCGTATTCGACTGACGATCCAAACCAAGGACGGTCTTGAATACATCGTCGATCGCACAGCCACTGGCAATCCCCTTGTACTCACGATGGATGGCCAACCCACCGATATCACTATCAACTCCGGCGGCATCTTCAGTGCGGACCTGTTCAGCCAGAATGAGGTAGAGAACATCGCTGACAGCCCAGAATCTCAATTGGCATTGATCGATACCTTTGTAGCTGATGAGATTGCAAGTCTGGATACGGCAATTGCAGAAGTGCATGCCAAGCTACAAGCCAATGCCAAGGCGATGGTGCCTGCCCAGATCACGCTGGCCAAACTGGCTGATGAATTGACCACGCTCAAGAGTGTTGAGGATCGGATCGACAAACTGGCTCATGTCGGTGGTGAGAATTCTGACCAGATGAACCTGGCCCAGACGCACAAGGCATTGCGCGACCGGGAAACTCATGCCCTCGGGCAAGCCAAGCAGCAACTTGATCAATACATCGAGTGGCTATGTGATGCCAATGGTCGATTTACCGCAGGTGTGTACAGCCACTTTGATGACGATGTCGTAAACGGTCCCAACGGCAGCATCATTCAGTCCATCCGCACGCAAATGCATCAAACAGGCGATGAGTTGGATAAGCTGTTTCAGCAAGCCGTCGCCCTAC
>PAIY01000013.1 GCA_002704825.1 Phycisphaeraceae bacterium
ATGGGATGAACTTCTCCGGCAAAGATGCACACATGCAGATCGTCCCCAAAGCCGGTGGCGGCTATGCCTATCGCATCACCGTCAACCAACCCGGTAACCACCGTTGGGATGTCCAACTCAACACCGTGATCCCATCGGCGATCCAGCTTGGCCATGTGTACCTGGTGCGCTATGATGCCCGTTGTATCGAGTTGATGAACCAGGAAGGCACCGCCCATGCCAATGTCGAAAAAAACGGTCCGCCGCACAGCAAGACCATGAGTCGCGCGGTGGACTTTGGTACGGAATGGACCACGATCAACCTGCCCTTTGTCGTCCGCAAGGGTTTAGCCTTCGATGCCAGGGAAGCCGTCTTCACCCTGCATCTTGCAGCCGCCAAACAGGTGATTGAACTGGCCAACATTCAACTCATTGACTTCGGCAATCAAATCGACATTAACACCCTGCCCAAAACCAAAGCGACCTACCCGGGGATAACAGCGGATGCGCCCTGGCGGACCGAAGCTGCCAAGCGCATTGACCAATACCGCAAAGCGAATTTGCAAATCAACCTGAAGGATGAACATGGCAAACCCGTGGAACAAGCCAAAGTCCACATCGCCCAGCAGCGTCACGCCTTTGCCTTTGGCACCGCGATGAACATCCGTTACATGAACTCAGGTGATCCCAACATTCCGACCTATGAGAAAGCGTTGCTGGATCGGTTCAATGCCGTGGTTTTTGAAAATGGTCTGAAGTGGTTTGCCATCGACCGACATACTCATGACCAGGCCGTTGCCAGGGGGATCAAGTTTGTCAAAGACAATGACCTGTACATGCGTGGCCACGTGCTGGTTTGGCCGAGTAAACGTCATGTCCCCAAACCCATTGGCCAGATGATCGACACCCTCAAAGCCAATCCGGATGATCAAACCACCCGCGAAAAACTCCGTCAAGCTGTCGAGCATCGCATCACCTGGATCACACGCGACATGGCAGGCAAAGTCGATGACTGGGACGTGGTCAACGAAACCTATGCCAATCATGACATCATGGATGTACTCGATCCCCAAGACACGCCGCATGGCAAAGGTGTCATGGCCGACTGGTTCAAGCTGGCTCATCAGGGTGATCCCAATGCCAAGCTGTTTCTCAATGACTATAGCATTCTCACCAGTGGTAATCACTGGAACACGCATCAAGCATACTTCTACGAAACACTCAAAGATCTCAAAGACGCAGGTGCTCCCATTCATGGCATTGGTATGCAAAGCCACTTTGGTGCAACCCTCACCGCCCCCACGCGTCTCTGGGAAATTCTGGATCACTACAGCCAGCTTGGTCTGCCGATCAAAATCACGGAGTTTGATATCAATCTGGATGACGATGAAATCAAAGCAGCCTACACCCGCGATTTTTTCACCGCGGTCTTTGCCCATCCCAATGTCGAAGCGCTACTGAGTTGGGGCTTCTGGGCGGGTCGACATTGGCGTCCGGAATCAGCTTACCTGGACATGCAATTCAAACCGCGTGCCAATGACATTGCCATGCGTAAACTGCTCTTTAAAGACTGGTGGACCGACACCACCCTCATCACCAACGACACCGGCAAGATCAATCAACGAATCTTCAAAGGCAAACACCGGATCACTGTCACCTGGCCAGACGGAAAAACCACTTCCAAAACCGTTGACGTCACAACCGATCAAACCCTTGAGATCAAACGTTGACCCATTAAAGCGCACAACATCAATGTCTTTGTGAGCCGGACGGTGTCAGCTATCCCTTCTACACAAATGGCATGAATCCAGCCCTGCATATCAGTCGCTGAATATGAATATGAATGAATCAAATGGTATGGCATGTTGTGCGATTATTTTTTACCACGAAGCGGCTGTGTCAGTCCGGACGGCTCGACACGAGCCGACTCGCGAATGCGATGAAAGCATAAAAACCAATCACTCCGCGGTGATTTGTGAAAACAACACTGTCCCCTGCAGATGCTCCGGGCTGGGGCGCGGGACACTGATGTAAAAGTGCTTGGTCGGGAAGCTCACAAAACCGTCATTGGCACCACCCCAGTGTTCAAGCTTGCGATCAAGCGGAATACGGATGGTTTCCCAGTCACCGATACCGTTGATTTTTGTCTTGTATTGCAGGGTTTGACCAGTTGAATCAGTCACACGGAACGTGAGTTTCTGAGCGACATCGGACTTGGCTTTGAAGATGATGCCCGTCGCGCCTTTGCCAATAACCATGGGCGCACCTGCCAGCACGTACGGTGTGGACTTGGCGGTGGATTGGGTGAAGTCATACTCCAGCACGCCCACGTCAACGCCATCCAGTGATTGCAGTTTGAAGCTGCCCTGCCCGGTGTTCTTGAGAAACTTCCAGGTGACCGACGGGGCAAAGAGTTTCAGATCACCTTCAGTGGTTCCTGCAGTTTGTGTACTGGCTTGGGGTGTTGCAACTGCGGAACCACTGCCACCAACGATCATCGCGTTGGCATACTCGACCTTGCCAGCGAGTTGCTCTTTCTGAGAGCGCGGGATGTTCATGGAAATGCTGGTGATGGGGAAATGAACTTTACCATCGTTGGCACCACCCCAGTGTTCGAGCTTGCGATTCAATGGGATGCGGATGGTTTCCCAATCCCTGCCGCCCTGCAAAGACGTCTTGTATTGCAGGGTCTGACCGGTGGAATCGGAAACGCGGAAGGTGAGTTTCTGAGCCAATGCGGTGCGTGCGTTGAGCGTGATGGCATCACCGGATGGGATATTGACTTTGACGAGTGAGATGACATAAGGCGTGGACTTGGTGCCGGGGTTGGTGAAATCAAAATGCGCAACACCGATGGGCGTACCGTCCGCGTCTTTGGCAACGGTGAATGAACCTTCGCCAGTGTTCTTGATGAACTTCCAGTTGGCATCGGATGTAAATAGATCAAGTGATTGGTTATCGTCATTTGCAGCGGGCGCAGGCTTGGCGGTGGTGATCTTGCCCAACTCGACACCAGCAGGAATCGCGACATACTGCGGGCTTCCGGAGAGTGAAAGTTTGAGTTGATTCGCTGTCGTTGTCTTACCATCAATGTCGGTGATGACAAATGTTGAACCTGCTGAATTCGTGTCGATGGTGACATCATGCACGAGCGCTTCATCAGGGAAGCCACCCGGTGCTGGCGAGGTCCATGCAACGAGTTGGCGATGCCCCTTGTCATTTTCCCAAAGCAACAGGTAGTCGCAATGGTTCTCCGTGGTGATGCGGCGGGTAAGTTGGTAACCATTAAGCTGTTTGATCATCACCTTGGCTGCTGTGAGAATCGGGCGCGACTGGTCAGGCGTCATCATCCCAAACGTGTCACCATCCCATTCATACCAGATGGTCAGCCGGACATCATGAAATTGATCGAGCATGAATTGGCGGACGAAATGCCACGCCTGGTATTTGCGCAGTTCGACTTCCCTGCCACCGGACCAACCTTCGAGTTCCAATTGGGTCTTGGGTTTTTTGACTGCAAAGCCACGTTCAGAGTTGAGCATGATCATGTCGGCATGACCATATTTTTCAAGCAGGTTTCGCGTGATGTCATGACCGATGGAAAATTCTTCAGGCGTCCTCACACCATACGGATGCACCGACCAGGCCTTGATGCCGGTCTCCAAAATGCCTTTGGCAAAGCAGTATTCCGTCCACTGGTAACTGGGCTCCCAATAGTTGGAAACCGAACCCACCATCACAAACACATCCGGGTCGGCCTTGAGCATGACGGGCATGATGGTCTTGACCAGATCGACATATTCCTGGGCAAAGGGTTCGGAGTTATGCGTGCCATCTTTGCGCCAGAACGTGCGGATGTTCGGTTCATTCCAGACTTCCCAGATGATGTCATAGTCCTTGAAATGTTTGGCGACCGCTGCTGCAAAATTCGCAAAGCCCTCGCGCCCTGCCTGAGTCTGAATGCCACCGCGCCCGTCGTCTTCATAGAGTTTATTATTGCCAAAGAGACAGCCCAGAATGCGCATGCCCTTGGATTTGGCGTGATCGAATTCCTCCTGATACTTATCGAAGTTGTAAACGCCCTTTTCCTTCTCAACCGCATACCAGTACACGCCACGTCGGAAAGTACTGAATCCCACTTCGTTGACCTGATCAATCGTCGCGATGTTAAAATTATGCGTCTTAAGCTGAACACCACAGGATTGCGGGACGCCCGATGTCATAGGCAGGTCAGCACGAACCGCCAATGCTGGCATCAGGACAACAGACAGAGATAAAACAACCGAAAAAATGTGCGTGTAGGACATCAATCAAATTCCTGTTGGAGTGAAGCGTACCGGCCAATCAACACCGTCTGATATATATCAGATTAACAGTATCATAGGCCACTCTGACAGCAAGTCAATGATGATGATGGGATTTTTTACAGCCATGAAAAAAGCCCAGCGATCAGGCCGGGCTTGGTAAGGTTTATCATGTCAGATCAACGCGTTTACTGACCGATCTGGATATTGTTCTGATTTATGACGTTGTTCATATTCTTGGGTACGACCAGCGAACCTTCATACAAATTGTTCACCAGGATCACACGTGCTGGATACGGGGACAAACCGACATTGTTAAACGCAATGGGTGTTGCCCAACCTCGGAAGCTGTTGCCATCAAGTTGGCGGAAAACATCATCGGCAATGGTGTCGGGGCGTTCAGCTGCCAGTTTCTGGGTGACTTCAAAATTCAACACCACTGCGGGGTCCCCTGTTGCTGACGCTTTGTTTTCGTTGATGAAAGTGTTGTTGCGGAAGGTCAGTTCCTTGATGATCTTGTTGATGATGACCAGGGAAGGTTGATTGGGCAATTGGTTGATGAAGGTGTTGCTGGTCGCGGTGATTTTGCCCCCACCATAGGGGTTGGTGAGGATGCCACCATTGACGAACTTGTTGCCGGAGATCACGACGTTGCGGACCTGGTCGACCTTGATGAATCGGGGTTCTTGAAGGTGACTGACAAAAAGATTGCCGGAGATGATGGTCTTGCCCGACTGCGTGCCGTGTGAGGAGTGCAGTCGAATGAACTGTCCCTTGTAGATTTCATCGCCGATGTCTTCGATGTTGACCATGTTGCCGGTGATGACGGTTTTGTCGTTGTGATAGAAGCTGCCGATCCCTGCTGCCTTGGAGTTGGTGCAGATGTTGTTGGCAACGATGACTTCCTCGCAGCCTTCAGCATCAATGGCCATGTCATACTGATATTTCGAGGAGTTGGCGGTGACGATGATGCGACGACCTTTGCGTCCCCACACCAGGGTCTTGCCATACTCGCCGTAGTTGTTATGACAATAGACTTCATACGTGCCGGTCATGTGGATCGCATAGTCCTTGTCACCGGGGAGCATGTTGCGATACACATCACGCGGCAGGTTGGGGACCAGACGTTTATTCTGTGGCGAGCAGTCACCACCATCCCAGACCAGCGGATGTTTCACGTGGCTGAACCAGTTGTTGTAGAACTTCACATACTCACTGCCATGATAAAAACTCAGCAGGTTATGTTGGCCGTTGATGCCCACGTTGTCATGACAGAGTACGCGTGAGCAATGCGTGGTGCGGACCCCCAACGAGAAATTCTTGAAGTGACAGTTGGAAATTTCAATGTCTTCACAAAGCGAAAGCAGGAGAATCGTCCAGCGAATCCCCATCAGCGATCGCGTGCCCGGGCGTTGGCGTGAGAGACGTTGCGCAATGTACTGCTTGTCGGTGAGTGCGAATTTGACGTGATCGATCTTGATGTTTTTCAGACCTTCACCGACCATCAGGTTGTGTTCGTTCTTTGCATGCAACTTGGCAAGCAGATCATCGGTGATGGCAATATTGAGATTGCTAAGCGTGGTATTATCACCGGTGAGTGTCACCAGCGTCTCAAACTCCGGCTTGTCGGATGCGAAGATCAGTTTGGTGTTCTCTGAACCCTTGAGTGTGACATCAGCGGGTAAGACCAGCCTGGTGATGCGGAAGGTGCCATTGGGGATGAGCACCCTTTTTTCACCTGAATCAAGGCGTTTTTGAAGATCATCAGTAATGTCTTTGAGGTTCTTGTCTGAGTCACCATCAAGCTTAATGTCTTTGACAAGTTCCACGCTGGCCCAACGCTTGTCGAGATTTTCACCCTCTGTAGTTGAAGCCAACGGATACCACAACGGTGGGAACATGCCTTCCCTGGCATCCTCAAGTTCGCGTCGCGTGGGCTTGTCATCGTCCTTGTCTGCAACGGCTTCTTCGACAAAAGGTGCAAACGCCCTGGCTTTGAAGCTGATGGTGACGGTGGTGTTGGCGGTGACTTGAATGCTCTGCGTCAGTTCATTGCCAACCCACACCTTGGCCGACTCACCGAGATCGGTTTTCAGCGGCTGGGTCCCCCAACGTGAATGCCAGGCAATGAAGCCGCCGATGTCATCGGTTTGTTCAAAGTCAGGATTCTTCAGTTCGGCACCGGTGATCTGAATGTTGTCATAGACGGTGTAAATCTTGGCACGTTCACCATCGCGTTGTTTATGGATGCGACCGCTTAATGCCAACGCAATTTCACCGGAGTCCTGCGGGGTGAAGGAGAAAGTAAAATCCTGCCATTGATCGGTCAGATCATTGCCGGTGACTGCCAGGAAAGCCTGATGTTGGTCACCCTGAAGCCAACCGGGATGGTAGAGATTCAAGGTTGCAGATGGACCTTCGACCAGCTTGACGAGGTCCTTACTGGTGTTGCCTTTGAGGAAGATATTGACCTGGGGCTGAATGCTTTTGGGCTCTTGGGCAATCACCGTTGAGATCGATGCAAGAGCGACACAAACGAATAGAGACAGTAAGCGTTTCATTTTCGATTCCAGTGCGTTTGGTATTGTTGATCAGGCGATATCAGGGATACACGTGGATGGCACACACGAAGGCGCTGCATGGCTTAGAACGCCAGGTTCTGATCGAAGTATTGGCGGAAGTTTTTCAGGACGTGATACGTGATGCGATTGGAGTCATGGAAGCTGCGTGCACCGCGGTAGGACGTGCGCGAAAGGATGATCAGATCATCACCATCAAACTGCCAATCCGGATACTGGAAACCGACAAGACGTAGTGAGTCTTTTTCGCGGTGTCCCGAATCATCCTTGACGATGACTTTGCAGACCCGCCAATTGCGCAGGTCTTCGGAGACGGACATGGTGAGGACATTACGCTGCGAAGCAAAACCTTTAACGGTGTTCTTGTTGCTCAGGTTCACATACATGCCGGTGACCGGATCGCGGCGGACGACGAATTTGTGTGTGCCACCGGGGAACTTGATGATGTCGTTATCGTAGTCGAGGCTGACGGTCTTGCCATCGTCGGAGACTTTGACAAACGCTGCCCAGTCGGAATGTGGCTCGGTGCTGATGCGGAGGATATCCCAGAGTTGGCCGTCAGGGTCAACGCAGACATTGCCTTCCATGAAACCGGGGCCGTGGTCTCCCCAGTCATCGGGGACTTTACTGCCATCGAAAGTGAGTTTGTTGCTCATGGTCCAGTTGGCTGCATCGAGCAGGTCACTGTCGACCGGTGCGGAGACAACAAACGCGCGGAAGCCGGTGGGCCAATGCGTGGTTTGGTTGTCTTCGTAGGCTCGGAAGATACGTCCGTTATGGATCACCAACGGCACCGGTGCACAGTGATAGTTGGGCGCCTGATCACCGGGACCACCTTCAAAAAGCAGGCCGGTCTTATCTGTGTCGGGCGTGGTCCATTGGTAGCCGCCGTCGGTACTCTTGCGGATGATGAGATTGCCATGCTTGCGGTCACAACCCATGAGGTACAGATCACCGTGATGCAGGAATAATGCGCACCAATACGCGCCGATGATTGGCATGGTGTCGGTCCATGTCTGCCCGTCATCATAGGAATGATAGATGCTGCTGACTGCGAGTTTGGAGCTTTCGACGTTGTCATTCTTGTTGTAGCCGAAGTAATCATGACTGGCGACAAGCGTGCCATCAGGCAGGCGGACAATACTGGGTGATCCCAGGAACAACTCGGTTTTTTCCGGTTGGTGACGTAACTGGACGAACTTCATGTTGAGCCTTTTGAAAAGATTCGGTATCGATACCGGGCCTGCATCAACATCATGCAGGACTCACCCGGGAAATTTGTTTGTGTGTGGGCTGGTTAACGGTAGCCGTCGGGCTTGACGAAGAAGAAGCTGCCATCGTCTGCTCTGGAACTGTAGTTGGCGATATACCTTTTGGCATCTTTCATCCAGTAAGTGTAGGTCGCTTCCTCGTAGAGCACTTCAGGCGAGAGACGTTCGACATGGCCATCATAGAGTTGGATATTAAACGCACCTGAATGCGGGACGTAGTAGGCAAAGGTCAAGTACGTGTCTGCACCATCGGGTCGGTTATAGCCATAGGTACGACGCAACGGAACCGTATCGCGGAATCCCGTTGTAACGGTATCTTCAATCAAGCCGATACTCATGCTGGGCCTGGTCATGTTGCCGGTGCGGATCATGCTTGAATCGCCACCTTCACCATAGCCCGACAAGCCGTAGGAGACGTTGGTGTTCTCGACGTTATCCGCATCGCCGTAGGCCACTTTGTGATCCGTCACAGGGTCAGAATAAATCTGATGCGACGGCATGTATTTGTGATAATAGAGCACCTGCCACCAGGTGGTCGCATAGGCGGTAGCACCGTTGATGGTCGCTTCGCTGGCCCATGTGCTGACATTGGTATTGCTCGGCAGATAGTCCTTGAACTCAAAGGAATAGGTGAGCATGGCTGTGCCCATTTGTTTTTGCTGCGTCCCGCATTGAATCGCCCTTGCTGCCTTACGCGCACTACCCAATGCCGGAAGCAGAATGGAGATCAGCAACGAGATGATCGAAATCACCACCAGTAACTCAATGAGTGTAAACGCGCGTTGTCCCATTGGGATGAACGTCTTCCCGGAAGTGCGAACCTGTACTGCTTTTGCCAAATTCATTTGTGTCTCCTCGAAGTGGACGCCCCGGATTTGGCTGTGGAATCACGAACAAAGAGCTGGGGTTCAAGCTCCCAGCGAATCATCGAAGGCAGATCCGACTCATCATCACCCGGTTCAAAACGGGCATTGACACGGTCCACCACAATCTGCGCAATCTTGCGGGCATAAGCTTGCAGGTCATAGCCCACACTCGTTAACCCCGGCGTGGTGATCTGGGCAACGGGCAAGTTATCAAACCCCGTCAACGACACATCGCCGGGAATATTGATCCCCATCTGCGTGAGTGTCTGAATCGCATGCATGGCAACCCAGTCGTTGTGACAAAATACAGCTGTCGGCGCATCGGCCTTGCTATACACGTCGCGCAAGACGCGCGGGATATCTTCGACTTCATGCAGGCGAATCAGATGATCAGGATCAATGTGCAGCCCCAGTATTTTGGCAGCATCACGCAAGCCGTTGAGCTGGACATGCAGATGCGGGTTACGTAACTCACGTTCACTGACACCGAGCACCAGAATCTGCTGATGCCCAAGGTCCGCCAGGTGCTTTGCCAGCAGTTGCCCGCCCTGATAAGTGTTCCATTTCACATGGTCGATCGGCAAGTCATCCACCGCGTCAAATGCCAATGCATGCGGACAGTGACCTAACAGGTCAGCTAACTGGTGATACTCCTCCAAAGCGCCCAATGGGCCGATCACCAATGACTCAACGCCGATCTCCATGAAATGTTCAATGGCTTGGCGGCACGCATCAATCCCACCCGGCGCCAGACAAGTCTGAGCGTGCATGTCATGCGGCTTTAAAGCCAACCCGATCTCACGCATCAAACCATAAAGCCACGGGTAACCCCACGGCTTGGCACTGTGACCTTCACGAATGCAAATGCCCACCGTGTGCGTCCGACCTTTAAGCAGTGACCGGGCTGCATGCGACGGTCGATACCCCATCTGCTTGGCATACGAACGGATCGCATCAGCCTTCTCAGGCGAAACACCTTGCTTACGATTCAACGCCTTACTCACCGTCATCGCTGAGACATCAAACGCCCGGGCAATGTCACTGAGCGTCACACGACCACCAGCAGGCGTCGGGAATGCGGTTGTCTTGTTCATGGTCATCGGGATGCCTTTGATGTCTGTCATGCTGACCGCAAAAGCCAGGTGTTTGCGATTGGGTCATTGAGTTAGGCTTGTAGGTTTAACGTTAACTCTCAATGGCTAATTCTAGGCGCGCTCCTCAGTGAGTCAATGATTCCTTTTGAAAATAGATTGTTTTTTCTAAATGGTGATAAAACCACTGGGTTACAGGATGGGTTAAAGCCTTATCCTTAACTGCCTACTCGACCTGGGTGATCAGATTAAGTGATTGATCACGGTGTCTCCGGCCAAACCTTCTGGGCGTGACGCTGATCGTGATGAAGAATCATTTCCGTTAAGCCACGGTCGATATGCTGACGCATCCAATCCCGGGCGCGTTTGGCATCACCATCACGGATCGCCCGGACAATTTGTGCGTGGTAACGGTACGTGATGACGATCTGCTTGAAGCGCGGCCGATCCCGTTCGTAGTCCCGGAAAATGCGCGCAAGAATCCGCAGGTCTCGCACCATTTTCAGCAGTCGCTTGTTGCCTGCCACCTGCATGATGTAGGCATGGAAGGACTCGTCGACGGCCAGGTAATGATTCATCTGCTCGGGACTGAGCACTTCCAACTTATCCTGTCGAAGCAATAGCGCAAAGTGTTTGAGTTGGCTCAGCAGTTCGTTGAGATATTCCAACTGTTGATCGCTGCGCTGCGTCGCTGCCTTTTGTACTGCACAACATTCCAATGCTGCGCGAATCTCGTAAAGCTCCACCACTTCATCGCGGTCCGGCTCGCGCACCACGGCCCCGAGATTGGGGACCAGGTTCACGTATCCCTGTGAAGCAAGGCGACCAATGGCTTCACGGACAGGCGTCGCGCTGACCCCGATCTCCTTGCCAATGGGTCCGTAGAGTAAGCGTGTACCCGGTTTGTATTGCCCGGACATCAGCTTGGCAAACACGTGATCGTAGGCGCGCTGTGCGTTATTGGATTGCATGATTTATCCCATTGCATGCTGCGGGAACTGGCTCAGATCAAGGACGTCTGCATCAACGAGTTCACGGATGCGCTGCTTGATAACCTGGCGTTCGGCATCACGGAAACGATGCAGCGGGTCTGCCATGTAATCATCACAGATTCCCATCACCGACAGCGTGCATTTAATGCCTTTAACACAGGACGAAACGTGCTTACCCACGCCGTAAAGCGCATCACCGAGTTGGAGAATTTTCTTTTGGATCGCCAGCGCCTTATCCAGTTGCTGATTCATGACCGCTTCGTAGGTTTCGACATAAAGTCTGGGCGCCAGGTTCGCACCACCGTTCACCCCGCCGTTACCGCCCTGCATCACCGATTCGCAAAGCAGTTCCTCCGGGCCGATGAGCGTAAACCAATCCTCACGTCCAACCGCGAGTTTAAGCAGTTTCTGATAGTACATCATGTTGCAGGAACTATCCTTGATCCCCACGATGTTCGGCTCATCCATCAAGGCTTTAACCGTATCAATGGTCATGTTCACCTTGGTCAACCCCGGCATGTTGTACAGGATCAACGGCAAAGGTGAGTCGGCATTTAAATGCTGATAGTACTCAAGCAATTCCGGGGGGTCCGACGGGAAGTAAAACGGCGGCGCTGCAACAATCGCATCCACACCACAGTCCGCTGCATGTTGAGACAAATTCAACGACTCGGTAATCGAGGTGTCCGTCACCCCCACCACCACAGGTA
>PAIY01000014.1 GCA_002704825.1 Phycisphaeraceae bacterium
CGTTGGGCAGGATGAGTTGAGCTTGCAAGCCATCAGGCAATTGGCCGGTTAGTGTGACGGCGTCATCGGTGCTTTGCCATTGGATGTACGCTTTGCCATGACGGGTGTACATGCTGCCTTGGGCATGTTCGAGTAAATCACATCGGGGTGTGACGCATGGCGATTGACTTTCCAATCCGCCCAGTCCCAGGATGTCCGTGATGAGTGTTGAAGCAGGCACACAGGACCAGGGGTGACAATGCGAGTCCAGATGATCACCTGCCATGGTTTCCCAGACGGTGCTGGCGCCGGCGTTAATCACCGGCTGCCAGAGTTGGCGGATTTTATCAATCGTCAGTGGGAGCATGTCCAACCGTTTCATGGCTTCGAATGTATAGAGCCAGAAGTAGTATCCGTTGCGTGCAATGGCCGGATCATTCGTTTGCAATAGACGTGCGAGAATCGTTTGGCTTTGCTCGTGAGAACACCAACCGGCGAGGATGGCCAGGGTGTTGGTTTGTTCACTGATTTGTTTGAGCGGTTCGCCTTGATGCACACCATCGACATAGGCATTTTCTGCTGTATTAAAAAACGTTGCGTTGGCTTTGATTTTCAGTTGCTCTGCACGTTGCTGATACGCAACAGCAAGCTCGGGATCACCGACGGTGTTTTCAATTTCGACCATCGCCTGGAGAGCCATCCCCAGGAATGCGTGAAGCGCAGCATTGGTCCCGTGGCGATCCAGACCTGCATCCTCAATGCAATGCCAACCCATCCCAGCATGATCGATGAACAGATTCATGCTGGTGATTTGTGGGCAGTCCGGTTCAAACTGATCTTCACGATGACTCACCGGGCGCTCGGCCTGCCATTGCCAGGAGAGGAGTCCGTCATTTTCATCAAGCTGTTGGGTGAACCATCCAAGAACCTTTCGTGCAGCAGGAAGCACGGATTCAACGGTCTGCTGATCGCCTGTGATTTGCAGGTAATCCTTCAGACCCAGCAGGGCGATGAGGTTGTAATCCACCAGCGTATCATCACGCCAGCTATACAGTGTTGAACGCACCAGACCGCAAGGCGATTGACGACGGAACTGTTCGATGATCATGTCTTTGAAATAACGCCAATCACCAGTGAGACGACCGATCCACATTGCCACCGGCAAGCCATCTCCAATGTACGCTGCCTGTTCGCGGGTCGGGCAATCCATCAGTGATTCCTGACTCCCCACGCAGAGCGTGCGTTGACATATGGCATGGATGTCATTGAGTAGATTGTCGGACGTTTTGAAATCCGTGTTCCATCGGATGTCGGGAATGCTGGCATGGATACCGGTGCGGTGAATGTGCAGATTGCCGGTGAAGCCACGGAAGATTAAGGTGACATAACGCATGCCACTGAACGTGATGGGGCGCCAGTTGAGTTCACCTTTACAAGCGATGATCCGATCAGCGTAGCAAGCGCCTTTGCGTGAGAAGGACACATTGCCATCGGCTTTGGCTTCACACCATGCGATATCGATCACACCTTCCGACGGGCAGGTGGCATCAAGGAGAATCTGCCCGACATGCATTGCGCCAAGATCAAGGTGCAATACCATGCCACGGTCCGCGGTCAGACCGTTGATTTGCATGGCATGAGGATCGGTTGGATCTTGCTCGCAGGTGATTTCGTCGGATACGTTGATCGTTGAAAGATGCTCCAGTCGTTTACTGTGTTCTTCTGCTGATTTTTCAGGTTGAATGTCAGCAATGGGTTCGTCGGTGATCTGAATTTCGGAGATGCTGTGAATATCCAAGCCGAACCATTGATACCCAAGTGTGGGTGTGGGGCGGGGGATGGATTGAACCCCGCCGGGGACTGTGCTGCCCAGCTTGGAGAGTTGGGGGGGCTGCCAGTGTCGGTCATCAAAGCCGGGGTTCTGCCAACCGTGTTGTGCATTGGCCATGTCATAAATTTCGATGGGACCGATTGCCCATGTCCGCTTGGGGGCGGGCCACTGCCAACCGGTTTGATCGCTGATGCGCCATTGCTCATCTGCTGTAATCTGATGGTCACCGGTTTGATCCGTCCAATCCATTTGCACGCAAAGACCGGGCTGCCCACTGGGGACATGGTTATGCAATCCCATGTTGATGGCTTGAACCAACACGGCGATGACATTGTCACCTTCGACCAGGTGTTCACTCAGATCAATCTCATCGAACGGCGCGATCATGGGGTGATGAAAGCACGGGCCGCGGTCGACAAATTTGCCATTGACATACAGCAGATATTTCGCTTCCGCAAAGAGTCGGATGCGTGCCTGTGTGACCTTGCCTTTGGCCTGAAATGTTCGGCGAAAGAGTCGGGTCTGGGTGTCAGGACCTGTTTCACTAAGCCACATGATGTCGGGATTTTGATTGCGTGTTGAAGCTGTAGACATAGGTATGATCCGAGTCTTTTCTGAAAATTGGTTTAATCGAGGAGGTCCGACTCGCTGGCAGTATTTTGTCGCATGGAGAGTCGATACGCGCGAGGTGTCATGTCGGTTTCACGTTTGAAGATGTGGCTGAGTTGCGAGGCATAGCTAAAGCCGCAACGCTCAGCGATGTCGGGCATTGCCAGGTCAGTCGTCCGCAACAGGTACCTTGCCTTATCCAGTCGGACACGCAGGATTTCCTGGTGGATGGAACGGTTAAGCAATTTGTGAAAACGCTGCTCCATGCTCGTACGTGAGATCATCACCTTCTCAAGTACGTCGTTGGCTGACATCCCTTCACAAGCAAAGCGTCGGATCAATGCCAAAGCCTGGGCCAGATCAGGGTCATCCACTGCCAGAACATCTGTGGATTGACGGGAGACCACGCCAATGGTTTGGGTGAAGATCGGACGCATGGACGGTTTGTGCCCATCGAGGATGCGGTCAAGGAGTTGGGCTGCCTGGTAACCTGCGCTAAACGCCCCTGTATCAATACTCGATAACGGTGTCTGTGATAACAGGCAGGCCAGTTCATCATCGTCGACACCCAGGATCGCGACATCCTCAGGCACGCGCAAGCCATGACTCCGGCAAGTCATCATCAACTCCATCGCATACAGATCGTTGTAGGCAAAGATGGCAATGGGATATTGCAATTGGTCAAGCCATTTGTGATAAATCTTGACACGCTGAATCGGCGTCATGTCGATGAGTTTTTCATTGTTGGGAAAGTGCATCGTCTGAGCATGACAATGACGTTGACGGATGCGTTTATCAAAACCATGGAAGCGATAGTCCTCGCTGTAATCGCGCGGTTTGAAATAAGCCAATCGATCAAAGCCCAGGTCCATCAGGTAGTCTGCTGCGATCTGACCGATCTTCATGTTGTCAATCGTGACCAGTGGCAATTGACCTGCAGCAAGGGAACCGGTGACGCAGACCACAGGGATTTTTAGCTTCTTATACTGGTCCACAAAACGCTGGTCGTGAACCGCGGTGATCAACGCATCCAATGGGTAGGTCGTCACAAATTCCGGGTCACGATAGCGATCCCACCAGAAATCCCAGCTGCCCCGATCACGGGCATACTGTTCAATCCCTCGGATGAGTTTACGCCCGTGTCCTTCATCCGCAGGGACCTGTACGCCAATCTGTAATCGGGAGGACTGATCAGCCATCGACATCTTCCTGTTAAGTGATCGTTTCAAGGATGGGCTGTGATTGTTTCTAATCAAGATAACACCTCAATGAATTGATCGCAGGCATGATGTGAGTGAAAGAATGTAAAAGAACGCCCAACAAACCGTTTGTTGAGCGCCCTGCTGCATGTGCCTTAATGGTGCGGGAGTATTGTTTGCGGGCTTAGTACGTATTGATGCTAAAGTCGGAGTTGGCTTCGGGGCCACGGTAGTTGTTGTAACTGTGTCCCCCGTCAAACAAAGCCCAGCAAAGGTCCTGGAGTGTGTAGTAGTCATCGGATAACAAGGCTGCATGTCCATCGATGAATCCGGTGGGGCGGACATAGGCATCATGAAAGCTGGGGCGTGGCAGGGAGTTGGACCGTGGATCACCACCGTACAGGGCAATGCCACGCGATGAGCAGTATTGCACGGGGACGCCTTGATGTCGGGTGAAGTGGTCGGGGTCATAGGAGACACTGAGTTCCTTCTTGCCTGCATCGCTTGGTTTGACGGTTTGAATGTCATAACGAGCATGCTGATAAAGTCCGAAGTACGAGTTGTTGTTGCCCAGCAGGTTGCCTGATTCGTCAAAGTATTTATCACGTCCCGAATGTTCGTCGACTTTCATGCCTGACTCAGGGCAAAGCCAGACTTTCCCACCGACCCCGTTGTGGGTGAAACTGGGAACCTTGTTGCCCCAGCCGGACTTGACGAGGTAGGGCGAGAGCAATTGTTCAAGATACCCATCGGCATCAGCGGAGACGGCCTGCGTGCCGGACATGTACTTGGGCCACGCCGAGTGATTGTCGATCGCGTACATCGCATAGCCCGAAGCGTGTTGGCGGACATGCGTCATACACTGCATCAGACGCGCTGCCTTGCGTGCCTTGCCCAAGGCAGGCAGCAGAATGGAAATCAAGAGTGCGACAATGCTGATCACCACCAGCAGTTCAATGAGTGTAAAGGCTCGGCTATGGTCTTTGTGCGTCATGGATGGCCCTCTTGATCCCTTGATGTTCCCATGCAGCGAAGGGTTCATCCGGATGGGTTAATACAAAATTTTAGCCCAGATCATCCATTGGATCCTGATATATATGATATTTGTTTTATGAAATATTCCGTCTCCATTTCTTGATGATTTACGGCTCGACCGCACTGAATTGGTAGGCCAGGGACCACGATTGTGATTCGTCTGGTTTGCATTTGATCAAGTGAAAACGTTCGGGGCAAAGTGAGTCCGGTGAGAAAAACCATGCCATCCGGTAGGCTGGAGAATCGCCCTGCATGTCGATGGACATGTTATTTTCTCGGTGTTTGATGCGTAAATTGGCTTGTTGGGCAGTGAGACGTTCGTTGACCTGTAGAAAGCCATAACTCTTGGGGATCATGCGGATTTTCAGTTCATTGCCCTGCATCACCATCCATGATTGTGGGATGCTGGGGATGGGATATTCCAGATGGATCATCCAGTCCGGACCCAACGGCTGGTTATCAAGCGTAAAGAAATTATGGTTGTAATGTTCGATGGCCCAATCACGTTTGCCGGTGTTGGTTAACTGGTATTGAATCTGAATCTTGCCGTCGTCAGGAGTGATGGTGTAGTGCTTGGTGAGTTGGTAAGCATAGCCACGAATCACGGGTGAGTTTTGCGTGACGGTGACCTGGTTTTGCGATTGGCTGACGGTGGTTCGTATCCATGCTTTAACGGGGAAAGCCGTGCCGGACTTATACGAGCCCGAGTCGATCATCTGCAAGACACCGACGCCGGGCTTGATGAAAGACTCACCGATTTTCGCATCGTCAAACCCCAGCACGCCGATTCCGATTTGCCCAAACTCATCAGGCATGCCCCAACGGTTGATCAGTTGCTTGCCATGACAGGTCACCTTGGTGATGGCAGCGGATCGGTCAAACCGCAGTGCATAGTGCTCATTGGCTTTGTGTGTCGGATCAATGTCAGCAATGAGTGTCACCACTAATCGCTCATCACCCAGTTTGAACGTCTGCTGATTTGCGATGGACTTGGGGGGCTTTTGCGACACACCATCTTTGGCGCTGCCTACGATGGTGTTGAGCAGTACACATGAAAGGATCAGGAAAACAAACTTGAATCGGATGGCATTACGTTCGTTCATGTGTGAATGGTAGGCATGAAAAATCATTTGAGCAACTGTTGACCTGCTTGTATTTGCATATACAATTCGAGGTAACTCACCTGCTGCATCACTAACAAACAGGATTTCTCCATGTCTTTTGCTTTGCGCCTCTCATTCGTCGCAGCATGTCTCTGCATGCTCGCATGGACACCACACAGGCTACATGCTCAACAAAAGCGCATCACGCTCGATGCCAACATGCTCGTCAATGAAAGCAAGATTGGTGAAGCTCAAAATCTGGTGGACGAACAGGATTTGATCATCGGGCCACCCGCAGGCTCACCGGTCAGTGAATGGCGTATCGGCGGGCAATACCGTGATAAATTTCCGTTGCATATCACCATTGACCTGAAGTCCGAACGCAAAGTCTCCGACCTGTGGCTGTATGACACCAACAGCAAAGGTGATGTGATCATTTCTGTTGGTTCACCGGGCAACTGGACAGAAGCTGCGACCTATGACTGTGGTCGATACAAATCATGGGCACAGATTCCAATCAACACCCAAACGCGCTATCTGCGATTGACGCGAGTCGACAGTGGTGCCAACTTCACGGAGATTGCTGTCTATGAACACACCGATGAAGCCTGGGCTGCCATCCAAGAGGAGAAGCAACGTCTTGCTCAGGAAGCCCGCAAGAAGGAAACTGCCCGTCAAGCTGCCCTGGAAGAGATGAAACGTCGACCACTCGTTGATCTTGGCGAACCCTTCGGCAAGGCCTATCTCGTCGATGAAGTCGATTGTGCTCAGGATGCGACAGGCCGTGAATTTGCCCAATACCCCAAGGGGGTTTCACAGGTTAAAACCATCCTCGGCAAACCTGCACGCGTGATTGATCCGGTCAAAGGTGAAGGTTCCTATATCACCTATCGCATCGGGCAGAACAAACTCCTGCAACCCGGCAGCACGTACATTCTCACTGTTGACTATCCCGAAGATCAGCCGCGCACCATCATTGTCCAGAACAATGCCAACGAAACCATCCGTGGCTTTCACACCGGCCCGACCATGGGCGATGCATTTCATCCCAAATATGTCGATAATCTCCGGGAGTCGATTAACACACCCTTGACCGGCAAATGGGAACGCTGGACGCAGATGTTCCATTTGCATGATCGCTTCCCGACTTACAGGAAAGACAACAAACCCCAAAAGGGCGTACTGATTCGTGATCTCAAACCGGGAGATGGTTTTAACGTGACCATCTGCCAGTACTCGGCCAAGAACATGCCGATGTCCAGGGGGATCGCGGTTGGCAAAATCAGCCTTTACGCCGTCCCCGAGTTTGATCAGCTTAAGGCGACAATCAACCTGCCACCCAAGACGCTACCCCAACGCCGCCTGTTCTGGCGTGAAGAGATGGCGGACGGTGTCATCGGTGCAGGCAAGAAAAATCCAATCGAAGCCCGTGGCGTTGAACATTACCTGGACTGGTATCGCTACAAAGCCAAACGCATGCAGTTCCTTGGCATGAACACCTTCAGCAAAGACCTCCTGGAGTTCGGTGCCAATCAAGGATGGGACCCGACTCCCTACGGCGGGCATGATTGGGTTTACTACAACAATGACTACAAAGACTTCTGGGAAAACATCGTCGCGCTCATGGGTGAGTATGGTTTTGATGTCCTGCCTTACTACGAGTACTCGGGCTCCAAAGGTAAGAAAGGTCTTGGCTTTGAACGTCGCGCTCGTCCCCTGAATCGCAGTGACGGACGATACACCCATGTGAAATGGATTGAATCAGCCAATGCCGATATCACCGATCCTGACACGCTTGAAGATTTCTGCAAGATGCTCGATCTGACAGTGATCAATCACAAAGACAAAGCGCATTTCGTGGGTGCATGGCTTCGCCCACGCAGTCAATTACCCGTGAGTTTTGCGGATCGCACCATTGAACGATTCAACCAGGACACCAAGCAAAACGTCACCCGTCAGCAATTGATCAAGGATAAGCAGACTTACACGCAATACATCAAATGGTGGGAGACCAAGCGGCGTGACTTCCTGCTTGCTGTGCGCGATTACCTGCGATCCAAAGGTGTAGATGACGCGATGGTCCTATTTACAAACAATGCGGGTGAACCCGGTGTGTCATTCCCGGATTGGACGCCACGCATCATCACCGACATCCCGCAGCAGTGGGAGTCGATCGTGCAGTTGCCCCAACACCAGGGCAGTAACAACAAGACCATTGCGATTCTCACCCCCAACGATGTCTCCAGAAGTCAGATGTATCTCAACGCACTGCAATCCCCAGGTTCGGATTGGGGGGGCTATGAAGTCCGGCATGCACGTCCTGCCAACGATCCATACAACTATGTCAAACTCAGTGGCGTCATGCTGTCCTATCCCTTTAACAGGTTCTACACCGTCAACACGCCCCAGACCCTCGACAGTTTCCAGACACAATCGGGCATGACCATGCTTCGACACTTTTCTCTCAATGAGAACATGCTCTTTGACAAGCAGGATAAACACCTGTTGGGTTACTTCGTCGCGGACATGGAAAAAGCTGGACCATACTGCATGATGGCTGAAGCAATGGCGATGGCCTACGGGAATCCGACCATGATCGGTTACCTGTCCGGCGGGAATTACGCACGCGGCTTCCCGCAGTATGTCCGTCAATTTAATCTCAATTTCCTGGCTTTACCGGCCTTGCCATCCACTGTTGTTGCCAATGCCAGTCCGGATAGCAAGGTGGTGGTCCGAAAGATTGATGCAGGTAAACAGGGGGTCTACTGCTATGCGGTCAACACCAACATGACCGACACCAGTACGACCATCACGCTTCCTGCCGATGGCAAAGTCACCGTTCTGGCGTCCGGCCAAACCGTGTCAACACAGGGGGGTAAACTCGCTGTGAAGTTGTATCCCTATCAACTGATGAGTTGGCATATCAAGTAAACCGATTGACTCCAATACAACGATTCTGACATGTCTCGTGGTTTTGCTGCGGGACATGTTTTTATTGGAGCATGAACCGGCATGGTTGATATTTTAAAAATCGTCTCTAAAATGTAAACGTTAACAAAAAGTGACAGATTGAATCGTTGCCCATGAGTCATTCGACATTACATGACATTGCCAATCGTGTCGGCGTGACGCCGGTGACGGTCTCGCGTGTACTCAGTGGGACCTACAAAGCCAAGCGAGCCGGTGCCTTGAAACGCGCGGAACAGATACGACAGGTGGCTGTGGAGTTGGGCTATCGCGTGAATGTCCACGCCCGTGCGATGCGACATGGCCGGTTGGGGAATATTGCTTTGGTAATGAGCAAGGACCCGGCCCGGAGTCTGCTTCATGAGTGTGAACTGACAGCATTACATGATGCGCTGCTTGATGAACAGATGAATCTGGTGATTGCACGACTGGATGACAAGACGCTTGAGAGTGAATCGGATTTACCCCGTGTTTTAACGGAGTATGCTGTGGATGGCATGTTGATCAACTACAAGAAAAACATCCCGCCAATGCTTGAGCAACTTATTGAAAGGCATCGGATACCTGCGGTGTGGATCGCGCGGAAGCGCAAACACGATGCAACGTATTATGCCTATCGCAACAGCATCAAGAAGGCTGTCACGGATCAGATTAAAGCAGGGCATCGCCGCATTGCCATGGTCTTCAAGCTCAACCCGAATCATGTGTCAACGGATCACTACAGTGAAACCGACCCGCGGGCCGGATATGAAAAAGCGATGCTTGATGCCGGACTCAAGCCGCAGTGTTTACAGGTGCGATGGAATGTCGATGAGCTTTCGCAATTGACTGCTTTACTCACGCGTAAGAACCGCCCGACATTGCTGCTGACGCGTGATCAACATACGTTACTGCCTGTTCTCACAGCTGCGTATCACGTGGGTGTCAAGGTCCCTGACGATTTACAGATTATGCTCATCGGTCATGGGACGCGTTTGATTCCTGCGACTGACTTGAAGCATTTGCGTTATGACTATGACCAATTGGCTGAAGCTGCAGTGAAGCTGTTGGTTGAAAAAATCAAAGCACCCCAGCAACTCCTCAAATCCAGACCGATCCCGTTGTGTTGGTGACGGTCTGTTTGTTTTTCCCTATTACTACAGAGATTTTACGATGTCCACCACGACACCCAAACTCACCACCGTGACACATGAATTGATTTTCCCTTTGCAGGCCCAGGTCAAGGAAGTCCACGCTTCGACGCTTGTACTGCTGCCTGATGACAGTGTGCTTGCTGCATGGTTTGGTGGGACCAAGGAAGGGATGGACGATGTGTCGATCTGGTTGTCTCACCACGTTAATGGTCAATGGCAGACACCGAGCATTGTTGCCAAGATCAGTGATGAACCGCATTGGAATCCGGTACTCTATGTCGATAATGACACGGTACATCTCTGGTTTAAAGTCGGTAAACCGATACCACTGTGGCGGACCTATGCGATGACTTCTGAGGACTGGGGTAAGACATGGACAACACCACGCGAGTTGGTGCCCGGGGACAAGGGTGGACGTGGGCCGGTGAAGAATAAGCCTATCAATCTTGTCAGCGGCGCCTTGCTTGCACCCGCATCCATTGAAGTCGGTGCGACCCCCAGCACGGAGACGGGTGAAGCCAAGGATGCAGCATGGGACGCCTTTGTGGACCGCAGTGAAGATGGGGGGCAAACCTGGCAACGCAGTGAACTCGTGCCCTATGACCATCAAAACACCAAAGGCGAAGGCGTCATCCAGCCGACCTTGTGGGAGTCGCAGCCGGGCAAAGTGCATATGCTTCTACGCAGCGGTGATGGTTGGGTGTATCGCAGTGATTCAGATGATGATGGCAAGACATGGTGCCAAGCCTATCCCACGGATCTGCCCAACAACAACAGTGGTATCGATGTTGCCAAGCTCAACGACGGACTGCTTGCCTTGATCTACAACCCCGTCGGTGGCAACTGGGCAGGGCGGTCACCTATCACCCTCAGCTTCTCAACGGACAACGGCAGGACATGGACCAGGCAATTGGACCTTCAAACCGTCGAAGGTGAATTCTCCTACCCCGCGATAATCCCCACACCCGATGGGCTGGCGATCACTTACACGCATGACCGCAAAAGCATCAGCTATTGGCGGGGCGTGCTGGCCTGAGAAAAAATCGTCCATTTCATTGTGATCTGGCGGTGGGGCAGATGGCATTGTTGCGACTCGTTCTCTATACTGGTTGGCATGTGTAATATCGACGAACGTATCGCCCAATGGGAAAAAATGACAGCCGAAGCGCCGGACGGCATGAGCTGGTTCAGTTTGGCCAACGCCTATCGCGACGCCGAGCGTGATTCTGAAGCCGCTGCTGCCTACGAGAATGCCATCCAACTGGACCCGACCATGTCGCGTGCCTACCAGTTGCTGGGGCAGACACTCATCAAGCTGGATCGCAATCACGAAGCGGGTCCGATCCTCACAGAAGGCTACAGCATCGCTGCCAAACGCGGTGACGTCATGCCGCAGAAAGCCATTGGCGAGTTACTGAAAAAACTCGACTTGCCGGTGCCTGAAGTGGAAGTCGAAAAGCCCAAGGTTGAAATCACCGGGGATCAGGTTCTGGACAAACTCACCGGCATCCCCGGTAACAAGATGCCCGACCCGCCAATGCGTGGGAAGATCGGCCAGTACATCTACGCCAACTACTCACAGGAGACCTGGCGTAACTGGATTGCCCAAGGCACCAAGGTCATCAACGAACTCCGCCTGGACTTCAGCCGCGAAGACCATCAGCGTGTGTATGATCAACACATGATGGAGTATCTTGGCTTTACCATGGAAGATGTCGAAGCCTTCGAGCCGCAAGCCTGATTGGCTTGAATCAAATGTTTAAAAATCGATTCATAAAACGCTCGGGTATCCGGGCGTTTTTATTTTACAGCATCAATGACGCATTTTGATCCCAGCTTCATCAAGGGACAACTTTAGCGCTATGTTCAAAGGCAGTTCTATTTGTCACGATGCGAATTACATAATCGTTTTTCTGAATTGATATGGACTGATTGTTGAGCGTTCTGCGCGTTGTCTGGTATGAACCATACCGATCCAATGAAAACAAGCGGGGTAACACATGTCTGACTGGGCTTGCCAACAGCGGGGAATGAATCATTTTGTTCCAGTTTCAAATCGGGCTTTTACACTCATTGATCTGATCTTCTTGATGGTGATCTTCATACTCGTTTTCTGCTGTCTGAGTGTTGGCGCTCAAGGCGTTCGCATGGAAGGACGCCAGATGCAAAACAAACAGCAGATCAAGATGATCATGCTGGGCATGATGATGTCCTCTCAAGACAATGAATCCTATTTCCCCGGCATGGATCGATTTGGCAATGTGCAGGATGCTTCGACAGAAGCTCGTTTTAAACAACTGGTAGCCAATCAAATCATACCCACGGAAATTCTGGTTTCACCTTATGACAATAAAACACCATGGGATCAGGCAAAGCAATTCACATCAGACAACTATTCTCATGCATTACTGAGTATCTCCCAGCCAGGGGGACGGCGTGCAGAATGGTCTGGTGAGGGGAGCGGTTTGGCCGTGGCACTTAGCGATCGATTGATCAAGAATAAAGATGGCAGCTATCGCAGTAATCACATTAAGGAAGGTTTGGGCACTTCAATTTGGCAGGGTGAAGTCGCGTTCAATGATGGGAGTGTCAGCTCCAAGAACGACATGATATTGGATGTGCCCACAACCTATGGCCTGACCGTGGTCCACCAGGACGGACTCTTCACATCGGAGACCCGTGGCAATGATACGTTGATGTCATACACTTCTAGCGGTGTTGCTGATCCGGTCCTGCAAAAGACAGACGAAAAAAAGTTGGGGGCAAGTGAGTATGAATTCACAAAAGATCAAAAATATCTAACCGTGAATGTGCCTTATGCAACCAATCGTCTATTTTTTAAAAATCACAAACGTGACAACGGTTTGATCACGACCGTTTACAGCAATCAACGACAACACCAGATCAATGGTGTGAGTCAACTCAAATATGGTGTTTCGGTGGTGAATATTCCCAATCCAGATTACCAACTGCCTTTTATGTTTCGCAATATTTATCAGGTGGTAACCGGGAGTCCGAATCGGACTTTGGCGGTATTACAGACGCGTGAGTTTGAATCAGCCGAATCTCTGCGGCATATGATTCAACAAGGACCAGCAGACGATCGTGCCTATGTCTATATTCACGGTTACAACAACAGTTTTGATGACGCCATGACCGGGGCTGCGACATTGGCTGTAAGCCTGGGACTCAAACAGGCACCGGTGGCATTTTCCTGGGCCAGCAAGAACAAAACCAAAGACTACAAAAAAGATGAAGACGAAGCCGAAATGGCAGTGGTGGATTTCGTGGCGTTTCTCAAGCAGGTCAGTGAACTTTCAGGTAAAAAGAAAATCGTCGTCATCGCACACAGCATGGGAACCCGTATCGCCAGCAAAGCGATCAGTAGCTTACTTGCAGGTGAACAGACGCCACAGATAGATGAACTGATCCTGGCAGCCCCGGATATTCAGGCGACGGTGTTTCGCGAGCAATTGATCCAGTTGATCAAACCACATACCAGACGCGTGACGATTTATGCCTCCGCCAAGGATATACCTTTGAAACTACGCGAAATTTGGGGCGAAGGTGTACGGCTTGGTGAGACATTTGACGTCATACCCGGGACGCAACTGGTAGATGCAACCGACTGCGATGTTGATTTCCTGGGGCATGGTTATGTGTTCGAGTCGCTGCGGTATGACCTGCAATTGCTTTTACGCATGGGCAAGGATGTCAACGCACGATGTCTCAAACCCATGAGCGATTCCCAAGGTATGCAGTATTGGAAGTATGTCGATGACAAAAGATTGCGCAAAGGATGTCATCAATTCTTAATGAATTGAATCACAGGTGTGTCGGTGTGTGCTGGTTGCAGTGGGCCAAGAGATGCTTTACCAACAATCAACTTTGCAGAAACGGGTTGGTTGTACGTTCTTTACCGATGGTGCTTGTCGGGCCGTGACCGGGGTAGATTTTCATGTCATCGGGCAGGCTCATGAGTTGGGTGTGGATGGATTCCATGAGTTGATGCACATCGGATGTCGGGAAATCGGTGCGACCGATGGATCCTGCAAACAAGGCGTCTCCGACGATGGCCTGGTTGGATGCGTGATGAATCAGCGTAATCCCGCCTGGGGAATGTCCTGGGGTGTGTCGGACTTCAAATTCCTGGTCGTTGAAACTCAGCGTGTCGCCATGCTTGAGTAACTTGGTGGCAGCGGGTGCGACGATGGGTTGGCCCATGAAGGCTGAGAGATTGAACATGGGGTTATCCAGAAATTCCTTCTCGGCTTCGTGGATCAGAATCGGCACGTCAGGCCAGAGATCGTGGATGTGTTCCAGACTGCCGATGTGATCGACATGAGCATGCGTCAGCACAATCCGCACGGGCTTGAGTTGATTTTCCGTGATGTAGTCCAGCAGTACCGCAGGTTCAAAACCGCAGTCCACAATCCAGCAGTCACTGGAGTTATCACTATGGACGACGAAACAGTTTGTCTGCCAATCACTGAGGGCGAAGGGTTGGATGATCATAGGCTTGATGGGGATTAGGGATTAGGGATTAGGGATTAGGGATTAGGGATTAGGGATTTGAAATATTTTAGCCGCATCGCTTGCGATGCGTGTCAGGTTCAACGCGTGGATTCAAACTTCCATAGCCTACTGGTCGCACTCCGAACAATCCAGCGGGTTGGTGACGATGCGGTAGTCTTCGACGATGTTGCCTGCAATGAGGTGTTCAGTGATGATGCGTTCTAGGACAGGCGGGGTACACCGTGCATACCACACTCCTTCGGGGTAGACGACTGCAATCGGCCCGTCCATGCAGACACGCAAACAGTTGGCCTTGGTCCGGAAGATGCCGCCTTGTTCGGAGAGTCCAAGTTCCTTGAGTCGGCGTTTGAGATAGTCCCATGAGACCAGGCTCAGTTCTTTGTCACAGCATTTGGGCTTGGTTTGATCACAGCAAAGCAGGATATGCCGCTTGGCAGCCTGAACGCCGATAGAGCTTGCCATCTGCGTCAGCGCGGTTTTGTCAGACAATGGCGGGGGGAGGTCTGTCATGAGCATGATGATAGCACATCCCCCTTGTGAGTCGGATTCAGGGCGTTTATCATGCCCGGTCTATGGAATGCAGCCCCAACCCCAATGTGACTCCGAGGCATCTGGACGTGAAGCGTGAAAAGGGGATCACGATTCAATGGTCCGATGGCAGTGAAAAGTTTTACAGCGTGGTTCTGCTGCGCAAACAGTCACCTTCGGCCGACGCCCGGCAGTTGCGTGAGGAGATGGCAAAGAACCCCTTGACCGTGCTGCCGAGTAACAGTGTTGGTACCGGCAAGCCATTGACAATCATTAATGTCGAACCTGTCGGACATTATGCCCTGCGGATCATCTTTTCCGATGGTCATGATACGGGGATTTACAGTTGGCCGTACCTGTGGAATCTGCCCGGTGACGCCAAGAAGGATTAGCTTCGATTTGCATCGCGGTTTTGTGATCCCGGCCAGGTGAATCAACCTTGATGATTTAAACATTAACCGGATTTTCACAATCGCGCTTTAGAGGCTATCCTATTGCCAAGTTTGGCAGGAGAAATAAACGTATGCGAACCATTGCCAGTCTATTTGGACGTTCACCGTTTGGCCCGATTCAAGCGCACATGAGCAAAGTTGCATCATGTGTTGATTTAACCAAGCAGGTGATCGACTTTTATCTGGCTGGCCAGTTCGACAAGGTTGCCGAGTTACGTCCGCGTGTCAGTGATGCCGAGTACAAGGCGGACCTGGTTCGTGATGACATCCGCAATCACGTGCCCAAGAGCCTGTTTATGCCGATTGATCGCCGTGATCTGCTTGAGTTGCTCATCACGCAGGATCGCATTGCCGGTTGTTGTGAGCGTACAGCTCATCTTCTTTCTCTGACGAGCTTTACGATTCCTGGCACTTTGGTTGATCAGTTGCAGACCTATGTTCAGACAAACATGGAAGCCTATAAGCTTTCGCATCTGATTGTCGAGCAGATTGATGAACTCATTGAGTATGCATTCAGCGGCTCTGAGGCTGAGAAGGTCAAGGATCTGGTGGAGCAGGTGGCCCGCAAGGAATACGAAGCCAGCAAACTCGGCTGGCAGTTTTTGGGCGCATTGTATTCGGAGGAAGGTGAACTGAATAAGGCTCAGTTCAACCTGCTTCAGCGTCTGATTGATGAGCTTGGGATGGTTTCCAAGCTTTCTGAATTGGTGGCTAATCAAGTCCGGATGACGCTGGAACGCAAGTAGTTTTTTCGCAGGAAACCCAATGGATGACATGACACTGATAACAGGCCTGGCATTGTGCTTTGGCTTTTACATGGCCTGGAACATTGGTGCCAACGACGTGGCCAATGCCATGGGCACGTCAGTGGGCTCGGGTGCTTTGACCCTTCGCCGCGCGGTGCTTTGTGCCGCCGTGCTGGAGTTTGCAGGCGCCTTTTTTGTCGGTATGCACGTGACGGAAACTGTCCGTAAAGGCATTATTGACACTGATTTATTCGCCAATGATACGACCAACTTCATGCTGGGGATGCTTGCTGCGCTGCTGGCAGCAGGGGCTTGGCTGCAACTGGCGTCCTACTTCGGTTGGCCGGTCTCCACGACTCACTCCATCGTCGGGGCCATTGTCGGTTTCGGCGTGGTGTACAAGGGGATTGATGCCGTTCACTGGGGACAGATCGCCGGTATCGTCTCCAGCTGGGTGGTCTCGCCTTTGCTTGCTGGTTTTATCAGCTTTGTCATCTTTCGAGTTCTGCACAAGCAGATATTCAGGAGTGACAACCCCGTCATTGCTGCCAAACGTCTCACGCCGTTTCTGGTGTTCCTGGTGTTTGTGATCCTGTCCTTCGTGATGATCTTCAAGGGACTTAAGCACCTGAATCTTGATTTGCCCCTGGGACAGGCCACATTGGTTGCATGCGGTGTTGGACTCATCGCTGCGGTGATCTCCGCGGTTCTGGTTCGACTGCTGAAAAATGAAGGCTTGGCCATTCCGGTTCAGGCATATCATGAAAGCTCGGTCAGCCGTGCGTTGCGTAAGGCCCGTAAGCATCTGCGTCGCATCAAGCATCAGACTGATGATGCCTATGCCGTGGAAGCGACGGAATTGCTTCAGAATCTGGATGATCTTGCAGACAAGATCAATCGTGAACAGGAAGAAAAGAGCAAGGAACAGCCACAGCTCTCAGCACAAGCTTCTCAGCATGCAGCGGTAGAACGCATCTTCGTTTACCTGCAGATTCTCTCAGCCTGTTTTGTTGCCTTTGCCCATGGTGCCAACGACGTGGCCAATGCCGTGGGACCGCTGGCTGCTGTGATGGCAACTGCAAAAGAAGGTGTCATTGCTGCCCAGTCGACTGTGGATTACCGCATTTTGCTTCTCGGTGGTGCCGGGATCGTCTTTGGTTTGGCGACCTGGGGCTGGCGCGTGATTGAAACAATCGGTCGGCGTATCACGGAATTGACTCCCACACGCGGTTTTGCTGCGGAGTTTGGTGCAGCGACGACCATCGTATTGGCATCCAAGCTCAAATTGCCGATCTCCACGACGCATACACTCGTTGGTGCCGTGCTGGGTGTCGGGCTGGCCCGAGGTTTGAGTGCATTGAATCTCAACACGATCCGCGACATCGTCATTTCATGGGTGGTAACGCTTCCAGCCGGTGCCGCTTTGGCGATCGTCTTCTTCTACACCCTCAAGCTCTTCATCGGCAGTTGATGCTTCAGAATTAGGGCTATCACTTATGTGTCTTGACCTGTAAAATGTATCCCGCAAGAGTCCGTTCATTTTGGATTCTCAAGGGGCCGGCATGCAATTGACACTCTTTCGACATGGTATCGCACAGCCGCGAGAAGCCTCCATTCCTGATGCCGACCGCCAACTGACCACCAAGGGTATTGATCGCACCATACAAGCTGCCAAGGGGCTCGCAGTCTGTTGCACGGATGTCCAGCTGATCCTGACAAGCCCCAAGATTCGTGCCCGTCAGACTGCTGATATTGCCTCAGAGATTCTGGATGTCAAAGTTCAGATTAGTGATGTTTTGGCAAAGGATGATCTGGATGCGATCGCCAAAACTGTTGGTGAGTTTGAAGAAGAACACATCATGCTCGTCGGCCACGAACCGACTTTCACCGAGCTGGCATCCTATCTGTGTTCGGAACCTGCACGTTGTAAGAAAGCGTGCGGGCAGTCTTCGTTGGTCCTCAAAAAAGCCGGTGCATTAAGTTTGTCACTCAATCGAAACAGCCAACGTCTTCGCCGTCCCGGCCAATTGCTATGGCTGATGCAACCGAGCATGCTTCGGAAACTGGGCAAGTCATGAGTGTCTTTTGAATCTGTTAACCGAATTCTCTTTCAATGGTGCGCCAGTTGTCACCGTAGGGTAGTGGATCGCATGACCAGTGAGTACAGAATGCTTGTTGCTTAAGCATATGGATGGCATCGTTTTATTAGATTTATAGCGTTTCCAAGAATGAATTGCCACCTTCCGTCACTCCCGCGCAGGCGGGAGTCCAGTGATATGTGCAAGCGTCATCAGCATGCCACTGGATTCCCAACTTCCGGGCGCGCGGGAATGACAAATCATGCGATGACATGGTGACTCATTTTTTTTAACTGCACTGGAGCGTTTCCAGCAATTAATGTTCAACTACCATATCGAAGGGATTTGTGATTAGGGTTTAGGGCTGTTATTCAGGTATCGCCTTGTATTTTGTCTTAACCCTAATCCCTAATCTCTTATCTACCATAATGTGAAAATGAATTGCTGGGAACACCCTGATTCCAATGATCTGGTGGTGCTTGGCAATGTAAATGAAAACA
Organism: Phycisphaeraceae bacterium; assembly: GCA_002704825.1. Lineage (GTDB taxonomy): Bacteria > Planctomycetota > Phycisphaerae > Phycisphaerales > Phycisphaeraceae > UBA7800. Next base: position 18,697 of record PAIY01000014.1, read on the forward strand.
ACGCAGGCCAACTCGAATGAGTTGGCCTGCGTGTCATTGATATTCAATTGTGGTTGCAAGTCTCA
>PAIY01000015.1 GCA_002704825.1 Phycisphaeraceae bacterium
ACGGGCGGGAGAAAGCCATCGCCATCGGCGGAGTGATCACAACCCAATCCAGCCAGTATGCGTTTGATGCCTTGGTGATTCGTGCCAGGGGACGCAGCTATGCCCGACGTTACATTGTCATTGACACCCGCGAAGGTGCCCATGTTCGATCAAGCCAGGACATCACGCACTTGGGTTGGCCTTTGAATCACAAGGTGTTGACGAACTTAAAGACAGAAGATGATGATCCGGAAGAAATACTCAGTGACGAAAGTCTCCAATAATGCAGCTTAAACGTACCAGTCGAATCGTCCTGAGTTTAACAGGACAAAGCATCCGCTATGCCAAGGTGCATCGTGCGGGTCAGAACGTTCAGGTGTCCGACCAGAAGGTTCTGACCTTTGACTTTGCCTCCTTCTGGTCAGCACCGTTGACCGCGGATAATGCGTTATCGCAATTGCTCAAAGCCCATGGGATCAGCAGGAACAAAGTCATCATCGGCGTGCCTGCCCAGTGGTGTCTGTTTGATGAGATTCGCCTGCCAAAGCTGGATCAGGCATCGCTCAAAAGTGCTGTCGGACTTCAGGCAGAGCAGCGTTACAACCGGTCGGATCGCGCGTTTACCTGTGACTACATGTCCCCTGTCGCGGATGATGACATGTGGTCAGTGACGCTGGGTGCGATGGCAGCATCGCATGTCGCAGCTTTGCAATTTGCCTTGGAACAGGTGCATCTGAAAGTCCATGCCATCATCCCCACGTCGGTGTTACTGCATGATCTTTACCAGACCGATGCCTCCAAACGCTGGCAATACACGGCATGGCTGCGAAATGATCAAGTGGAACTCTTCTGCTGGAACCATAAAAAATTCGCAGGCATGAACCTGCTATCCGTCAGTTCGGATCATCTCAATGGTGATCTGCATCAGCATCTGTACGACACCGTGCGACAGCAGATCATGCAGGATGAACTCATCCATGCAGTCGATGCACAGAACCAGAACGTCCAACTCTTCTGGGATCACGAACATGATTGTGATGCCCAGTGGTTCAGCAAACCCACCGACGCAAGACGTTGGCAGATTCATGACAAACCCAATGCAGGCCGCGGCGCAACGCGTGTGGGTAATGACCTCATTGCCCTTGGGCAGTTGGTTCTCAGCGAAGAAACTCCCACGCTGGACTTTGCAGACTCCCGCTTACATCAGAAGCAAACCCAGACCACGCATCCGTGGCGGAACCGATTGATCCTCATCGGCTCGTTGGTTCTGATCCTCGTGGGCTTACTTGGCTATGACCTGTATTCACTGAATCAACAGGTCTCCGAACTCAACACGCAGATCAGTGAACTCGAAGATGGCACGGACCGTGCAGGCTCGATCATCAAGCTTGTGCAGCGTGCAGAGAACTGGTTCTCCACCGAGCCGGTTTATCTGAACTGTCAACGGAGTATCAGCCGAGCATTTGGTTCGACCGAACACATCTGGGCTTCGAACCTGTCACTGCGACCCGACATGATGGGACTGATGAACGGCTATGCTCATTCCAAGGATCATATCGTCCATTTGATTGATCGCATGAAAAACCAGCCGGACCTCTCGCAGATCAAGCTGCTTTACATGCGGGATTCCAACGCCAAAAACGATACGGAAATCGCCTACGCGATCTCATTTGTCTACGAGCCCGCCAAAGCAACCGCCAAACCCAGCGAACCGCAGGCAACGGAGAATGCTGGAGGTGAACAATGAATCTCAACCAACGTGAAAAATGGATTCTCATCACCACGCTGACCGTACTGGGCATTTTCCTGCTCGACCGGTTGGTGATCTCGCGCGTGCTTGATTACCGCGACAGTTTAGTCAGTGATGTACAGAGTCTTTCGGATGACCTGTCACGTGATATTCACCTGATCAAGCAGGGCAAGCAGCAGCAGAAACGTTGGAAAGACATGATGGCCATCGGACTTCCCAACAGCGCTTCGGAAGCCGAATCGCGTACGCTTGAAGCCATCAACCAATGGGCTTCGGAGACCAAGGTTGATCTGCTGTCGGTCAAGCCGGAGTATCGCCGCAGTGATGAATCACTGGTGCCCGTGGTGTTTCGTGTGACTGCCAACGGTTCGATGAAAGCCATCGCCAAGTTCATCTGGAAAGTGGAGACGGCGGACATCCCCGTTTGCGTGGACACCTTGCAGATCAACGCACGCGACAAGAAGAACAAGGATGAGCTTTCCATGCAGATGGGTGTCAGTGCCTTGTATCGCAAGTCAGTCAGTAAGGAGGTGTCGCGATGAAACAAGTCCTCACCGGATGCTTGATGTTTGTCATGCTGTTTTGCCCTGCCAGTGTCTTCGGGCAAACCAGTGACAACAAGTCCAAAGACAAATCGTCCAAACCGTCATTTGCTGATTACCAGGAGGTGGTGGACACCAACATTTTTATCCGCCGCAAACCGATTCCCAAGCGTAACCCTCAAACTGAAGCACAGACACCCACGACAGAAGCACCTCCGCCGCCTGCCCCGGTCAACAAGTATCTGCTTTGTGGCATCATCATTGAAAATGATGACCGCTTCACAGCCATGATCGAAGATGCGCTGACACACACACTTCAAAGTGTGCATATAGGTGACAAGGTCAACGTCTTCGAGATCACTTCGATGACGATCTCCAGCGTGATCCTGAGTCTGCCTGATGGTCGCAACGCCGAACTGTTCATCGGCCAGTCCATTGATGCCAACGGCAACCTGCTGCAGTCGGGCTGGATTCCCACCGCCAAGTCAACTTCATCCGGGAGTGACTCAGGCCAATCGTCAGGCTCTGAGACCAAAGCGGCCGAACCTGCCAGTGAAAAAGAACTTTCCATTCTCGAAAAACTGCGTCGTCGACGCGAGAGTCAACTCAACAAGTAAGGATCAACCTTCATGCACGGCAATCCCCTTTCAACACCATCTGTTATCCGGCTCTTGTCGCGTTATGGTCTGCTTGCGCTCTGCTGCATGACGATGACCTTCACGCCATCCCTTATCGCGCAGGACATGCCCGATGACACGCCACCGCCGCCGACGGAGGAAATGGCATCACAGCCAGATGACGGTCATGACAGTGAACCGGATCAGCAGCAGGCCAATCCTGCATCAACACCCCAGCCAACCCAGCAACCTGCTGTGCCGAGCAATCTCCCACAGTCGACGATCAAGAAGGTCAAAGCACTGGATGTCCCCCAGACCATCAGCCCGTCAACCAACGGCAACGGGATCACGCCTGAGAAAGTCGAATCCATCCGGATGAACTTTGAAAACGCGCCGCTCAATGCCGTCCTCCAACACCTTTCACGCACCGCCGGTTTCGTCGTCATCAAGGAAGTGGATGTCGAAGGTACCATCTCCGTCATTGCTCACCAACCCCTGACCGTCGACGAAGCGGTCATGCTGCTCAACACCATGCTCAAGCAGCATGGCGTCACCGCTTTGCGTAATGAACGCATTCTCACCATCGTCTCGCTGACCGATGCCAAGAAGCGTTACATCCCCGTCAAAGCCGGCGCCAACCCGGACACCATCTCCAGAACCGATGAAGTGATCACGCAGGTGATTCCGCTGCGATACACCGATGCAACCAAGCTCAAGGATGATCTGACACCACTGCTGCCCGAGTATGCTGTGATGTCCGCGAATCAGGCGAGTAACTCGCTGATCCTCACGGACACTTCATCCAACGTCAAACGTATCGTGCAGATCGTCAAGGAACTGGACCAATACGTCTCAGGCACCACCAGTGTCCGCGTCTTCCCGCTGCAGTATGCCGATGCCAGCAATGTCGCGCGCATCGTCAAGGAAGTTTTTGAAACCGACAATTCAAGCAGTCGCAACAACCAGAACAACAACCGTTGGCAGCGTTTCTTCCGCGGATCACGTGGCGGTCAGCAACAACAGCAAAACGAAGGTCAATCCAACATCACCACAACCGTACGAGCCTCAGCGGATACGGAAACCAATACCGTTGCCGTCAGCGGTCCGGCGGACACGCTGGATGTGGTGGCCCAGGTGATCACGCAACTGGACTCCAACCCGACGCAGCAACAGGAAGTCTTCATTTATCCCCTGAAAAACGGCACCGCCAACACATTGGCCACACGACTGACCAACCTCTTCAAGGACTCAACCACATCCAACAATCGGAACAACAATCGAAACAACCGCAATCAAGCCAACAGCCAAACCGAATCCTCAGCCACCGACCTCAAGGGTGAAGTCACCGTCGTAGCGGATAATGACACCAACTCATTGATGGTCATGACCTCTGCCAAAAACTACGACCGTGTGAAAAAGATCATCGACGATCTGGACCGCCCGATCCCGCAGGTACTCATCAAAGTACTCGTCGCTGAAGTCACACATGACGGCGAAGTCGATCTGGGCGTTGAGTTCTCAGGTCTGAACATCCGTGACAGTGGCAATGGTTTTGAGATCGGCACGGACTTCGGCGTGGCTGCTGCAACCGACGGCTTCAAGTTCTCGCTGATTGAAACCAATCTCAACGCAGCCATCCATGCCCTGGAATCCGTGGGTAAACTCGATGTCCTCTCACGTCCCTACATCCTGACATCGGATAATAAGAAGGCAACGATCACCGTCGGTGAAGAAGTGCCTTTCATTCGCGACTCACGCACCACGGATCAGGGGAGCACGATCAACACCATCGAATACGAAGACATCGGCATTATTCTCAACGTCACCCCGCACATCAATCCTGATGGCCTGGTGATCATGGATGTCGCGCCGGAGATTTCCACGCTGACAGGTAACACCGTGCCGATCTCCGAAACGGTGGACGCCCCGACGTTTGCCAAGCGTTCAGCCTCCAGCCGTGTTGCCATCCAGAACGGTCAGACCATCGTCATCGGCGGCCTGGTGCAGGATCGCAAAACCAGCACGATCAACAAAGTGCCCCTGCTCGGTGACATCCCACTGGTTGGTGAACTCTTCAAGCGAACCCAGGACACCAAGTCCAAGACGGAGTTGCTTATTTTCATCACCCCGCATGTGGCTGATCAACCCGGCCTTCTCCAGGCCATTTCTCAGTCAGAGGAAAACAGCCAGGAGATCGTCAAGGAAGCCATGGAAGGCAAACTCTACCAGCGTCACCTTGAACGCATGGGTAAGCAAGGCAATACCCAGCCTGCTGCCAAAGCCAAGGAAGAAAAGAAGCAGGAACAAGTGATCGTTGAAACCAACACAACGACCAACAAACCTGCCCACAGACGCTTCCGTTAAAAAACACCTGTAAAATACGAATTAAACAACAGCCCGGAGTTCACGCTTCGGGCTGTTTTTTATTTGAATCAAAACATACTTACACGAATGCTGTTTCAACGACGCGAAACTGTAAACTGCGGATCATATTCAATCGTCACTCCCGCGCAGGCGGGAGTCCAGTGGGACTTGCAAGTGCGCACGGAATGCCACTGGATTCCCGCCTGCGCGGGAATGACGGAACAAGCTTAGACAACAGATTCATCACTCAAACTCGTTCATTAATCTTCACGCCATCTCATCGAACACCACCGTCAATTCACGCTTGAACGTCTTGGCGAAGGCTTTGCCTTGCGTGTTGACTGCAATCTCTTCCAGGGGGCAAGGTCCGCAGGTGGTGACGGTGAGTCGGGTTTTCTGTTTACCCTTACTGGCAAAACGCAGATTGGTCACCAGCGCCTTATGCGTGCGGTCCAGACTCTCAGCTAAACGCAGCAACATGCAAAGCTGTTTGATGATTTTGCGATGCGGCTTATTCAATGCTGCATAGTTTGGATGCTTTTTCTTCTTGGGGTAAGGCTTTTTGTGAAACTGTGCGATGTTGGCAATCAACTCAACTTCCAGGTCATCAAAGCCAAGCAGCTCCGCATTTCGGATCAGGTAATACGCATGCGCACCGTGGCCGCTGTAGGAGATGAACTTGCCGATGTCGTGGAGCATGGCTGCATGTTCGAGTAACTCGCGTGTCCATTGATCGGCCTCGATCAATTCTGCTTTGGCAGCGGTGTCATAAAGTTTCAGTGACAGATTGGTGATGTGACGGGCATGCTCATCATTAAACCGGCAGACGCGCCCCAGCCGCATCACCGAATCGCGCCGATAGTTGTGATCCTTTTCGCTTTGTTCATCGTCCATCGCATGCAGGTAATCCACCAGCAAGCCATCACGCAGACCGCGATCGGAGATGCTGATGGGGACATCGCCGATTTCATCGAGAATACACTCAAAAATCGCAGCACCGCCGACGATGATGTCGGCGCGTCGGACGTTGAGCGCGGGAAGATTGATGCGTTGCTGTTGGCTGAGTGCAAGGATCTGGCGAATCGCCTGACGGACTTGCGCAGCGGTCACGCGGTCGTCTTTGCCAACGGGTTGGTCGGCGTTTAACCGGTGGGCCAATTCGACGAGAACTTGAATGGTGCCCGACGAACCGATGAGACGGGCGAACGGAAATTGCTTGAGTTTGGAGAGTGTGCGGATCGCTTCGTTACGGACACCTGCCTTGATTTTCTCGAACTGTTTTTCGGAGACCGGGCCGGTGTCTTTGGGATCGCAGTATTGATTGGTCATGCGGATGGCACCGACTTTGACCGAGTGCATGAATAGGTGTTGCTGCTGGTTGCCGATGATCATTTCGGTTGAACCGCCACCGATGTCCACGAGTAATGCGTTATCACCGTTATCGAGTTTGGCTTCGCTGATCACGCCCATGTAGATGAGTCGGGCTTCCTCCATGCCGGAGATGACGTGGATGTCGATGCCCAGGGTTTGCTGAAAGCATTCGACAAGTTCATCGCGGTTGGTTGCTTCGCGGGTTGCAGAGGTAGCAACCGCGCGGAACTCGGTGGCGCCCAGTGTCTTTGCCATTTCCACAAACTGATGCCCGACAGTCAGTGCACGCTGGATGGCTTCTTCGGTGATGCGTCCTGCCTGGAACTCACCTTCGCCGAGTCGGATGGATTCTTTTTGGTCGGTGAGTGTGACATACGAACCGTCGGGTTCGATGCGACATAGGAGCATGCGCATGGAGTTGGTGCCGATGTCGAAGAAAGCGACGGTGGTCGCGGGGGTGTCTGCCATGTGAAATACGCCTTTATGCAGGACACAAAGTTACAGGCGTATGTTAGCAGGTTTGAAATATTGCGGATCAACGACCCCGGGGACTGAAGTCCCATGGGCTTTAATGTGCAATCTCAACCGTGTGTTGAAAAGCGTGTCTGTTTACGCAGCACCGGCTTCGACGACGGGTAGCGAGACTTTCTTTTCGTTGTCCTGCTTGATCTCGTCGAGTTGTTGCTGGGCAGCGGGGTTGGCGTAGCTGTTGAAGATCATGGCTTTGATCGTACCCCACATCCCGCCGAAGGTGCTGAAGGTCAGATCGACAGCGGTGGGTTCGTGACCGCAGTGAACCATGCACTGCTGACAGGCAGGATTACCTGACGCGCGGCCGTAGCTGTCCCAGTCGGTTTCATCCATGAGTTCACGGAACGAATCGACATAACCTTCCTGCAAGAGATAGCATGGTTTCTGCCAACCAAATAGGTTGTAGGTTGGATTGCCCCAGGGCAGGCAGTTGAAGTCACGCTTGCCCATAAGGTATTCGAGGAAGAGCGGTGACTGGTTAAAGAGCCAACGCTTCTTGCGGTTGGAGAAGATGAGCTTGAACATGTCCGTGGTTTTTTTGCGTTCGGTCATGAAGCTTTTCTGGTCCGGTGCTTTGGGGTATGCATAGCCGGGGGAGACCATCATGCCTTCGACGCCAAGGTCCATCATGTCATCAAAGAACTTGCGGACGGAGTTGGGATCGGCACCTTCAAACAAGGTGGTATTGGTGGTGACGCGGAAGCCTTTACCAACTGCTTCACGGATGGCTTCTGCAGCAACGTCGTAGACACCTTCTTTACAGACAGCAAAGTCGTGGTGTTCCTGTTCGCCGTCCATGTGGATGGAGAAGGTCAGGTACTTGCTTGGCTTGAAGCGGTCAAGGTGCTGCTTGAGCAGGATGGCATTGGTGCAGAGGTAGACATACTTTTTCCGCGCGACCAGGCCGTCGACGATTTCGTGAATGTCAGGGTGCAACAGTGGCTCACCGCCGGGGATGGAGACCATGGGCGTGCCACATTCTTCGACTGCATCAAAGCATTGCTGTGGGGAGAGGTGTTTTTTGAGAATGTGTGCTGGGTACTGGACCTTGCCACACCCGGCGCAGGCCAGGTTGCAACGGAACAGCGGTTCGAGCATCAACACCAGCGGGTAGCGTTTGCGGCGTGCGAGCTTCTGCTTGAGCACGTAGGTGGCAACGGTCCACATCTGGGATACAGGTACACCCATGGGGCAACTCTCTTTACGTCTTAAGTCTCACACTGTCAGGCGGTTGACAGCATGTGCCAGCAATCGATGTGACAAGGTGTCAACTTATCGGTCGCGGGACAGACACAAATGTTAGTTCAAATCGCTAAAACTTCAAGCATTGGCTAAAATCGATTTGCCAGAGCATTCATCTGATGGTAAGATTTTGGGCTCAAATCAACGGGGCGTAGCGCAGCTTGGTAGCGCGCCATACTGGGGGTGTGGAGGTCGCAGGTTCAAATCCTGTCGCCCCGACTTGTTAGAACAGGAAGCCGTTCAGTCAAAAAACTGAACGGCTTTCTTTTTTCTATACAAAGACTTATATCACTCAAAGTCCGGTTCAAAGATA
>PAIY01000016.1 GCA_002704825.1 Phycisphaeraceae bacterium
GACGCGGCTAAATGGGGGGTCATTGTACGGAATATCCGTGCGTGCGATATTCAATAAAAAAAGACGCGGAACCGTTAAGGCCGCGTCTTTGGGAGTATGGTTTATGGTGTGCGTGGTATGACCACTCGACACATTTTTATTCAGAGGCTTCCGCGGCAGCTGCAGCCTGTGCTTCGGCTTCGGCTTTGGCGGCTTTCTGGCTGCCGATGACAACGGTGGCATGCTGCAGACCACGACGGCGGTCACGCAGACGACGGCTCTTACCAACGCGGTCACGCAGGTAGTAAAGCTTGCTACGACGGGCATCGCCGTGACGCTTGATCTCGATCTTGGCAACCTTGGGGCTGTGCAGCGGGAAGATACGTTCGACGCCTTCGTTGGCAACGATGCGGCGAACCGTGATCTTGCTGTTCAGACCAGCGTTTTCAATCTTGATGATCACGCCGTTGAAGACCTGGATGCGTTCTTTGTTACCTTCGATGATGCGGTAATGCACATCAATGGTATCACCGACGTTGACCTTGGGCAGGTCGGTGCGAAGCTGGGACTTTTCAATCTGTTCAATGATGCTCTGGCTCATAGCAGGCCTCAATGGTTAGGGTTCGTTAAATCAGTTTCGAGTCGGGTACTATAACAGGTTGGATAACCGGATGCAAGGGGGATTGGTTGACGGAATTCGTGATTCGGGTTCCGGGTGTCGGGTAAAGACAATAAGCAGATGTTCGAACGATGTTTGTGTGTCGCGTAAATATGCTTTTAAACATCGTTTATGATGTTTTGTCTTGGGCCGAAACCCGATACTCGAATCACAAAACCCCAAAGTCACGAAGCAACCTTGGCTAACAACTGTGCCAAGCCGTCGGTGATGACCTGGTCCCAGCCCATTTTATCCACGAGCTTGGTGCCTGACTCGATGAGTTTCTTGCGTTTGGCATCGGTTTGCGGGACGTCAGCCATGAGCTGATCGGCGATGCGTTTGGCTTCTTTGAGTTCGATTTTTTCACGGTCGGCAGCGGTGATGTTGAGTAGATCCTCGATGGACTTGGTGCCACCGGGGACGGTGTAGTTGCCGGTGATGACGTTGGTGACGGTCTTACCCTTGGTGGTATGACGGACGAACCCTTCACAGCCACAGGCATCGGAGATGATGCAGATCGCGCCGCATGCCAGGGGTTCAAGCGGACTGATGCCGAACGGTTCGTAGTTGGCTGCACCGAATTCCACATCGGTGGCAATGCGCAGGCCGGACATGTCCAGGTCTTTATGACAGTAGGGGCCAACCCGATCCGGACCCCAGCCGAACTGGTTGACGAGAACGACCTTCACGTTCTTGTGATTGAGGTTGAACTCGGCAGCATCGTTGGCCAGTTCCACTTCCGGGCCGCAAAGGTCGGGATAACCTGCCTTGTGATGCAGGGGCCAGCCGTAGCTGTTGCACATGTGTTCGACATCGGCCTTGGAGCGTGTGCCACCCGCCGAGGTCAGAATGTAGAGCACTGCTTTTTTGTCAGCAGCAACGAGTTGGTTTTCCATTTCATGACAGACCTGCAGGTCGCGCCAAATGGCTTTGGAGATGACCGGACGGGCAACATGGGTCATGAGAATGTCAGGTGTGAAGCCAAGCAGTTTTTTGCTGAACTCCTGAAGGTGACCGCGCATCTTGTTTTTCAGGGGCAGGTCGACTTTGTGAGCAGGCAGGCCGTTGTAGACCAGCGTCACATCCATGTCATCAAAGTCGTCTGAGAGGAATTTGATTTCGTCACGGGTGCGGTCGCCCACTGCGATAATGCCATCAAGCAGGTGGGTGCGTTTGACCAGGGCATGACGCATCATGTCATCGAGATTGCCGAACACGTCTTCAACGTAGAGACCTTTTGCCTGTGCGGTGTCCAGGACACTGTAGAACATGGTGTCATTGCCGGGGTGATCTTCACAGAGACGACGAGCGGTGGGGCATTCGTGAGCGTGATAGATGGTGCGGAACTTGTCGCCGCCATCCATGATGGATTTGAGTGCAGCGGGCATGCCCATGAACTCATGCGAGAAGAGGATGCAGGGAAAGTCTTCATCCTTGAGTAGCGCATGCAGTGCGTAGTATGCAGGCTCAGCCAGGCGGACATATTCTTCGTAATCCCACCCGGATTGGTAGCGGGCGCTGTCCAATCCGAACTCTTCCCAAAGGCGTGCTTTAAAGGCATTGTTGCGTGCTTCGTTGACATGCGAGACATCAATGAGCAGCACTTCGGCTTCACCGTTTCGACCTTGCGAGGGTTGATCGTATTGACGGGTGCCGTAGGCAATGGACACGTCAAAGGCCCATTCGATCGGCTGGAATTTGGCAGCCAAGCCCAGTTCGTCAATGCTGTCGATGCTTGAGTAAAGCACCTTGCCCATATCACCAAGCCGGAGATTGGGATTGGGGACGTGAACGTGACCGCCCATGGGACCGATGAGAATGGATCGATCCACGCGGGACTTGTATTCAGGGCTGGTCATCAAACCTTCGAGCACGGTGCCGATGCCACCGATCTGTTCGACGGCCTCATGGGTGACGTGAGCGAGTGTGTAACCTTTGCCTTTGGGGGCAGTGGTTTTGGCAGCTGTTTTTTTCGGTGCCGCCTTGGGTTTGGAAGCTGATTTTTTCGGAGTTGTCTTCGTGACAGTTTTTCTGGCAGCTTTTGACTTGGCCATGTTCGAGTCCATTCTTTTTAGTTGGGTTTAGCCCGGGGGAAGATCTCCCGGGTCGATTGCTGGGGGATTGGCTTGTGGCGAGACGGCGACCTTGGCTTTGGCCTTGCGTGCTGTGGTTGCATTACCGCGGGACATGGCGATGACGCCGGTGCGTGCCATTTCGATGATGCCGTAGGGCTTGATCATGTCGATGAACGCTTCGATTTTTTCTTCGGTGCCTGACATCTTGATCATCAACTGATCGTTACTCACGTCCACGATTTGTGCGCGGAAAATGTTGGCCAGTTCGATGAGTTCAGTGCGGTGTTCGATGGGACTGTTTTCACCGGCGGTACTCACCTGCACCAGCATCAGGTCACGCTCGACAAAGGCAGCGTCGAGGTAGTCGACAATACGGACCACGGCCACGAGTTTGGCCAGTTGCTTGCGGACCTGTTCGAGCGTGGAGTCATCGCCGTTGACGACGATGGTCATGCGCGAGAGCTCGGGATTTTCCGTGCGGCCGACAACCAGTGAGTCAATATTGAACCCGCGGGCGGCAAACATGGAAGCAACTTGTGCCAACACACCTGGTTCATTGGTGACCAGGGCGGCAATCACGTGACGATAAAGATGTTTTTCTTCTGTGGTCATAGTTGACATAGGATAACAAGTGGGGTTTCGAATTGCACTTCGTGGCGCCTATGGCGTCGAATTTCGAATTTCGTTTTTTTTGTTTTTCAACCGCTCGCGGTTTAGCGCAACATTGGATATATGAAAATTGATTGGTTGCTGAGCGATTCGGGATCGCTAAACCGCAAGCGGTTGACAATCCGTAGAAAATCCGAAATTCGTAATTCGATATCTCGGTCCCCGCGCGTTATCATCCGACTTTTATAGAACGACTCCCGCAACCCGACAGGAATTCAAGCATGCCGGCCGACAGCCCCGCACAAGCCTATTTCCGTAACATTTATGAGACCGTCAAGAGCCTTGCCATCGGCATGCGCATCACACTCAAATACTGCTTCTCCAAGACGGTGACGGTGCAGTATCCCTACGAAAAAATCGCCTTTGCCCCGCGGTACCGTGGGATTCACGAGTTTGAAGCCGACAAGTGCATTGCCTGCGATGCCTGCGCCAAGGCCTGCCCGGTGGACTGCATCTACATCGAAAAGTCCGCCCCGCGCAAGGTTGATAAAGAGACCGGCAAGGCGACCGGCGGGGAATTGCTCCGTTATGCCATCGACTATCAGAAGTGCATGTTCTGCGGACTTTGCACCGAACCGTGCCCCACAGACTGTATCCACATGGGTAAGAACCATGACCTTTCCAGCTACAGCCGTGAAGAGATGGTTGTTGAGTTTGCAGAGCTTCATAAGAAGACCGGTCAGCTTACACCGCTGCCACTCTGGGCCGAGCGCAATGCCGATAAAATCCCATGGGTCAAAGCCGAAAAGGAACGCATCGAACGCGGCGAGTCGGCGACCCACGAAGCGGATATCCCCTCTGTTTAAACATCATTGATATTTCATTGCCAAATCGTCACCAATCGGTTTGACAAACGAATCGGAGATGTTAAATTACTCAACTCGCTGGCCATGAGCCAGTAAGCCAACGGCTAGATAGCTCAGTTGGTAGAGCACGGCATTGAAAATGCCGGTGTCCCCGGTTCAAGTCCGGGTCTAGCCATTCACGCTTCACCTTCACGGTGGAGCGTTTTTTTTTTGCCCAGATCGCGCAGTCACTACAGTCGTTTGGCAAAGTCCGTTGCACATGCACTGCTAACCTGGTCCCCTGAAAAAACGTGAAATTCTTTTGAGATTAACCTGCTGAGGTTTATCAGAAGAAAGTGGATGATTCTGTTCCACAATTGCACTGAATATCGGTCACCAGGTTATGTATTGGCTGATCATATTTTTCGACCTTTTTGACTGAATATTTACCCGACTCAAGCCGTGTATAGAATTTTGCGATTGAAGTAACACATGGACGCAGTCATGTCTTTTTTCATGTGTTCATGTTCTGTTTGATCATTCGATTGTGGATGTGTCCGTACTCTCGCATCGCGTTTGGGGTCCATAAAAAATCTGGTTGCGTTTTGCCAAGGAGAAAGGTCTATCACCATGTCGTTTAAGCCCCTCATTGATGTGCATTACTCTGAGTATATGACGCGATGTGAATTTCTCGATGAATTGCTTTCGTCACAAACGGAGTTGTCCGTGGTGTTTCGGTATCTCATCGGTCGCGTCAAGATGCATCCGGAAGTTGAATTGGTGTTGGACTTCCGCAACGTCAACTCTATTTCAGCCTATTTTGTCGGGCAATTGATGGAGCTTCGGCATCATGTCATTGCCAACAACGGTAGTATCCGACTCATTGAAATGAGTCGTCCGGTTTATGAGATTCTGCTGGTCTCCCGTGTCAATCACTGTTTTGATATCGACTTCAAAGAAGACTTTGGGATGCAGTTTGTCGAATTTGCTCACAAAGTCAGCCATGAAGCCCAACGCCAGCCTGAAGGTTGGGCGACACGTCTACGGACCATGATCACTGAATCAAATCTCTTTGATCTCTCATCTCCAAAGAAGATCGCCCAACTCCAGAAACAGATGTCAAAAAAACGCAGTGACGACCACGAACCTGAGCGAAGAGTGGGGTGATTGTCGCTGTCTGTGACTGGTCTTGTCGATTGTAAGATATTGATATTAAACATCTAGAATCTATTTGGCTGGTTGGTGTGATAATTTTTGTACAAATTGATTGATTTGTACAAAATCTGTTCATATGATTGGGCGTTGGCAATTCCCCTTCAATGTCCAAGAGATATCACGTGTCCCAGGCAGCACCCACCCATCAACGTCGAGCGATCTCCAAAGCCCAGCTCAAGAGTCGGATGACGGCGGATCTGATTACGGAGATGAGTTGGATTCTCTCCCAGCCACCGACGTCCGTGGGGGCTCGACTCCGACCTGAAGAGGAGTTGGCCAGCGCGCTGGGACTCACCCGACGCCAGGTTCGTGAAGCGATCAAGGTCTACACCGACAAGGGCGTCCTCGTCCGTCGTCAGGGCAGTGGCACGTATGTCCGGCGTGTGCATTCGCATCCTGCAGACGCGCCGGAGTCCACCACGTTTGGCTTGACCCATGAGCATATGTTCATGGACCTGCAAACCAGTGACATCCTCAACCAACCCTTGAACCAGGGACTCGTGGGCAAGACCACACAGAGTCTGCGCATCGGTTTGTGGACGGAATGGCAACTCTCACCGCCACACTCCACGACGCATCTGGTCCTGTCCATGTTCATGCGGCATGCCCAGCTTTCAGGTCACACCATGACGCTGCATTCCCAGGTTGCCAGTTCGCAGGTCGCTTTGCCGATCGAGGATATGGCAAGGCAACTGGCGCACGCATCGGATGACGGGTTTCTTGTCGGAGCCCAGTATGCTGACACGTTTCTTACGGCCCGTGAGATGGCTGGCTCCCAATGCCCGTACCTGTTTCACATCATGGGTTCAGGCGATTTTGATCTGCACCCCTCGGTGTATCTGGATACGGAGAATGCCTGCCAACGTGCGTTGATTCAGTTTGCTCAATTGGGTTATCAACGCATCGGCACCATCGCCATGCGCAAGAGTCCGGAATGTGATCAGGAGCACCATATTCACCGCAGTGTCATGCAACGCTTTGACCTTGCATCCTGTCAGAACTTTGTCACCTACAGCCAGGACATGGGCGTGGCTTCCTCGATGGATGCCACACGCCAATTGTTCGCATCGGCAGGGGACAAGCTCGATGCCATTTACGTGGCCAATGACATGGTGCTGGTAGGGGTGTATGAAGCCTTGAAACTCATGGGACGAACACCCGGCAAGGACATTGCCATCATCACCCTGGGCAATCGCGGTTATCCCTTGCCTTCCCAGGTCAACTGGAGCGTCATGGAGTTTGATCCTGAGAGCTTTGCCTCGGTGTGTATCCGTCAATTGAGTCACCATATTGAATACCCGCAGTTCCCGCCGACCAGTCTATCGATTCATGCCCAGTTCAAACCGGGGCAGTCTCATTTGCTGGACCGTTAATCCTGTTGGCTTTGTCCATCATCAGATCAAGGAACCCATCATGTCGCATCCATCACCACGGCGTACGTCCGGCTTTACACTCATCGAGTTACTGGTGGTTATCTCCATCATTGCCTTGCTGGTGGGCATCCTGTTGCCGGCATTGGCGGCTGCCAGAAAACAGGCCTTGGCCACGCAGTGTCAATCCAAGGTCCGGCAACTGGGGATGGCCCAATTGATGTATGTGCAGAACAACAAGGACTACTTCTCACCCGTGCAGATGGGGACCGCCAATACCACCTGGGTCGCCAAGATCAAGCCTTATCTGACCGGTGATGGCGAAGCACAATCATGGGGCGAGATTGGTGGGAACATGCAGCTGGTCTGCCCGTCGCACCCGTGTCTTTCGGTGATTGGTACGTCGGTTGCCAAGTGGCCTAACTATGCGATGAATTTCATGCTCGGGCCGTCTCCCTATCCGTATGGCGCCAACTGGATGCGCATCGACGCGTTGCCCTATCACGCCGATACGCTGATGTTCACTGAAGCCGGTTACAACGCCACCACACCGCTGTTTAATGCAGCTCCATGGGAGACGTACAAGTCCAGTTATGTTGGGGCATCCTATGGCAGCGGTGGCACGTACATGCCCGGCATTCATCAACGCAAGTTCAACAATATTGTCTATGTCGATGGCCACGTCCAGACATTCACCGACATCATTCAAACCAATCAGGCTCCCCTGAGTCTCCTGGATGGCAGTCGCGAAAGTATCTGGGCGCCGGGTGTGAAAGCCAACCCGATTTATTGATCAGCCATCCCCATTTGGGCTTATGCCTACTCACCATTTTTTTGATACAGGATTAGATTGATGCATCGATTCAAATACCTAATGCTTCTCACGATGTTTCTTGCTCCCACCTTTGCATGGGCGGAACCGACACCGCAGTGGCCGTTTAATCGCGCGCCGATCTCGGAACTTCAGCAGTCGCAAAAGAAGGTGTTCGCCCATTACTTCTCGCCGTTCCCGATTTCTATTGACAACAAGCCACCGGATCAGGATTACTATCAGCGGGGTTTTCTCAATGCCGATGGTGAACGCAATAAACACCTCAAATATGGCGGTTATATCCGTCAACGCCCGTTACCCCGACTGCCACGTCCCGAACAGGATTGGCGTGCATCGGACATGCGTGAAGAGGTGCGCATGGCGTCGGCATTGGGGATCGACGGCTTTAGCTTTGACATGCTTTCGACACCCAGCCAGGGCGGACATTGGAATAAGCTGTTGATGATGCTTGATGTCGTCAAGGAGATGGACAACGGTTTTAAGATTCTACTCATGCCCGACATGATGGCAGGCTTCAGAGGTCATCCCGAGGAATTGGTGCCCGCCATTGTGCAGCTTGCCAATCACCCCGCGGTCTTCCGTAATGCCAAGGGCCATATCGTGGTTGCACCCTACAACGGTCAGCAGCAAAAGCCCGAGTATTGGGCGGATGTCCGACAGCAACTCAAAGCCCAGGGCATCGAAATCGAACTCTGGCTGACGTTCCAGGCATGGTGGAAATATCTGGATGACTACGGCCCGGTGATGGACGGCTTTGCAGACTGGGGGACGAGTACCTATGACGAACAACACAACTGGCGCCGCAAAGCATTAACCGAGCATGACCGCAAAGGCCTGCCGTTCATGGCACCGGTTCGCCCGCAGGATTTTCGTCCCAAGAATTTCCACGGCTCAGAATCCAGAAACTCGGCATTGTTCCGTGAGACGTGGCATACCGCGATGGATCATGCCCAGTGGGTCCAATTGGTGACCTGGAGTGACTACTCCGAAGGGTCGGAAATCGCACCATCCACTTCAACCCGTCATGCGTTCTACGACCTCACCGCGTATTACACCAGTTGGTTTAAAACAGGCAAGCAACCTGAGATTGTCCGCGATGCGATTTACTATTTTCATCGGGTCCAGCCGACCACAGCCAGTGCGTCATCACCCAACCAGACCAAGCCGTTCAAGGTTATCGGCAAGGCGTCCAACGAAATCGAATTGCTCGGATTCCTGACCCAACCCGGTACGCTGGAGATTACCATTGATGGTAAAACACACCGTAAACAGGTCGAAGCAGGCATTCAGAGTTTCATCATCCCATTGACCTTGGGGACACCCACGTTCCGTCTGGTGCGTAATGGTAAAACGGTTGTCCTGCGCAAAGGCGCTTGGGAAATTTCCGACCAGATCGAATACAGCAACCTGCTGGTCCACGCGGACGGTGGTACGGCGGACGTGGTGCGTGACTATTCCGCCCCCAAGGCATTCAAACTCGAACTCAAATTCGGCAAGATGATCAAGCCGGTGACCACGTACGACAAGACGACGTTTAATGTCGTCCCCGGTGATCCGGCAGCCGTGACCTTACCCACCGAAGAGTCCGACAAGGCGTCTCAGGTTGAAGATGGTAAAGGGGGGTTCACCTTCACCATGGGACCGGGCAACAGTCACAAGGGCGGACGCCTGGACTTTGGCGATCATCTCAAACTCGAAGACGGGCAGGAAGCGGTCTTCCACGTCAAGCGTCTGGAAGTGGATAACGGTGATGGATGGGTCGCATTCTTCTTCACACTCAAGGGAGAGCGTGGCTCATTGAACATCACGCCTCGAACCGCCGAGCAGACGTATGTCTCCTCATCGCTGCCCAAGTTCAAGGTCGAGCGGGGCAACTTCTCCGTCGAGTATCCGGCGGTGTACCGCATCCGCAGGACGGGCGACACGATTGAGTTTCTTTACAACAATGATGTGTTCTACACTGCGGACGCTCAAAAGGCAGAAGGTCTTGATGAGATCCAGATTTTCCTGGGCTCGCAGAAACCGGCAGCCAGGGCCTTGATGGAGATCTCTGCCATCGAGTTGCGCAGCGTCAAGTAAAAAACTGTCACGGGGGTGACTCATTCAGGCTGCACTCGGTTTGACCGGGTGCAGTTTTTTTTGTGTCCGATTTTGATGTGTGGCAGGTTGTCGCAGGGCTTGCTTGATGGCGTTTGAACGCGTATTCAAAAACGCTTAATCTCGTGTGATTTTGTCGGTTATTGAAGCGTTCGTTCAGGTTATGTGACCAAAGCCATCCCCTCAAACCTCGTTTTGCCAGTTAGTTCTGAAAAACAGATAAAATGGTATGTTTATATCAATTATTGATGAATTTTAGTCTGAAACTTTACAAAAGAGGATTAATCTGAATAGAATGAGTCAACTGTGGATTGTATGAATAGAGTCATGCAACACAGCAACCTCCCTGCCGCGAGCAAACCGGTTTCGTGGTCAGTGGCTAGAGAGAGAACCGGTAACAAAAAACAAAGGATTGTTGACCATCATCCATGCGATGGTGGCGGGGGCTTTAGTATTGTGGATCCGAAACGCATATTTGAACTAAAACATGAGGGCCAGCAGGTCCACTGTCAATTTCTCATCGAGCACCTGGTTGCCCGGTACGATCTTGACACGTTATTTAATTATCTCAACCAACTCGTCCAGGAGCAGGATGGTGTCCAGCTGATCCTGGATTTTGCGCATGTGAGTAACATCTCCTCGGTCTTCATCGGCGAACTGATGGCATTGGCCAGCCGCGTGAATACCGCCAAGGGGAAGTTGGAGTTGATTAACGTCAATGACCAGGTCTACGAGATTCTGGTTCTGACTTACATTGACAAACACATTCCCATCAAGCGCAGTGAAAATCGGCATCAGAATCCGGTGAGTAAGCTTGCTGCCAAACGCGCCAAAGCCAATACGCAGGGCAATGTTCTCAAGAAGATCAAATCGCTGGCACTCAAACCCTTCGGGGCGTGAGTGGATCCATTGAAGCTACTCGCAACAACCGCTTAATCCTCTACAATGCTCCAATGAGTTTAGGGATGACATTTCTTGGAACCGGCACCAGCAGTGGTGTGCCGATGATTGGCTGTCGCTGTGAGGTCTGTACCAGTGACGATCCACGCGATCAACGCTCGCGTCCCAGTGTTTTGATTCACGTTGATGATCCAACTTCACCTGATGGCAAACGCCGTTGGATAATCGACACGGGGCCGGATTTGCGGACGCAGATCATTCGTGCTGACATCCACCGGATCGATGGGGTGCTTTACACGCATGAACATGCTGATCACGTCTTTGGTCTTGATGATCTGCGTCGGTTTAACGCGGTGATGGATCAGGCGATTGATATTCATGCGGAGCCGGCCACCATGGCGGTACTCCAGACCACCTTCCAATACATTTTCCAGAAGCATAACAATCCCAACAAGACGTTCGTTGCAGACTTGATCCCGTGGACACTTGAAGCCTACAAACCCATTGAGCTTCACGGCGTGACCTTTACACCACTGCGACTCATGCATGGTCGGCATCCGATTCTGGGCTTCCGTGTGGACTACACCACGCCGGACGGCCATGCCCAGAAACTGGCCTACTGCACCGATGTCTCGACCATCCCACCCGAGACGTATCCGTATCTGCAGGATTTGGACATCCTGGTTTTGGATGGCTTACGTTTCCGACATCATCCCACGCACATGACCGTGGATCAGGCCTTGGAACAGTTTGAACGCATCGGTCCCAGGCAAGGTTATCTGACGCACATGGCACATGAAATCAAACACAGCGTCGTTGATGACCAACTACCTGAGGGTATCCACTTGGCGTATGATCAACTGACGGTATACTGCGAGCAGGGGGAAATAGAGACGTAAGCAGCAAAATTGCCATCGTCCGTCACTCCCGCCTTCGCGGGAATGACGAAGTAAGTTTGAATGTGGCAAAATTGATGCAAATTGCTCTATGAGGGTGTTTAAGCAGGGCTCGGTTTGCGAGTCTTGGGGAAAGAAAGTTCGACGTATGTTTAACCTGCATATCCAGCGATTAAATCGACTTCCGCTGCAGCGACTTGCTGTCTGGCAGGGCGGTGTGATGCCTGTTGGGATGTTTAATGGCGAGGATATCCCTGACCCGATTGCAGCGTTTAAAGTCAGCCCATATCAGGGGCCCTACGTCGGCTATTGGCTGAGTCTCCAATCCGCTCACAGCTACACGTCCAACCCTGAAGCGCCGCATGTTGATCCTTGCATTGCTGCACTCAACGCGCTGGTGCAGTTTGCCTGTGACACGGAAATTGCCGGCTATCGTCCGGGCAAGATCGTGGTCAGCAACAAGAACATTGCCCAGTATCTTCAGCCGCTTCTGATTGATGCCGAGATCGAAGTGGAGTTGGCCGATGAGATGCAGATGGTCGAAGCGCTTTTGCCGTTGATGGGCATGAACACGCTGGATGAAGTTCTTGAGTCCATGGCATCACAGATGCAGGACGTTGTGGACATGCAGACACTCGTGCCACCTGCGGTGACGGGATACAAAGTGACGCATCAGCATCTGGCACGCTTTGCCGAAGCCGCCGAGGCGTTTTACCAATCCAAGCCTTGGGAGAAAATTGACTCGCTGGTTTTGATTCAGGTTCACGAACCGCGTGCGCCCAGACGGCTCAAGTATGCAGCCGTGGTGTTGGATGAAAACAACGAACCGGGGTTGACGCTCTTTAGCAGTCGCAAGCAATACCAGTCTTACCTGCTTTATGACGACATCGAAAACTGGGCGTCCAATGCAGACTGTTGGCAGATGACATTTGAGCCCCAGCAGCGCATACCCGCAGGTGATCAAACCGCATGGCAACTGCACGGTTGGCCACTGCCTCACGCCAATGCTTACCCGTTTGTCATCAAGCTCGATCCCACGGGTACGTTCACACGTGCGCCTGAGTCGATCCTCGTTTATCTGGAAGGTTTGCTCCGCGCTTTAGCCGTTGCAGACATTGATGCTTTGCAGGACGCACCGGGAACCGTCAAGGTCAACACCTTTGCCGGCTCAACCGAGTATCGTTTGAGTCTGATCGACCAATCCGAAAACATGCCTGCGCCCGAATCTCGCAGTGATGTCCTGCGTATGGCGGACTATCTACCAGGCAATGACGATTGACCGGTGGACCAATTCACCTCCTGCGCACTTGTGAGGTTCAAGTCATTAGAGCGTTCCCAATCCATCTGTCGCGTTTTGTCTTGCTGCATGGCTCCTTGCCTGTGTCGATTTGCATCGGCGATGCTCGCA
>PAIY01000017.1 GCA_002704825.1 Phycisphaeraceae bacterium
CGCGTCCTCTCTTACTTCTGTTACTCGTTTTTGCGATGATCGGCCAAGCCGCATCCACACCTCCTGCTTCTGAATCAGTAGAAGAAGCCACAGCATCAGAGCCCACTGAAACACGTACGCCTGCTGACAAGGCTGCAACGTCATCGGTGACACCGGGCGGGGCCAATGTCGCGGTGATCAAGATCGAGGGCATGATCTACGGCTTTACGCTTGAGAGTCTCAAACGTCGTGTCGACCGCGCGATGGAAGGTAATGCAAGCATGATCGTCCTCGAACTGGACACCCCAGGCGGTGAGGTGATGGCAGCCTTGAACATCGCCAAGTACATCAAGGGTGAGATCACCGTCCCCACCGTCGCATGGATCAATGACTCAGCGTACTCGGCAGGGATTCTCATTGCATCAAGCTGCAATCGCATCATCATGTCCCCGGCATCGACCACCGGTGACTGCGCACCAATCGTGCCGGGGCAGGAGTTAGCTCCAACCGAACGTGCCAAGGCGTTATCCCCGTTACTCGAAGAGTTTCGTGACAATGCCCGCGCCAATGACAAGGACTTTGCGCTGTACCATGCCATGTGCGTGCTGGGTGTTGAAGTCTTTCTCATCGAACACAAAACCACCGGCAAGCAGAAACTCGTCAACCAGATCGACAAAGCGCTCATGGTCGATGGCAAACTCCCTGAAAGCAATATCACCAATAAAGCCTTCGGCCGCGACAAGCAGACCGGCGATCCGATTCTTGATGAAGTGGGTGCGGTCTCCCGTGATGTTGCGTTGGATGAGGACTTTGGTCAATGGAAACTCATCAAGCAGATTCATGATGGCAAAACCCTGCTGACACTCAATCAATCCCGCGCGGTGGAAGTCGGCCTGGCTGAAACCGATACCATCCGAAACGAAGCGGATCTCAAAAAATATCTCAACGCCAACATCGTCGCCCCCATCACTCAAAGCTGGTCCGAGGACCTTGCGGGTTGGTTGACCCACCCAGCCGTGCGTGCAGTGCTGGTGCTTGCCTTACTCATCGGCGCCTACGCCGAGTTTCAGACACCGGGTCTCGGACTGCCTGGCGCGGTGGCGGCAACGGCTTTGGTGCTACTCATCGGTGCGCCATTTCTCATCGGGTTGGCGGAGGTCTGGCATATCATCCTCATCCTCATTGGTATCGGACTGCTGTTTGTTGAGTTGATCATCACGCCCGGCTTTGGCGTCCCCGGTGTCAGCGGGATCGTCTGCATTCTCACCGGCCTCACGTTGGCGATTATCCCGACAACAGGTAACGGCCCACTCCCACTCCCCGCGCCGGAGATGTACGGCCGACTGCAGGTTACCGCCATGTGGATGCTGCTGAGCTTTATCTTCGGAGTCGGTGGCATGATCGCCATGACGCGGTACTACGGCAGCATCCCCGGACTGAATCGACTGATCTTCAAGGAACCCACCGAAGAAGAAAAGCTCGCAGTCCACTACCGGGCAGAGAATCAGGAAGCACAAGTGAACCTTGCCATCGGACTCACCGGCACGGCAGCGACGACACTACGCCCCTCCGGCAAAGCCAAACTCGACGGCCAACTCGTCGACGTCGTCACCAACGGCGGACTGATCGACAAAGGTGCCACCATTAAAATCGTCGAAGTGCATGGCAATCATGTTGTAGTGGATGAAGCGTAAGCGCCATTGTTCACGCAAAGTCGATCGAGACACACATGACAAGCAAAACGTTACACCGACTGTTCTGGATAACGCCCTTCATATTGGGTGTCCTGAATCTGATAGGTGGCTCACTCTATGTTTTCTCAAACACTTGGATTCGAATTCAGCCAGACATGTACAAAATTGAGAATGGCCAGGTTTATCTAAGATCGACATTCTGGACAGATACACTCAATATCCTGTTCTTCAATGGTCTGATGTGGCTATGCCTATTTATCGTTTATGCCATTTATGACAACCACCGCAAGTACAGAAAAACTTCCCCACACCAATCCAACTCACCCGATACCTGACCAGGCTTCCATGACAAGTAGTCCATCGTTCAAACATGCATCAACTTCTCAGGGTTGCGCGTGATGTAAATGGCATGGATCAAGCCTTGTTCATTAAAACACAATGACAGGCTGGCATGGATTGTTTGTTGGTTACAGATGACCACGCCGGGTTGGCCGTTGATGTCAGTGAAAGCAAAGTCGCATGGCTCCCAGAAGCGCATGAGTCCCTTGTGAATAAAACTGAGGACTTGTTCCTGCCCCTGCAAAATGCGTGTTACGGCCTGCACCTTGCCCCCACTGTCGGTGGTTAACTCCACATCTTTTGCCAGCATCGCACCGAGTTGGCTGGCATCCCCTTTACGGATGGCCTGCATGAATTGCTACACATATTGCTGGCGTTTATCGACTGGAACACGATGATGCTTGTCAGCTGCCTGAACATGCTTTCGGGCGCGGGAGACCAACTGACGGCATGTTGCTTCGCTGACATCAAGAATCTTGGCAACCTCAGCATAATCATGGCTGAAAATTTCACGCAGCAGATACGCTGCACGCTCGCGTGGGTTCATGCGTTCGAGCAAAAGCAAAAAAGCGGTACTCAACGTTTCTGCGAGGGTGATCGGGTCATCAGTCTGTTTCAAATGCGATGAACGCACCGGCTCGGGAAGCCACGGGCCGACGTAATGCATGCGATTGTGCTGAGCCGACTTGAGTTGATCCAGACACAAACGCGTGCAACAGGTCGTCAGCCAACCTGCGGGATTGGTGATCTGCGTGATGTCTGCCTGATGCCATTTGAGATACGTTTCCTGCACGGCGTCCTGAGCATCGGTAAACGACCCGAGCATGCGATACGCCACGCCCAGAAGTTGCGGGCGTGAAGCTTCAAAGAGTTGCTGATGACGGGCGGATTCCATGGCAGTGCAATTTCATGCTGATGTCTAATGGTTGGAAATCTGAATGCGGTTCCACAAATTAATCATCGCACACAAAACGGTCAGCGATGCGATCTGCTGCTCGGGAAAATGCTCGAGCAATGCCAGTCGCAGGGTCTGAAAATCGGTTTTGGGATCAAGTATCGTCAAGGCTTCAAGCCACGCCAAAGCAGCACGTTCGGGCTGGGTGTAATCCGCAACCTGTCGCCAGGCTGCCAGGTGATCCAGGCGGTGATTGGTCATGCCATCTTCCCGGGCTTCACGTGTATGCATCTTAACACAGAAGCCACAGCCATTGATTTGCGAAGCACGAAGCATGATCAAATGCCCCAATTCGCGGTTTAGTCCTGATGCCTGGATGTGGACGTGAACCTGTTGCAGATGCTCAAAGGCCTGTGGAAAATGTTGACGGTAATCGATTGTGGTTTGATTCATGGTGTCAGACATTTTTTCTCCTTGTATGCGTTTAATGTCGGTCTACAGGTATTGACGAACAAGCGTCGGAATTTGTGACATCATCCGAAAAAATTTGTCATTTCCGTGAATCTGACACATTCCCGTTTATCATGACGGGTGATACAATCCCGCCCACTACTTAAGGGGTTGGCCGAAAGTAGATGCATAGAAAGTTCCGCCATGAGTGATATCAAGCAGATTGAAATTCGCAACCTCCAGATCGAAGACTATGCCCAGTTGGAGATCGCCATGGATGCGGCGTACGAAAACTGGTCCGTCGGACATTGGGAGAAAAAGCACATTGCCCATCTGATCAAGCTGTTTCCCGAGGGGCAGATTGCCATCATCGTCGATGGCAAAGTCGCAGGCTGCGCCCTGACACTGCGCGTAAATTACAGTCAATTTGGTGATAAACACACCTATGAACAGATCACAGGCAACTACACCTTCGACACCTTCACGCGTAAGGGCGATGTGCTCTATGGCATCGACGTGTTTATCGTGCCTGAGTATCGTGGCATGCGACTTGGGCGACGACTCTACGATGCCCGCAAGGAACTCTGTGAGCATCTGAACCTACGGGCGATCGTCTTTGGCGGACGCATTCCCAATTACCACAAGTATGCTGACGAGGTCACCCCCCGTCAGTACATCCAGAAAGTGCGCGACAAGGAAATTTTCGACCCGGTTCTGACCTTCCAGCTCTCCAATGAGTTTCACGTCAAGAAGCTGCTGAAAAACTATCTGCCTGAAGACGCGGAGTCCTGTCAGAATGCCGTGCTGATGCAGTGGGACAATATTTACTACGAGGAAGATGTCAAGCCGATTGATGCAACCAAACTGGTGGTCCGGCTTGGCTTGATCCAATGGCAGATGCGACCGCTTAAGAAACTCGAAGAGCTTTTTGATCAGGCAGAGTTTTTCGTCGATGCCGTCTCCAGCTATCAAAGCGATTTTGCGTTGTTCCCTGAGTTCTTCAATGCACCATTGATGTCGGGATTCAATGACATGCAGGAGGCCCAGGCGATTCGTCAACTCGCGGAATTCACCGAGCCGATCCGCGAGAAGTTCATCCAGTTTGCCATGAGTTACAACGTCAACATCATCACCGGCTCGATGCCTGAGATGGTGGATGGCAAGCTTTACAATGTCGGTTACCTGTGTCATCGCAATGGTGATTGTGATCGCTATGAGAAGATTCATGTCACCCCGGACGAATCCAAGTTCTGGGGTTTGACGTGTGGCAATAGCGTGAAGATTTTCGAGACCGACTGCGGGCCGATCGGCATTTTGATCTGCTATGACGTGGAGTTCCCCAAGCTTTCGCGCATTTTGGCAGAGCAGGACATGAACCTGCTGTTCGTCCCGTTCCTGACGGATACGCAGAATGGTTACGGGCGCGTGCGAAACTGCGCCCGAGCGCGCGCGATTGAGAATGAATGTTACGTTGCCATCGCAGGCAGTGTCGGGAACCTGCCCAAGGTGCATAACATGGATATCCAGTATGCCCAGAGTGCGGTGTTCACGCCCTGTGACTTTGCTTTCCCGTTTGACGGTATCAAAGCGGAGGCGACACCGAATACGGAGATGATGTTGCTGGCCGATGTCGATCTGACATTGCTGCGAGAGCTTCATGAACGTGGCAGTGTTCGCAACCTCAAAGATCGTCGGCATGATTTGTATCAGATCAAGACAACGTTCTGAGTGTATCCACCAAAACTTATTACGTCGCATACGCGATATCCAAAGCCGTGTCGCTCCCGCGGCACGGGTTGCCTTGGAATGATATGTTTGTGTGTGTAAATGCGCATAAGGCAACCCGCGACACGGGAGTGTCACGGCTTTGGTATGCGCAGTGCAATCGACACAAAGACGTGAAGAAACATTGACGCTAGAATGGCAACTCCGCTGCAACAAGGAGTTCACTGCTATGGCGTTTATTCAATGTGATTTTGGTTCGGATGCTTTGGGGATGGCATGTTCGATGAACGTGATCCTGCCCCAGAAAGTCAACACGCAGATCGGGATGAAAGGTGTTGCAGGTGAAGGCAAGCACCCGACTTTGTTTCTGCTTCATGGACTCAGTGACGATCACACGATCTGGATGCGCCGGACCAGCATCGAACGCTACGTTGCCCCGCTGGGGTTAGCTGTGGTGATGCCCAATGTGCATCGGAGTTTTTACACGGACATGGCGATGGGTGGCAAGTACTGGACGTTTGTCAGTGAAGAACTGCCACGCGTTGCACGCAGTCTCTTCCACCTTTCAGACAAGCGTGAAGACAACTTCGTGGCAGGTCTTTCCATGGGGGGTTATGGTGCGATGAAAATGGGTCTGCGCAAGCCGGAGATGTTTGCTGCTGCGGCATCACTGAGTGGTGTCATGGACATTAACAGCTGGATCAACCGCATGGAGTCCGAAGGTCCGGATCGCTACGCGGAGTTCCTGCGTGTGTTTGGTGATAAGGATTCAGAGTTGCGGAAATTCGGTGATCTGTTTGATGCTGCCAAGGAAGTTCAAGACTCGGCCGGTCCCAAGCCTGCGTTGTACCAGGCCTGTGGTGATGCGGATTTTCTCTACGATCAGAACCTCAAATTCCGCGACCATCTCAAGACGATCGGCTATGACGCGGTGTATGAAGAAGATGCGGGTTACGGGCACGGTTGGGATTACTGGGACATCACGATTCAACGTGTGCTTGATTGGTTGCCGTTACAGAATCGGCCTCAGAGCTGACAGGACATGTTGTAGTTGGTGAGTTTGATGCCGTCGATGTCCACGGTGTTTTCACTGACGACTTCAAAGCCGTGCTTGATGAAGAACGGTTTGGCGGTGATGGAGACTTCTGCATAAAGCTTGGCCAACTTGCGTTTGCGGGCCTCCATTTTCACCGCATGCATCAGCTCAGTCATCACGCCGCGACGGGCAAAGTTGGGGTCGACATAGGTACAGTCGATATGACCATCAGCGTCCAACTCGATAAAGCCGACCACCTGGCCACAGAACTCTTTGACGAAAGGCTTCTTGGTTTCGCAGCGTTGTTGCCAATGCTCAAAGCCAATGGGTTTGCTGGCCCATGCCTGGAGTTGTTCGTGTGAGTAGTCTTTACAAGCCAATTGGTGGACAGCGTCGTAAAAGATCTGCCCGATGAACATGTGATCACCATGTTGATATCGTCGAATCATCCGCTGACTCCATTCATGCGGTTAAGCCACCAAATGTTGGCGTTGAGTATGCCGGCAAAAGCAACCCACATGGCGTACGGCAATATCAGAACACCTGCCCCACGGTGGATTTTCCAGAACAGGACGAGCGTCCAGATGATGGTGGCTTCAAGAAACAGCAACTCGATCATGGCCAACCCCGGGGATTTGAGACCAAAAAAGCAAACCGACCAAAGCAGGTTTAAAGTCAGTTGAACCGCAAAGGCAAACATCGCTTTGCGACTGCGTGACGTGAAACCGGCTTGCTTCCAAACCAGCCAACCTGCAATGGCCATCATCAGATACAACACCGACCACACACGCCCGATGAACGCCCCGGAAGGCGTCCATGTGGGCTTGTGCAGGTGGGTGTACCACGTCCCCACCGATGTGGAGGTGACGTAGCCTCCGATGGCAGCAATGCCAAAGCAAAGCAGGATAAAGCCGATCAGAACCAAAACAGATTTCATTTGTAACTCAGTTTAGAAACGTTGACAGGATATGGGAATATGACAAAAGATAGGTAGTTTTACCTATATACGTTTTTGAATGTCATTCTTTTCAGACGATCGGTGATCAGGTGACATGAAATCGGTCGACTTAGCAGTGACCAAGGGTATTGAACGCGGAGATACAGATGAACCATTCAATATGCTGAGTCACTCCTGAGCAGGTTTGTCCTGTGCATTGGGTGATTCAGTTTCAGATGCCTGGGCTTTCTGGTCGGCCAATTCTTTGCGGTTGATCTGGACTTCACGTGGGAAATCGAACGATAAGCGTACCTTGTCGCCGTGCAGTTCAACCACACGGATCACACCCAAGGGGTTGGCTGGATCACCAATGACCACTTCTTCTCCGGCTCGACGTGTCAGCGCAAGCATAGAAGTACTTCCCTGTCGGCTGTGATTCCGTTGTAAAAAAACACTGTCGGACCAACTGAGAGATGATCCGGACCCACTTCACAACAAAGCTTCTGCGATCACGCACATGTGAGCACAGCCTTGATCCGTCAAAGGACGGCTTTGCTGATCTTCCTCCTTGTACCCCAAGTACAGAACTCGCTGAGTGCTTCCCTGTCAGACTCAGTGAACCTGTTCCACAGCCACCACTTCGGGTACTTTTTCCTTCAGATTGCGTTCAATGCCCATCTGCAACGTGATCGTGCTCGACGGGCAACCCACACACGCCCCCATGAGGCGGATGCGGACAATACCGCTATCGGTGATCTCCACCAACTCCATATCGCCACCATCGGACTGAATCGCCGGGCGGATACGTTCGAGTACGGCAGCAACGCGTTGATGGAGACTGCCTGATTCGTTGCTGGTGGAAGTTTGTTCACTCATAACGTTTCAAATCCGTGAAAATTTTGCTGAACCTATACTCTCTATCATACCTAAGTCACTGATATTGCCAACTGACTATTCCCAAATTCAGGCAATGTGTAACATTCGGGGAAAAAATTCACCCCCAATACCCCATGTAAACCGGGGGGCATGGGGGTGAATTTAACCCGTTAAACAAAAGCCGCTTACACCTATTCTCAACTCCCCCTTCAAGAGACGCCTACCCTCAACAACCGGGCATTGCAGCATGGTCTTTTTATTCGGCAAGGGTATGCATCTGAGTGATGCTCACGTTATCAAGTGTGAAACGTTCGGCTGCCTGGAAGCCTTCAGCCCCGATATAGACCTTGGTGAGATTCAGATTCACTAAAGCCGTATCACTGACGGACATAAGCTGTTCAAGCTTGCCATCACCGTTGAGGTCGGCACTGACGGTGAACATCTGTGTCGCAGGATCGTAGGCATAGGTCACGCGTTTGAGGTTCGGCCCGGAGAGTCCGCGTGATGCCCAGCCTGCTTCGTTGTAGCCAGCGGATGAGCCCAGCAGGTCCGTGACCACCCAGTTGTCCCGACGATAGAGTTGGATGACCGCGTTGGTGTCATTGGCATTGTTGCCATCCCCTTGACGAATGAGCAGGCGATAGCCACTGCCGTTGTCATCCAGGACATCCAGATAGCCATACATGTGAAACGCACCGTAACCGCCCCCGTAGGCACCGCCCCACTTCCAGTCATAATCCATGCTTGCTTCCCACGAAGCGGCGTAAGGCAGCGACCATCCATCAGCCACGTAGCGTCCGCCGGAGGCAGCGTCGGTGTTTTCGATAACCATGTTGTCTGCGTAGGAGGCTGCATACCAATTGCCTGCCACATACCAATTGGCTGGCGGATCACCGTTGAGATTGCTGTCAAAATCGTCAGCCACTTGATCCATCGGGTTAAGCAGTTTGATCTTGAAATTGTCCATCACCGGCGCACAGGTGGCATTCGTGGTGGCATTGATCGTCACATGGTTAAAACGATCATACACCAAGCCCCCTTGAGCCAGGGCGAACCGTTCAAAGACGCCGTCGCCATCGGTATCACCATAGACACCCAGCGTGCCTGCGATTTGATCAAAGACAATATGAATCGGCTTGAAGCGTGGCGTTGACAGGCCAAGTGACTTAAAGCCACATTGGTTGTAACCTGAACCTTCAGCCAAGGGCGTGGCAGCTGGTGTGCCTGCGTTGACCTGATAAATCTGGATGACCTTGTTGGTGTAGCTGCTGTTGTTTGAATCGCCTTGATGAATGATGACCCGATAGCCGTTGGCATTATCATCCAGGAAATCCTGACTGATGGACAGTGAATAAAAACCATAGCCTTGTGAAACGCTGCCACCCCAACGCCAATCGTAATCAAGATCACAGGTCCAATGCGTTGCAAAACGTGCAGGCAGGTACGTGGTCATCGGCACGTTGTCGCTGGCAGCGGTGTCCTGATTTTCCAGGACGGTGTTATTGCTGTAGGTCACGGTGGTCCAATTGCCGGTGATATCCCAGCCGGAATAGTCCGTTGTGTCGAGTCCGGATTCAAAATCATCTTCACGATTGGCAAAACCGACCGCCAGAAGCTCTGAAAGATAGTTGTTGTCTTCGTTGGTTTCCTTGACGTTAAGCGTGTAGTCAATGCCAGCCTTGGGTATGGATAACCCCGGTGCTGCGTCCCAGTGTCCGGGGAGCGTAGCCACGGTGGATTGCCCAGCCCCAAGACCGCTACTGACCGTTGCGTAAAGGCGGGTGCCCCAACTGTAGCCGGGCTGGACGAACAGTGACGCATTGCCGGAGGTTGCTGCGGTGCCTTGATTCTTGACGGTGACGTAGAAGGTGACTTCATCATTGGGATTGGGGCTTTGAGGGGACCATGCGATGTCGGTGATGATCAGGTCCGCCATGGCTTCATCGTCGGTGATGGTGGCTGACGCAGACCAGCGATTGCCCACCGTGTGTGTCGCGTTGCCCCAGATGCGGACGATGATTTTTTCATCGCCTTCGGAGATTGAATCGTTGGTTGGGGTGATGGTTCGGGTGACCGAGCTTGCAGCTGCGGGGAAGGTGACGGCGGTGGATTGGGCAGGATAGTCCGTGCCGTTGGTTGCATCGCCGAGTATTTCCACCCAGAAGGTGTAGGGTTGACCGGTGCTGCCGGTGCGGGTGAAGGTGAAAGTTGCGCTATTGGAAGTTCCTTCAACCGCGACAGGATCGGTCGCTGTGACTTCAAGAATGGGCAGCGTGCCACCGGGTGTCCCCGTCCCCTTGGTGATCTGAATCAAAACGATCTCATCCGGCACTGACAGATCAACGCGCTTGGTCGTGCCATAGCTGGACACGGGTGTATCGGAATTCAAGTTGTAGACCTTCGCTGCCGTCACCACATCGTTGAACCTGACCGTCACACTCAGAGGCGCATTGGTCATATCCTGTTGACTGGCAGCGTCAAAGCTTTTGAGGTTCTGCCAAAGTAGTAGATTGAAAGTCCCTGCTGCATCATTTTCCTGAAACAACAAAGTCCGCAGGTGGGACATACTGGCTGTCCCCGCATCGATGGTAAAGTCCAACGTGCCGGGCGTGAAGTTGGATGACGTTGAATCGTTGAGGTGATTGATCAGACGTTTGAGTGCATGCCCCGCAGGTTTGAGCGTCAGTGGCGCACTGGTGTTGGCGTTGTACTGCACGATACCAAAGTGATCCTCTGCATCGGTTTCATCAGGACCTTCATCTGCAAGCTCGTAAAGGTAAACGCGATCCACACCCTGCATGTAAGCATGCACCAGATTGCGTGGCAGGTACTTGGCCTGCGCCGTATCCGAAACGCCAAACCGCGGGTGAACCTCCTGACTCGCGGTATGGTATCCGGTTTCGGTGAGCCAGATCGGTTCGTTATGCGTATGGCTGATCGTATCCAGATCCTGAATGTCCTCGCCAAAAACATGCATCGATTCAGGCTCAGCAATCGCACCCGCATAACGGTGAAAAGCCAGCACATCAAAGGGAATGTCACCCAGCGTTGGGGTGAACACCGTAAAGGCCTGCGCCGGTGAGAGTACGGGCTTATCAGCTGTCAAAGGATTGGCTTGGACAGCATTGAATAAATCGAATTGATACTGACGCGTGGCCAACTGCGTGACCGATGGGTAGGTGGTATCAAGTAAACCGCGATAGCTGCGGGTCTGATGCGCAGGCTCGTTGAGTCCTTCAATGGCTTCAGCCCAATCCTGCTCAAGCCAAGATACACGCTGGCTGATCGCCAAGGGGGTCCAGTCCACAACCATGGTGGTTTGAATGCCATAGGCACTGTACAGGGAACTGAGCCGACTCACCGCAGTGGTGTTGCCCGTATTGTCGCGCAGGTGCTTGATGCCCAGTTCACCGAGTGTGCTCTGGAGATGTGGGTTGGTGTACATGCCGGTAGATTTACCGAAGTGCGTATTGATGCCGATGCTGTCGACAAAGTGCGGTGCCGAGACAGCCATGATCGCAGTGAGAACAATTCGGCAAGGCACCTCTGTCAACCTGCTGTTCGCCTGGTATCCAACCTGTGGTTTTCGAAGCCTGATTGAACATCGCAACTTTCGGGTCATACGACCGATCCATGACATAAGCGTCTCCTTTGCAAACGGTGTGGATCAAAATCTGATTTGCCAACCAGTCAGCGCGCACTCATCGCGCCCGGTCAAGATGATTGAATCTCTCCAGTCATGTGTGTGGCTCTTCCTTAACACTGATACCATTGATGGCAAATAACCAGTACATCCTGATCACGCACGCCTTCAAGTCGTACCCGTACGCGAAGGCAACAACCCATGCAATGCATCAAATCTGAGCGATAGGATTGAACGTTTTTAAAGCGTTGATCATTGAAAATCCTGATTGAAAAGTATGCCGAACCACAGCCATGAACTGCTGATGCCCCGGAACACATTCAAACAGCCTGAAAACGGCGAGAATTTGTTTTTATAGCACTATTGCTATAGTTTATTATTAGCCGGTTTATCACAAAATCAAGTTTTTCTGGTGTTTTTTCTTATTGAGATTGCCTGAAGCATTCAGGCCCCAAACCGATACATGTGTCTTGCGGATGGCATTGCCTGATTTGTGAAAACTTTGTGCCGATGCATTTGACGATCACACCCGTTCTGAGTAACATTTTCTCTCTTAGCTCATTGAGCTGAACATGCCATCCTAGCTCAGTTGGTAGAGCACACCCTTGGTAAGGGTGAGGTCGTGGGTTCAAGTCCCATGGATGGCTTTTTTACAAGGCCTGCAAGTCGAACAGCTTGCAGGCCTTTTTCAATGCCACTCTCTGCACCTGATTTACCAGTTTTTGAACGACCAACCCAATCGTGGCGTTTTACACCACTGATCTGTCCCTCAAACATGGTCCAGGATTTATGCGAGCATCTTGTGATCTTGGACGCCATTTGAAATGGTAGGCCAGCAAATCCAAATCAGATCATCAAACCACTACAAAGCGCGTTCATAAAATCCACCATCCCCATGGCGGCCAAAGTGTTCATAGACATGTTTCATGATCAGATCGAACGTATGCCCCGGTGCATCACGGTGCGTATCCATCCGGCTCTTGGTAAAGCCGATCGACAGATTCAGTTTGCGATTACACATGCCTTCGGAACCACCTGCTCCCCCATGACCGAACAAGTCACCCGGTGAATTCTTTGGCCCCTTGAGCACATACCCCAAACCAAAACCGTAGCCAAAACATTCAGGGAGCATGTTTGGTGGCGTCAACAAGGCTGTCGCATGATTTAAGGTCTTTTCATTGACCAGTTGTATGCCATCCACCGGCCCATTCATCGCTGCATAGAGTCGTGCAATCGCGCGAGCGGACATCATGCCGTTGACGCTGGGCATGCAGGCTTGGCGGACATCCGTGCGATTCATAAAATCCAACAGCGGTCCGGGGATATTGCCAGCTTGCATGGCAGTATCGCGACTCGGTGCGGTGGTGACTTGTTCTCTTTGGGTCGGTTGAGCTTCAAAATATGTGGCACGTCGCAGCGATTCATCATCCATGCCAAAGTACATTTCTCGGTCAATACCAAGTGGCTTGAATATCAACTTTCTAAATAGATTGGCAAAGGTATCACCGCCAGCAGCTTCAATCACCGGGCCGATGATCCAGCCCCAATTGGTACTGTGATATTGTGCTCGCGAACCGGGCTCCCATTCCAATGGCAAGTTGGCGATGCGCTTGCAAGCCTTCTGCCAATCACAAATTTCTTCATAGGACTCAAAATTGGGACGAACCGGAATACCTGCCTGATGTGACAACGCCGGTGCAACGGTCACCTTGTCTTTGTCATGTGCAGCAAATGCCGGATGATAATGTGCCAAGGGTAAACTCACATCGAGCTTGCCTTGCTCAATGAGCATTTGAACCAGACAGGACGTGACACCTTAACTGGTAGAACACACCGGGAACAGCGTATCGCTTGTGACTTGACCTTGACCTTCGCCGACTATATTGCCAAGTGACAAGTCAGTAACCAACTGACCCTGGTAATAAATAGCAAGCTGAATGCAGTTTTCAAAATCCTGACTGATGAGCTGTGTCAGCGTTTGTTTGACAGCCTGATTAAACTGATGAATATTAATCATTTAATATCTCAATCGACAATTCTTAAAATGCAAGGATTCATTATAATATCAGAACGAATTCAATCTTTGCCAGCGTATCAATCGGAATCAACCAACATTGAATACCGTATCGTTTAATTGAACATTCAATGCATATACAAACAAAGGCAATTGATCTTGACAGTTCCCTGCTATATCAAATTGGCAATTTGAAAAAACAATGTTTTTGACTTTTGAATCTTGCCGTCCTTGAATGAGTGGAAATTTACCGCTATTTGAACTGATGTTAGAGAAAGTAATATTCTCAATTATCTCAACCAGGTTATCAGGATAAATACGAATTACCACTGGCACTTCGTCAATTCGGTCCATAGCAATATTATTAAATCTCACATTTCGAATATGCGTATGCTGTTTGCCAACATCTGTTGGATTTGATCGGCAAGGTAATTCGATATTGATTCCCTGTCTCGAATCAGTAATGACAAGGTCAGAAAAAACACAATTCCGAATAACACCATCATTTCGCCAACCTATTCGTATGGCATTATGATTGGAGCTTAGAATGCAGCCTGTCACGATCACTCGCTCACAAGGACATGGCTGATCCAATGTATTTGAATTGGCTCGGACAATAATACTGTCGTCACCGGAATGAATCGTACAATTGCTAACCGTAACATCAGATGAACAATTGATATGCACACCGTCTGCATTGGGGTATTGCGGATTGCAAACCATTTTAATCTTATCAACTGAGACATATTGCGAATGATTGATCCAGCAACCCCAACCGCCAGCCATTTCATGCATCGTAAAATCTTTGAGACTGACATTGGTACAACCCATGATAAAAATCATTCGGGCTGGCAGGATATCTGTCTTGCGAACATACCGATTAACACCGTTTATATCGGTCTGCTGATCACAAAAATAACTCCCCATACAGTCAATTTTGCCCATCCCGGATATCGTTATATTGTTTGCATATCCTACATAGATCAAGCAACGTGATGTCGCACGTGGAGCTTTCTTTTTATCCCACTCTTTACAGTCGAAATCAGGATAATCATCGCCATCCACGCTGGCTTGGAGGACTGCATTAGCACAAATATGCAGATCAATATTGGAATAGAGCTTTATTGTGCCGGTTATGAACACACCATCTGAGATGATGACTCTGCCACCACCTGATACGTGGCATGCATCAATTGCATCTTGTATTTTCTGTGTATTTAGCGTTTTACCGTCACCGATCGCCCCATAATCAACAATGTCAATCGTATTCATACTTCAACGAATCATAAGAAGAAGATTACATATGTCATAAATAAAAACGTAACTCGCATCAAGTCGATTTACTCGTAAATCGGAACCCAACCATCTGCCATGCGATATTCACCATCGACATTTTCCCAATGATAGAATCGAGTCCCTTCTTTCATTGACTTCACACTAAAATCAGACATCAGAAAATTAGCTGTTCGCCCGTTATGTCGCCAGGCGGCCCCCCACACAAATGCATATGAAGAATCTTTATGGCTGTAACCGGGCATATTGAATTGATCAGGTCGTCCGGTATGTCCCAGTGGATATTTTTCTATAAACAAGACACTGTTCAAGTCCACATCATCCAACCGTTTCGGTTTTGTCTTTGCGTTAAATGCGTAAACAGCCCCATTATTATAATACTCAACCTTCGTCTCATCCTGACAATCAAGCGTCATCCCGTAAGAATATCGCATGACTGGATCATCAGAGTAATGAATTCCATCCAACCCAATACCCCATGCCCTTGTATCAGGGCAAAGGAACACACCTTGGGGCGATCTGACTGCTTTGGGCACAAAGCGGTTATTGTCAGTTGAAGTCATGTCAAAATCGTCATTATTCATGCCCATGTACGATTTAATATTATACATCCACGTTTCGTTACCGATCCAGCCAGCGGGAACATTGCCCTGCATGGGTGGGATATAATTTCGATTTTCTGCACCATACATACTAATCGTCAAACCGATCTGTTTCATTTGGTTCATACAAACGGTTTTGCGAGCCGCTTTTCGGGCGCTACCCAATGCAGGAAGCAGGATGGAAATCAACAGCGAAATGATGGAGATGACAACAAGTAATTCGATTAGCGTGAAAGCAGCAGTCTTGTATTGTTTTTTTAATCGATTGTTCATGTTCGTTCCTATCTTGTTGAAAGTTCAAGGAATATTTATTGCAGAATCAGATTGCCCCAAAGCTCTGGTTTTTGCCAGTTGCCTGATCCCCAGTTCATTCTTGTTTCTGTCGGCCTTCCGGGGGTATCGACATCACATATCTGAAATGACATGATCAGTTTTTCACCAGCTTGGGGTGTGAATTGTTCGAAGACCGTATGCCAGGGTATGGCCACTTCCAGGTCATAGCCACCCTGGCTTTGTTTTGACTGGATTTGGATACCCGCATCTGACTTCAATTCCTTGCACCAGGCGTCTGCCTGATTGTATTGCTGGCTCTTGGTTGCTGGCGCCATGAAAAATTGCCTATGATTCTTAACCGATATACCCAGGAAAAATTCGAAACAATCTGAAGCATATCCCTTGCTGATTTCGCAATTGCGTTCCAGAACATCATCATAGACATGCGTTGCGATGTACAGATATTGATCATCCCAGGCAAAGCGCGTCAGGGCAGAAGTGTCAGCGGGATCCTGCCATTGATCACGTCCTGAGGCGATATTTTCTGGCTTCGTTATCGCGTTGTATGAACCACCTTGCCATTCCCCCAAATCACCATCGATCTTGATCTGCGAATTTCTGACTGCTGTTGCATGTGACTGCGCATTGGCATTAAGAAATGCTTTGAGATTCATGGATGATGGGACCGAAGGGAATGACAATGTGGTGCTATGACCTTGACATGCGATTTTAAACATTGCAGGCTGGCTGGTATTTCCATGCTTGATGACAGGAAACACAAATCGCGTGTAGGTCATACCCGGGCTGGCAAGTGTGAGAGAGTGTTTGGAAAGTTGCCAGCCTTTGGGATAGTCAGTGATCTTCAGTATAGGTTTGAGAGTATTGGAAGTTAGATTATGGACATAGGCTGCCAGGACGAGCTGATCATTTTCAACTTCCAACCCGCCGGAGATTGAAACCTGCTTGCCTGAGGTTTGCAGATTCATCAGCCAATCTGAAACTTGTTGAGCCGTCGCGTTCTTAAACACCAGGTATGATGGCGCTGTCCCCAACTCTAAATCCTGGTTAGGTGTCAAAGACTTTTGAACGCCAAAGAACTGATAAGCCTCAAAGGCAAGGCTACGATCTTTGATTTGGATCGTTGATTGATTCTTTGCATCCCAAAGCGCAACAAGCACACCTTTGGGGCCTTCATAGATGGCAGCATAAACATGCGCACTGAGTTGTCTGAGCCCAACGGGATTGTTACGACCTTGTATGAGTCTGGCCAAACCGTTGGCTGCAATGAGTTCGGGCGTTGGGGAATTGTCATACTCAATATGTTGCAATCCAAACGCTTTTCGGTGACTTGATATAAACAGATGATTGGGCATATTACCAAACCAGAAAAACGGTCCCTTACCAACGGCATAATCGATGAGTGTTTCCCGTATCAGGAATTCAGCCTTGTCACGAAAATCCTCAACACGGAACATGGATTCAGCAAGATACAATGGCGTCATGCCATGTTTATCCTCGGTATAACCGACATTCGTGGTGTTGTAACTCTTCTCGGTATGCCAGATCGGTATATCCCGGTCGTACACTGCTAACATTTTCTTGAGCTGCTTGAGAAACTCACCCGATCCCTGATCCAGATAGTCTTCAGGAGCTTGATGGGAATACATATGAATGGAAAGCACATCCATATATTGTCCCTTGAGTAAATCAATAACTTTCTGTGTCCACGGAGCAGGCTCACCATTCCAGTCAGAAGTCGCACAACCACCAACAATGATGCAATCAGGATCAGCTTCTTTGGCAGCTTCATAGGCTGCTTTGAGATACGGCGCGTATTCTTCAGCTGAGACCCAGCAGTTGGGCTCATTGAGAATTTCCCATGCTTTAATACGTCCCTTGTATCGCCCTACGACGGTTCGGATATACTTCTTCCAGGCATTAATCTTCGGGAAATAGACTTTATCAAAACGTTTACTGATTGAGCTGGGTCGAATTTCGTCAACCGCCCAGTCTGGAATACTGTCACTGCCATCAGTCTCCCATGGGTGGAGACCAAAAGCAGACCCAAGCACGGGCATGAGGTTAATGCCAGCCTTTTCACAACGCTCCACAATGATGTCGGTCAGCGTAAAATCCGTTCTGTCGGGTTCAGGCAGAATGCGTTTGAAGCGGAATTGCCAGTCGCGCGTCCAGCCAAAACCAAGGCCTCGAACGATGGGGTCACCTTCTGCAGCATCACAGCCCAACGGCCAATTAAAAGGCATTATCCCTTGAAACTGGATCGGTTGATAAATACCAAAGATCGCTTCATCACGACAGACTTGATGATTCTGATCCAATAGTTTCACACGGTAATAACCGATGGGAAGCGATGGCAAAGGAACCTGGACATTCAAATTACCGTTACCCGCAATGGATTGTGTCCGTGTTTTTTCAAACACCACATTGTCCCAATAATCCCTGATTTGATAGTGAATTTCACTGGTCCACGGCCTTTCGGAGTTATTTCGGAAGGACCAGGACATATTAGCCTTCTGATACTCTTGCTCAGTATAAAGCTTGTACTTCTGTTTGATTTGTGCGCCGAACTCCAATGACCGTGGAGCGTAGTCAGTTGCCTGGCCCCCTTCTTCCAATTGCACGGCATCGATCCAGAGCTTCCCCGACTTCATGGAAGGGTGAATGCCAATCCAGGTCATCGCATCATTGAGTAATTTGTATTTGGTCGGTTTGAACGTATAGCTGTAGCGTTCCCATTGGTCGGTTACGTCAATGGTTTTACCACCCATTCCTATCCAAATATTTTCTGCACACTCCATGGTCGCTTTCATATTCGAATCTGATTTGAGCCAGGCAGACAAGGTGTAGGTTTTGCTCGGATCCAAACGTACCCGTTTGAACATCACCGCATTCATATTGAATCGACCACTGAGTTTTTTAATATCATCTGCCTGCAAGCGAAGACTGTATTTCCCCTCGACATAATGCTGGTCATCAAAAGTGGGTTGTTGTGTCGCCGGATCGGAATAGGACTCGGACCAACTGTAGTAGGCATAGGGATTGAGCCGAACGGGTCCGACTTCAAAACCTGATCCCTGCCCCAGAAGATTAACTTCTTGATTTGACGTCTGTGCCTGCTGTTTATTGTCGGTTGCCGATTGCTCAACGGAGGGGAAGGGCTGATCGGGTGATAACAGACTGACCTGGTATTGAAACTTTTTCCCATCAAGTCTAATGTATAGATGAAAATGGCTCTCTGGTTTACCATGAAAACGACAATCGTTGATGGTGTAGCTTTTAAACCCAGTGATAAGCTTAATGCCAATCTGTGTATTTTCATCTACATTGACACGGAGTTCCAACGGTTTTGTGCCCGTAAACAACGTGTAATTCTTTCCCTTTTCGACGGGCAATTCGATCGGCTTCCCATTACAGATGATTTGTTTACCTGCAAACGTCTCCAAGGGGAAAAAGATGCGGTACATCACATCTTCATCGAAAGATTGATCCGTTTGATATTCAATGAGATTCAGCACGGAACCATTACGTGCGGTCAGGGTTTTGGTGACATCGACATTCATTTCCTTGCGATGTTGTGTGTAGATAACCTGTTTCTTCTGGGCATCGACTTTGGTATCACCCACTTTGGCGATTTTGTACCCGGGGAAGATCGGCCCGGAAAAATCAACCGGATCCTTGCCGGGCATTTGGAGTCGTAAATCTGCACTCCATGATGCACGGGTTTTGTAGGTCGTGTTGGATTGTGGCCCGATAAACATCCCCGTGGGAGCAAATGTCAAATCTTCGGCATTAACTGTCTCAGCTGCCAATAGACCTATGAAAACAATCCCCAAGATATATATCTGTAACATTCGCATATATAAAATTCCTATAAACAACCAATTCTGCAAAACAATCAACAGTCCGACAAAAAGCAGACGATACAAACAACGGGCTTGCCATTACTGGCGAGCCGTCAAACCCAATGTAAAACCTTCAATCCACCGCACTGGCATCATGGTTGAGGTCGCGGACATGGATGCCATCTGATCCAACAACATCTTTCCGGCCTGCTGCCCCATAGCTAAACGATCAAAGTGAACACGGCTGATCCCCGAATCAATTTCGTGTAATGACAGACAGTCATCCGGTGTGGCCAAACCAAAATCACGGCCGGGCATGAGGCCTTTACTCATCGCCCAGTTAACCATCAAAGGCCCACCTGTTGCACCCGAAGTCACCACGGCTGTCTGGGGTGTGATTGCCCCTAATACACTGTCGAGCTCAGCAATGGTCTGGTCATCGACATAGACACTTCTCAGATCGATCGGACGATCCACTGAGTTGATCGCATCTTCAAAGCCTTTGAAGCGATTAACCGCACTGTAATGAGATACACCTTCATTACGCACGCGTGTCAGCCAGATCAACTGGTCATACCCAGCCTCAAGGACCTTGTCCCCCACCATGCGACCTGCTGCATATTCATCACGTTGGATGCAATATTGAGATTCATAGACATTTACATCCACCCAGACACATTGGTTAAAGGTCTCGCGGATCTCCTGAATCATGGCGGGTTGCATATCGCCGATGACAATCAAACCATCGAGCATTTTCTCGCGGAAGATTCGACTTCGCTTGCCGATGTCCGATTGGTGAACCAAGCAGATTTCATAGCCGGCATTTTCAAGATGGTGATAGATGCCGAGGATGATTTCGTAGTTCGTCGGGGCGGTATGCGGGATATCAGCGGTATTACGAATGAGCACGCCGACCATCCGTGTCTTCTTGCTGCGCATGGTCCTGGCGGTCGCCGAGGGACGGAAGTTCATCTTCTTTGCAATCGCACGTACCTTGTCAGCACGTCGAATGCTACTGGGCCAGACCTCTTTGTTATCGCCGTTGAGAATCCGGGAGACGGTTTGCACCGAGAGGCCTGCCTGATTGGCCACATCCTTCAAAGTTGTCACTTGCATCCACCAGTTCTTTATTTAACAGACTCAAAAGACCCAAACAGAAACAAATCAGGAACGTTCTCTATTCAGGAACGTTATCTAATTAAATGCGATGTCACATCCACAAGTCAAGCCCATACACCATTTTTCTTGCTATATATGCTCAATTAGCAGATACAAGGCACAAGCCAGAGCGGAAATAGACACAAAATTGAGCCGATATGAAATGACAAATACGATGGAGATGTTTATTGCATGTTGTCGAGAATCTGAACCAGAATGAAATTCATGGTGACAATGAAATACCTAATCACCAACCATATCCCATCTTTGAAAACTGGTAGGACATCATGCCTTGATTTAACAATACCGCTTACCTGAAGTGAATTGATGCCATGTCCTTACGCCCCCATTACATGGCAAGGTTGAACGCTTCTTCAAAACGCTTCGCTTATGACAACGACCAGCATTGTGGCAAGCAACAGCGCGTGGTCTCCAACAGCGTCTAAATCGGTATCAGACCTGGCACAATACCACATGCCCCACATCCGTATTCAATGCAGTTGCTTCGGTAGCGATGCCAACCTACGGATGATTAAAATCACCATGCACCGTCTTGCTGCATCAAAACCCCGATCAATTTCTGCATCTCTAATGAACAAAACAATCTAATGAGGATGCTGCCGCATACGTGTCACCAGTTTATTGAACGGAATGAAGCCAAATCGAGTCTGTCTGACTTGTAATGCCAGCCGATACTCCGTAACAATCCGCTGCGCCGTTACATTATCTGATGAAAACCTGATATACGCTGCCGGTAACCAATGGGCCCAGCATGCCACCCGCTGAACAACATAACTGACAAACGGTCATCGCAGCGTTACATGTACCTGGTAGACGTTTGGCAGATGATGCAAATGCAAGCGGGATAATCGGCCCGCCCATAACACCGGTGAGGAAAGTCAAAACCATCAGTGTCGGCACATCACTCACAAACATGACAAGCATGATGCACAAACACATACCCAGTCCGCCAAAGATGATTTGCAAGCCTTCACCCAGTCGTTTACCCACCATGGCAGAACAAACACGCCCAGCAATCAATCCCAGCCAGAGCATCGCGGTGATGCCTGTTGCAGTGGTACTGACGATTTGAACCTGTTCTTCAAGATAAACAGGCAAAAAAACCGTCACCGACTGTTCCAGTGATACATAAACGACAAGAGCGACCAGCAGCGGGAGTAAAAGTGGATGGGCAGCAACCCTGAATAATGAGCGAAAACCGACAGCTTTATCTGCAGCAATTTCAGACATACCAGGAAGCACCACGGCAACAATCATCGGCACGACAGAAAGTCCACCAATCAGCCATAAGACCGCACTCCAA
Organism: Phycisphaeraceae bacterium; assembly: GCA_002704825.1. Taxonomy (GTDB): domain Bacteria; phylum Planctomycetota; class Phycisphaerae; order Phycisphaerales; family Phycisphaeraceae; genus UBA7800. The sequence goes on from PAIY01000017.1 coordinate 22,102, forward strand.
CTGCTTAACATCTCTGCAACAGGCCGCCCGACAGCCAAGGTCAATGCAGCTGAACCGGCGGTGCATGCCTGGAGCAGATTCAATAGTAAACTGGCCCGATCCGGGCAAACTGCCACAATCAGTCCCATGGCAAAGAGCATGGTGGCCGAAAGTCCGAATCCCGCCAACGCTCGGCCCAGAAGCAGGATTGGTAGAGAAGCAACACTCGTCAACAAACATCCAAGCACAGTGCAGCCCATGCCAATCAACCAGCAATAGCGGCTTGGGCAGATTCCCAAGAGTCGCCCCATTGCCAATGAGCCGATCAGCAATCCGCCAAAGAAGCTGGCCTGGCAGCCACCCGACGCCACTGAGGACAAGCCCAGATCATGGCTGATCCACGTTGCCAGACAACCAAAGATCGCAACAGACATGCCACTGAACGCGCATCCAATATAGACGGTCAAGAGTGAAAAACGAGCAGGTTTACTTGTCTTTAGTACCGTCAAAATGCGCAACCTGCCCGCAGGAAAAGAACGGGGTAAGTCCGGCGTCACTGTCATAAAAAACAACCTTTATGAAATGTCTCATCGCGAAGTCACGCAAAAGCACGTTGTAAACGAATAGCCAGTGATGGAAGAAACACAATCGCCCAATCAATACACAGGCACTTTGGAGCCTATTGACTGGAACACGGCTAACTGTTCTTTCAGTGGAGCGATTCTTTCGTGAACATACTCTTGCATCCAACACAGCGCGACACGCCCGGAGAAGACGTTATAGAGTTCATCACTCAGTTCTTCGACATCTTCAATGGCATTGGCGAGTTTTTTGCAAGACTGTTCGACAAGCCATGGATCATTGCGATTCTTGTCGTACTGCATGAACGTCAGCATCTCGTGGATTTCCTGAACCTGTTCCCATGCAATTTTTCGACGGCGTTGCATCAGATTTAAAATATCCGAACATTTCTGAAATCCGTCCAACTCACGCGCCTGTAACAACAATTGGTTGACCTGCTGTAAAGTCGGATTTGATTGGCCGGAGAACAGTTGGCCCAATAGCACAATGACATCCTGATTCCCATCAAGAGGAGAAGTCTGCACGCGATTGGTTGAGTATCGGCTCCAACCGGTTGCGATGAATCCTGCAAAATCAAACCGTGCATCCAGATCAAGCCAGGCCAATGTATTTTCACGTCGGCTTTCAAATGTAGCGCGATCAAAACTCATCCCATCTGCTCCTTTGTAGGCACCGCATGCCCACATGGGAACATTGAGATTGCTAAAACGTTCAATAACGCGTGTGTGATACAGGTGATCCTGGGTGTAATCGGGATGCCCGTGATAACCCCATACCGCCAGGTCCGCTTTTTGACTGAGTTGTTGCAGTGCTGCATCATCCCATTGGATCATCATGTCATGCCAAAGCAGTGGGCGAATACCACGGTCAATCAGTTTGTCGAGAATCGGATCAAGATGGTACAGGTAAAGTCGGTCCTTGCCATTTTGCTGAGCATAAAGCCGGGTTGATTCATGTGATCCAAACAACCACGCCTCATCACCGCCAAGATGGAATCGCTTGACATCAGGCATCAATTCAAGCACATCATCCACCATCGCTTCGACAAGTTGATGGGCACCGGGTGCAAGTGGATTTAAGCAATCAAAACAATCAACCTGTTCACGAAGATGCTCATTGTCATCAAGCCGCAGCGCCATCTCCAGATGGCCGATGGATTGAACCAGCGGGATCAATTCGATTTCCAATTCCCCACAACGATCAACAAATCGTTTAATCACATCCTGATTGTAAAACGTGGCACCGCGATACCGTAGGTCACATTTCCATGGGAAGGTATCTTCCCACTCAACAAGAATCGCGTTGTAGCCACATGCGACGATCAAATCCAAAAGACTGATCAAACGCTGCGGTGTCGGCGGCAAGCCTTTAAGGTCCAAATGAATGGCACATGGCCGAGTCCTATTTTTAGCGGAACAGCTAATCATCACATCATTTCCTTCATATCAATCACCCGAAAACGGCTTGATGAAAACGGTTCCCCAACCGGATTCATCACGCCAACAACAAGGCGAAATCGCCTTCCAAAAGAGTGCGTGGTCACGCTCGAGCCCATCGTCATCATCCATGACGCCAAGGGTCAAACCAATCGTGTCACCGGGACGGACTTTGCCTCCCATGACACTCCAGGCAAAGCGAAATTCGTAAATATGTTTCGTCACCTTGGATTCACGGACGGCGTTTATATTCGTCGCTCCCTGCCAGTAAACAGCATCACCGAAAGTCTGGGCAAAGCCGCTGCATTGGCTGGTTGTTGCACCATTGAACACCAACGCGAACTCACCGCCGGATTGGTACTCCTTACCATCGGGATCGCGTGCGTTGGGAGCGCGGTTGTGATTACCATCAATGAAAATCTCAACCGCATCGTCCTTCCATGCAGTGGCTGTCCGCTGCTTGCTGGATGTATCATCCGTCACCAGGTGATCGTCCGTCACTTCGACAGCAATGTAGAGCGCCTCATCGTCATGACACACTGCAAAACGAAAACTCAAATCGTCAGCATCATCTGCATCACGCCAAGAACCTTGACCGTAGCTTTCTTCGTCAAATATGCCGTTATCCGGTGTGACCTGGGTGAATGCGATTCCCTGCCAATCATCCAGATTGCCATCGAGCACAATAGGCTTGTGGTGGACCGCAGTGATCCGGCTGGGCAACGTGACGGAGTGCATCGAACAACCGGGCAACACGCATGCACCCAGGATCAAAGTAAGTGTGATGAGTCGATTGCGTCCCATTGTCATACACTCATCGCTGCTGGCTTTCTGGGATTCGCAGCAGCAAGGACACGAGCAACCAGGCCACCTTCACCGCACAGTCCGGCTGAATCCTGTCCCTTGAGTGCTGCTGGAACCGCCCAGAGTGTCATGATCTGGGTATAGTCCGATCCACTGGTGCGACGACCATTTTCCGAATCCATCAGCACCGGCGAATCCCACGACAAACGCTGGCGAAGCACGATGTTTTCGACACAGCGATACAGTACGTCCAAGCCTTCTTCACGCATGCCTTCATACATGTAAGTCATCGCCAGGTTCATACAACCGGAGGTAAAGAAATCCGTGGTCTCGTATTGGTTCATACCTTCAGCGCTACCGTTTGCTGCTGCGCTGCCATCACGATTCATGAAGGTTGGCGTACCGATGTTGTGTTGATCCAAGCCTTTGGCTTTGACGGTGGAAAGGACTGTTGCCACGCGGTCTTGAGGCATGACACGTTCCAAGCCATGTGCATGTGCCATCCATTGGCCATCGCATTGGAAGCTGAGGATCAAATCGGACTTCTTGCCGGTTTCCGGCTCATAGAAGTTCAGATAGCATTCGCCATCCCACAAGTTTTCTTCCAATGATTTTTCACCTGCAGCAATCCAGTCTGCACACTGCTTTGCAAAGTCGGTATCGCCAACCTGCTCGGCCATGCGTTTGACCATTCGCAACTGAGCAAGGCGAAGTCCGCCGACGTGCGTCACCATGCCTGCCCATTCGCAATGCTCAAACCATTCGGAGTCCACGTTACCCGTCGGCATGGCGAGTACGCGATCACCATCGTTGTAAGCAGGCCGCAGATTCATGGTGAAAATCATGTTCTGCTTCATTGACGGATAGAACTCTTCGGTGATCTCCTGCGACGGATTGATTTGCAGGTATCGATCAACCAAACCTGCATAGGACGCTCCATTGCTTGCAGTCTGATAGCCAAAACTCGGGATGGTCATTTCGCAGGTATGGGCATGTTCGTCGTACCAGTCATAACGATTTAACACACCTTCGCAGGCTGTACACCCACCGAATGTCCATGCACATTGGCCTTCCTCACTCATATACGCTTTATATGCTCGCAATGTCGAGAGCACGGTATCGGGGAAGAAGTATGAGCAGGAAATATTCGATAGATAGGTGTTGGGAACACACTCGTTCTGCGGGCAACTTCGCGGACTTTCGTTGAGTGCGAAAATGCCATCTTCTTCAAGACACCAATCTCCGACAGGATCTTTCTTGGCTGCCCAGAAACTGGTTTCAGGCATGATATATAAGACATTGATCAAACTTTCACGAAGCCAGATCGGCAGGTCATCGTCGGAATAAATCGCTTCCTGCCAGGCAATGATGCGTGAGAGCATTTCTTCGTGGTTCTCTGCGATGTGGTTGGCAACATCAAGGGACGAAGCGAACTTTGAAGCATACATGTGCGTGTACTGGTTGCCACCTCCCATGGGAACACCGGTGGCATCCCATTTCGGCGCGTACCAGGACAGAACAAAACGGACGACGGTGCTTTCGCCAGGTTCCAGTTCATACGCCTTGGCCACGGATGCGCCGGGGCCGTTGGCGGGTTTGGGCAGAATCGTAAAGAACCTGGCATCCGGATCGTGCCACGTGCCGCCTGCGATGCGCGACCAACATCCGCTGTCGCTACCCATCGCGCCGCCGGTCATGACGTCACAATCGCCAATCACACCCAGGGCATATTCGACGTTGTGTTCATTGGACACAACCACGCCACTGATTTCATCGCGTACTGATCGGTGTTTGAATCCATTTTGACCATGTGCTTCCAGTGGGGTTGGACCTGGTAAACTGATTACCAATCGCCCTTGCTGAGCCTGTTCCGACACGTTGCGAACATGCACTTCAAACACAATGGCTGGTGTATTGGAGCCCTTTGAATCACCGGGGAAAAAGGGCGCCCAGGAGCGCATTCCCACACTGATGGGTGCATCAAATTCATACTCCAGATCGGCAACCGGGAAGTGTCCCCAGTAATGGATGTTATCAACTGGTGCAGCTCGTTTGAGATGGAACATCGAGGGGATGGCATCAAGCACATCCGCTTTGTATTGCTTGGTCGAAAGCACCCAACTTTCCTTGCCAGCCGATACACCAAGGAACGGCACGTTCATCGGGCCACCGCGTGGGACATGGCTGTTAAAAATGGTGTTGTAACCAAACGTACCATCGGTTTCCAAATCCAGACATCCGGTATCAATGCTGCCCAAAGGCATACCGCATAATGCAGGACTTGTTTTGGCACGATGTACTACGCCACTGACGGGCGCCTTGTATCCTGTAGCTTCAAACTGAGCGAACTTCATTTCCTGAAGATCCATGGGGAATAGTCTGCTCATATCAATAACTTTCTGATTCAATCACAAATGGAATACGGTTGAAATATTCAGTTAACGATCGACGAAACGCTGTCGATTCGTCTTTATTTTTTGATGCGGTTACCACGCCATAATCCGCTGCCCCATGAACTGACGTAAATCAGGTTGGGTTCATTGGGATCAAAGAGCACGTGTCTTGGCCGCTTGGATGGGCAGTCCAAGACTTCCCATGTTTTCCCGCGATCCGCACTGGTGTAAACACCTTTGGTAAGCGTTTCACCTGACGTGCAGATGTATATGCGGTTGGGGTCCAACGGGTCGATGGTTGTCGAGAAGCAGGAGTCTGCAAAAATCTGCTCCCAGGTTTTGCCCCCATCACGGGTCCGCCAGACACCACCGGTGTAACCATCAACGGGTGGGGTCATACAGGACATATAGATTTCCTTGGGATCATGCGGATTAAACATGAAATCACAGGGATATTGCATCTGACTTTTATCACTGATGAGTTGCCATGACTTTCCTTCGTCATCGCTGACATAGAGTCCGCCTGCATAGATATATCCAGTTTTGAAATTAGCTCCGCCTACACTGGTTAAGCCGTACATTTTGCCATCGGGACCGCGTTTGATACGCAGCGCTTTGACGTGACCTTCATCGTTGATTTCACCGGTTCGCTGCTCCCAGGTTCGCCCGTTGTCTTTGCTCAGGTAAAAACCTTTGCCCAGGACGGCAGCCCAGATGTGACGCGAATCAACAGGTGAATTAGGATCCAGATACAAGCCCAGTGTGGTCAGTGGTGGCAAACCTTTTTCACTGATCTGACGCCATGTTTCACCGCCGTTTTCAGAGTATGCGATGGAGCCCACATACTCGTGGCTTAGTACGTTATCTCGGCCGATGAAGTTCCATTGCGGGATATCATGCTTGCGTGAAGTGGCTGCCCATATCCGATCAGGAACATCAGGATCAAAGGCAATGTCGTAGATATTATGCGGCTCGGAAATACCTTCTTCAGAACGATACCAACTGTGCCCAGCATCGCGACTGTACCAACCGCAGAAGTCCGCGGTGCTCATGTGGTGATGCTTGGGATTATGAGGGGAGATATGGTAAAGGTTCACGGTCAAAACCATCATCGGATCGTTTGCGATGGTACCATCTTCATTAAGTGTGCCATCGGAGTAGAACCAATTCTTTCCGCCGTTGGTTGTGATGATCAGGTTGACCCAATTGCAATACATGACCATGTCGGGGTTGGACGAACTGACATTCATGAACAGTTGCGGCTCGGACCATCCCCAAAGCCCGGTCAACCAACTTTTGTTGGTAAGGTTGAACTTTTTCATATCCGGGTGCTGGAAAAGCACGGGTTCCCAGTTGTATCCGCCATCGGTGGTTTTGTAGACCGTGGTGAATCCGCTGTCCTGTTTGGGATCGACGCCGGGATTCCAGGTGGAGACGTAGCAAACGTTGCCGACTTTCTGTGGCGTTGCAAGTAATGCATACTCCAAGCCTCTGCCGGACGTAGTGGGTGTTGTGTGCAGGCCACGGGTGCCGACGGGGTTCCAATTTTTGCCCAGATTACTGGAGCGGTAGATGCCGGGATCGAGTTTGCCATCAACAGTGCGTGTACCGGTTGTGATGTAGAGCAGTGTGCGATTATCGCTATAGCCCCCAGCAAAACTGATCAAGGATGCGCGGTCGGGACTGATGCCGTTCATGCGTTTTTCCCAACTTGCACCGTTATCTTCACTGACATAGACACCGTTGGTGCAACCTGCGATCATGATCTTGGGATTGCTGATGTCGTAGAGCAGTTTATGGACTTTGGTTTTACCGAAGGGCAAAAGGCCAGCATCGGACCAGTTAAGCCCACCATCGGTGGAGACGATGCGATAGTTATTGCCATCGACTTGAACAAGTGCGATGCATTGTTGGGGGTCGGCAGGATTAAAAGTGATCAGGCTCGGGCCATCCCTGTCTTTGATCGCATCAGGTAAGCCAATCTTACGCCATGTCTCCCCGCGATCATCAGTCAGGAAGAAGCCTGTCGACACGCCAAGAAAGACGCGATCAGGTTTGACGGGATCGTATGCCAGTCCGTGAAAAGTGGCTGCACCACCGGGAATGTGAACGATATGCCAGTTATGTCCACCATCCTTACTGCGATAAAAACCCCACATATCATTGGCTGAAAAGAGCAAATGGTCATCATGCGGCGAGGACTGGGCAAAGGTGTGCGCCCCTCCTGCACCGGGCGCACCGGGTGTCCAGTCAAACAATTTAGACTTCGCGTTGGCGTCGAGTGTCAATTGCCCCAACAGCAACATGATCATTAAAAACCAGGATTTCATCATCAATTTGTTCATATGCAATCTCATCTTTAACTCAGTGGTGTTATACGTTCAGTGAAAATGGGTCGGCCAATCACTTGCGATTACCACGCCATGCCCCGCCACCCCATGTGGTCACGTACAGCGCGTTGGGATTGGTGGGATCGAAAAGCAAATCCTGTGTGCGTTTGGCTGGACAATTCATCACCTGCCACGTTTTACCTGCGTCATCACTGACAAACAGGCCGTCTGTCGGATCTTCACTGCTGGTTGAGACATAGATTTCGTTTTCGTTCTTAGGATGAATGACCACATCAAAACAGGATTGGGTCAAGAGCTTGATCCAAGTCTTGCCACCGTCGTTTGTTTTCCAGAGACCACCACGTAATTGTTCGTGCGGTGCTTCAACGCAGTCGACGGCTGCATCCTTACATGTCACAAAAATTTCATTGGGATCGTGTGGGTTAAAGGCAAAACGGATGGGATAGAACATCTGCTTTGCATCACTGATTAACTGCCAGGTCATCCCCTCGTCATTGCTGACAAACAGTCCGCCGGGGACGAGTGTTTGGTCGGTAGGGTCGTAGCTGCCGATGGTGGACAGGGCATAAAACTTGCCATCAGGGCCGCGATTGATGCGGAGCAGTTTGTTGTTCTGTTCGACATGCAAGCCCTTGTTGCGTGGCTCCCAGTTCAGGCCACCATCATTGCTGAAGTATAAACCATGGCCGATGACCGCCGCCCAGATGTGCCTGGACTCAACGGGGGAATCGGGATCGACGTAAAGATCGGTTGTCGTTGCCACGGGCAGGCCGGATTCATTAATCTGATACCAAGACAGGCCGTTATCGTCGGAACGAACGATCGCACCGTGATAGATCGAATCCCCGGAATCCGCAGCCAGAACAAACTTCCAATGTGGGATATCATGACGACGCGAGGTACAGGCCCAAAGGCGACCGGGGACATCAGGATCGAAAACCACGTCGTACATGTCGTGCGGATACGTCAAACCCTTGACTGAGAAATTCCAGGTTTTACCCGCATCACGGCTGAACCAACCGGGGAAGTCGGTCACGCTCATGTAATGAAAATTCGGATCGTGCGGGCTGACGTGGTATCCATTGATGGTTAACATGCTGGCCGTTTCCGCAGGACACATACCCGAATCATCGAGATCGCCGATCAGGTAATACTGGCGATTGGGCTTGCAATCACCAGCTAGTGATGCCTGCTGATCGCCCTTGATCCGGCCGGTTAAATAGTTCCAAGTCTTGCCTGCGTTTTCGGTCAGCAAGAGACTATTCCAATTGGAATGCAGCACATGATTGGGATTGGTATCACTGACGGTTAAATAGGTCGGCCCGGTTTGCCAACCCCATTGCCCGGTCACCCAACTGCGATTGGCGATGTTGTAATCCTGCATATCCGGATGTTGCCAAAGTGTGCGTGCCCAGGTCTTGCCACCATCTTCGGTTCGGAAAACCGAGTCACGGCCTTTGCCAGTGGGGTCTAAAAAATCATACGGGCAGTTGCGATCCATCCCGACATAGGCCACGTTCGGCTTGGTCGCACACACCGCAAGCCACGTGTAATCCGGTGCATATTCTTTTTCCAGATCACCATCGCGGATATATTCTTTCTTGATGTAGGTATCCAAACCTTGTCGATTCGCAGGCTCCCACGTCACACCACCATCCAAGGATCGGAAGATACCGCCATCGAAACATTGGCCTTGATAGCGCGTTGGCACGGTGGCGTAGAGAATGGTCTGTTGGCCATCACTGCCCCCGTCAAAATGCCTGATGTCACCGTATGTTTCGACCAGTTCCCGGCCGTGTATCCGCCATGTCAAGCCATTGTCCTCGGTACGCAACACGCCTTTGGCTGCACCGAGAATGACCGTGCCGGGTTTACTGTCGTCAAAGACAAGATTGTGCACCTGCCCCAATTCGGCAGGCAATTCACTGACGATTTGCCAACTGTCACCCCCATCGTGAGTCGAGAGAATCGCCCCGCCAGAAGCCTCAACCATGTTGAACACAACCGCCAAAGCAATGTTGGGACGCGTACGATCAAAGCCGATGACATGCGGGCCATGTGGGCAATCCAACCCCTCAGGATAATCAAGTCGCTGCCAGGTCTTGCCTCTGTCGTGACTCTGCAAAAAGCCTGAAGTCGCCCCGGCAAAAACGCGGTCCGAATCCGTTGGATGATAGGCCCAGGCATACACAACGCGAAAGTGATAGCAGGCAGCCAAGTCTTCCCACGTCATGCCACCATCGAGCGTGCGAAACGTGCCGAACATATCATTGTTGACCAGGATGAACCGGTCGTCGTGCGGCGAGACTTTCGTGGTGGTAAAACATCCGCCACCACTTGGTGCGCTGGGCGTCCAGTCATATGCCGCCCCGATACCTTCGTGGGTAATCGGTATATTCAAAGTCAGCGCAGACCCCAAGCCCCAACATGAAGATTGACTCAACTGCATGACAAAACCTTTTAACTAGAAATAACAAGCGCCTGAATCATGCGGAGCACGTTCACTGACAAGTACAACGGTTCAGGGCCACAGATCGCCAACCTTGTAGAGATTCCCCCAGCCATACTTGTTCCACCCCTCAGACTTATGCCACTCAGCCCGACCATCAAGAAAGGCAACATTACCGCCGTATGGAGCATGATTGGCATAGGGCTGTAATGTTTGTTCCCCAGCTCCAAGATCTTCAATCATCGGACCATCCTTTTGCCAATCGTTCATCTTGGAATAGCCGGGCTTAACCCATCCGTATTCCGGGTAGTCATAGAGATAACTCATCTGGGAACTTGAGTTCCAATTCTGCGCACTGTTGGTGATATCCGTCGGAACCGTATTCACCTGCTCGTCAGGACATCGGTAAGTCACTGCTGCATTGATATACGACGGGTACATCACATCCAAACCGTTGGAGTCGCTCCCCCCAAGACTTTTCTGATAGGGGTAACGCCCTTTGTAATCGTCTTTATAGGCGGTTGCAGCAAAAGCAAGCCCCTTGAGATTGATGCCACACTGAAGTCGTCTGGCGGACTTACGTGCCGCACCCAATGCGGGGAGAAGAATTGCAATGAGCAGCGAAATAATGGAAATAACCACCAAAAGTTCGATGAGCGTAAACCCCCCTGCTCCATCATGATTTAAATCTTTCATTTTCAAATCCCATCCCAATATATGATCTGGTGTAAAAAAGGGCCTCAAACAGCTTTCTTAAACGCTTAAGTAATCTTATGGGGAATCAACTCAATGTCAATAAAAAAATATAAAAACTGATGTGCCTTCATCAAAACCAAGCGTTGCGATTCGAACTGACGTTACACGAGTTGGTGACGTATATAGCTGATAACTGCTGTAATCAGAACATGCTGCCTCAGCGCAGACGTGTTGTGTGTCAAAGGCTCTCTGTGGTTTACCGCTGGGTGGATTGTTGAATCAATAATTCTGAATCGTAGCGAACCGCATCGGGATCAAGCTTCTTATTGGCCAGCCGATCGAGCAACATCCCGGCCATTGTCTGACCAATCTGCTCCACGGGTTCACGCACGACGGTGATCGTCGGATGGAGAAATTCCAGTTGATTGTATTGGTCAAACGCCGCCACGCCGACATCAGTTCCAATTTTAATTCCAAGGTCAATCAATGCTTGATAGACCGGCAACACAAGGTCTGAAGAGTGCAGCAGAAGAACATCGATGTCTGGATTGTCTTTCATCAATGCCTTGGTTTGGCAGTATGTTTCTTTGTACAGATTGGGCCCCAGATGAATCGTGTACCAAGCCTGATGTTCCTGAGGATACGCAAACTTTTCAAGAACTTGACGGTATAAACAAACCCTTGGATTCTCCTGGTCAATTTCCTGCGTGGTCGGCGGAACGGTGATAAGCATGGCAATGTGCTTGCGATCCTGCTGCACAAAATGCTCAAAAAGCTTCGTGACACCAGGCTCATAATCAATCACAACATGCGGAAAAGGACAGGTAAAATTACTTTCAGGCCATATCCGCGTCACCAATGGTAACTTGGCGTCCAGATCTGCGTAGCAATCCTGATTATGCCAATCATATTCCAGACAGATCGCGCCATCGAAATACTGCTGAGACAGAAACTGAATGTGCTTGGCTTCCCGGTTGGTATCCGAAAGTGAAGCAAGCGGAAACAGTGTGTATCCTTTTTCTTCAAATATCTCGCTAAATAAAGCAACATATTGATTCACAAAGGCGCTGGTCAAATCCGTTACCAACATGAGAATCGTGTCCGTTCGACCTTGCACGAGCATCTGTGCCATACGATTGGGGACATATCCCATTTCTGCTGCGATTTTCTGGATGCGTTCGCGCGTTTTAACCGACACCTGATCGTATCGACGTGAATTGAGCACCATCGAGACGGTTGCTTCAGTCGTATTCGCTCGTGAGGCAATATCCTTGAGGCGTGGCTTTTTCGAGGTTTTACCCATCGATTCATTTCTCCAACGTGAAAAGACTGCGATCAATCATAGCAACACGCATTGATTGGGTTCAATAACAGCTGGCAATCAAGGCAGCCACAAAACTCAAGTTCAAACTGTACGAGTACTGCTTGAACATGATAACATTCAATCGTTTATTTACATTGCATTCCTTAAAATGAGAAAACAATACCGCCGCTACACAAAGGCGAGGTCATTGTTTCAAGTCCCATGAATGACTTTACAAAAAGACCCGCAAACGATGTGCTTGCGGGTCTTTTTTATATGCGATCAGATATCGATTTCAAACGGTTCCTGATGTTGTGCTTGACAGACGAGCGAAGCTATCACTCACGGAGCCAATTCACTGTTGCATCCGTTTGGTCCAATCTCACGTGATTACGACACATCATTTTTGTGAGCGGAAAGGCGACTTGTAGCCATCCAGATCATCCTGCCATGTACGCCACAGGCCACGCACGGGAATACCGCCACGATCGCCCCACGGGTTGGTATCTTTGATGGGTGATCGTTGAATCAGATTCGCAAGTTTCTCACGATAGGCATAAAGCACTTGCGGATCCTTGGTATATGTCGCCAAACCGTCGACAACGCCATCGGTTGACTTCAAAGCTGTGGTCGCATCGAAATACCACTGGGGTTCAGCCTTCTTGTTGCCCCAACTGCCACTCTGCCAATTCTGCTTGGAACGTCCCTGGAACCCAGACCCCTTGGTTGGACAACGCGAGGGTAATCCCCATTCAAAAGCAGGGATATTGATCATGCTGGTGTAGGGACTGTTGGGTTCAAGTGACTGTCGGATCATAACACCTGATTTAGCCCATTCGTTGGTATCGTCCATGTCGGTGATTTGAGCGGTGATCTGGCCATCGCCTGAGAGTTTGCGGTAGACAAAATAGAACTTGTCACTGCGGTTCCAGATGTCACCACCTTTGGCTGTGACAGTGATCTGATTGCCATCAATCTTAACTTCGCCATCGTCGTCATTGATACCGATCGCTGCGGTTTCCCATTGATCAGAAGCTTGATGGGCATAGAGATCGACATTGTCATAGATGGTGCGTCCAGCATGTTCGCTGTTCTTCGAAGTAGTTGCCAAACCGATATAGACATCGCCACCCATCTCGACATTGTGCTTGCCATAGGTCTGCCAGGTCTTGCCATCACCACTGCGATAGGCGGTGATGGTATTACCCTTGCGGACCAAACGGACCCAACCGCTGTTCTGCTTGTAGAACTCACGGACCTGGTTCTTGAGGATCATGTGATAGGCCATGTCTTCCAGACCGTCACGGTAGTTCTCAAGGACCATGCTGGGGACGAGTTGTTTC
>PAIY01000018.1 GCA_002704825.1 Phycisphaeraceae bacterium
ATTGAAGGTTCGACCCCACCCCACACGCCCGGCCCGATCATGGCGGACTATGCAGCGTATTTGGCCAAAGGTGATGGCAAGTTGCAGGGGCAGGATGCCATTGGCGGATTCCTGGGAGTCAATTGGCTTGATGAGTTTGAACGTGTCGGGCTATCGGTCAAAAAGACCGGGAAAACATGGGCGATCCCGATGTGGCATCAGTACAACAACATCATGGGGTCGCTGCATGTTCAGCCGGGCACGGACTTGTTCCGCAAACTGTGGGAGCAAGCCCGATCCACCAATACCACGCTCATTCAATATGTCACATGGAACGATTACGGCGAGGACACCAATCTCGCGCCGGGGACTGCGACGCGATACACCATCTATGATCTGACCGCGCATCAAATCAAGTGGTGGAAGGACGGCAAACAGCCGACCTACGATCATGACAAGGTGTATCTGACTTATCGTCGCTATCCGTCTGGTGCTACCATTTACCCGCTCAACAGTCGGCGGAGTGCTGCGGGGGTACTTGAAGTTGCCAGCATTCTCACCAAGCCGGGGAAGATTCAATTGCCCGGACGCTCTGCCAACTACGATGCACCTGCAGGTCTTTTCGTCAAGCAATTCCCACTCACCGCAGGCCCTGTCGTTGCGGAAGTCGTGCGCGATGACAAGGTCCAATTGCGCGTCACCTCGCCCGATCCCATCTCCGTCAAGCCCTGGCGTGAAGCCAATGCCATGGTATGTTACTCCAGCGAGTATGACCGCCAATGGCAGATTGATTTCCCCGATACGCCGGTTCAGACTTATGCTGAATATGGTGATGCCGATGAGGACGGACTGCCCAACTGGTTTGAGATGCTCTACTTTGGCAAGCTCGGGGATTACAGCACTGCTACATCCACGAATCCCAATGATGATCCAGACGGCGATGGTTTAACCAACCTGCAGGAATACCAACAGCAATCTGATCCACGCAAGAAAACACAGAGCTACCAGGTTGGACATGTCTGGGATTTGGCAACCGTGCATCAATCCGGCGCGACATTTAATCCGGATGTCGATACGACCGGCCGAAAGGTTTGGCATTATCTCTACAAGCTTGGTGATCGTCCGGTACCCCTCGACGGTGCGTATCTGCCTTGCCCGATCTCCAGTGGCAAAGTCGGTTATGCAGGAGACATGGTGCAGCATACACCATACCGTGATGATCAATTCAAACATGTCTATGGCTGGGTCGCCCGTCACAAAAATCCCGTTGATGATTCGTGGATGATTCAACTTCGCTCCAACACCAACTGCTCGGCCATCCTCGCATGGCAGGCGCCGGTTACGGGCAGAATCTCTCTGCACATCAGCACCTACGCCAAACCTGACGGAAGCAATCGCAAAGGCACCTTGACCATCCAGCGTACCGGCCCCTTTGAGACGTTGATGGAGAAGCGCGTGCAGGAGAATGAATCGGTGGATGTGAACCTGTCCGACATCACCGTCAAGCCCGGCGATCGGATTTACATCATCGGTTCCTATCACCCTGACTATGTTGCCATGATGCTCAAGACGATGAAGATCAAACTCGAATCCTTGGCTGAATGATGCGAATTCAATACACAGGCCTGATGCTTAAATGGATTTGAGATAGACAAACCGACTGATTGATTCGATGCAATGCATCCAGCGATCCGCGTTGACACCAGTGGGCTGCTGCGGCTTATCCGTTGGATTGATATTGATTGCACATGGACATAGCATGCACTTTACACAGGAGACGAAAAATGCACGGTAAACATTGGGATCAATGTGTTATTTTGGTACTGGGTCTCATTGTATTGGGGCTCGTGAATCGACTTGACGCAGCCATGCTTTACCAGTTGCGTTTTGATGATTCGCAAGGCAATGCAACGTACCAATCCACCGGGACCGTTGGCGGCTCGGTCGTGCTGGACACCGATTATGCTTCCACTTCGACACCCGGTATAGCGTATGACAATCAAACACCGGATCAGAGTGCCTTTGCAGCTGTCATGGCGACCCTGGCAAGCAACGACAATGTTGGCCCAATGCTCGTGTTGCCCGACAGCAATACGCGTTTGCAACTTGCTTCAAGTTCAGATGAAATGACCCTTGCCATGTGGGTCAAATGGAATGGGCCGGGGGCAAATAACCTGGATCGCGGCCTGGCTGGGAAGTGGGCGAGTAATCTCGGTTGGTCATTTTCCATCACACCCCAAGGCAATCTCTATTTCATGTTACGCACCAACACGGCAGCAACATGGTCCCGCAAAACTGAAGCAGCCTTGACACAAGGCCAATGGACACATGTCGCTTTGGTCATTGATAATGATGCAGCAAGCTACAGCAAGACTCAGGGCGGAATTCGGTTCTACATCAATGGCAAGGTTGCACCGTTGACTCAGGGGATGGGAGCCATCGGTGATGTCATTGCGCCTGTTGATACCGCAGTCGTCATTGGCTGTGGTTTTTCAGGGAACGCTCGGGCACTTAACGGCAGTCTGGATGACGTGCAGATTCACGATACTGCTTTGAACGAAGGTCAGATTCATTTATTGCATCAAGCCCAATCCCTCCGATATCACATTCCCTTTGAAGACGCCCAGTCATCGGCAAATTTCCAATCCACAGGCAGTGTCCCCGGTACCGTCGTTCAGGACACAAGCACCTATGCAGGTACCACACCTGATGTCCAGTTGGTTAGCAACACACCGGACGGCAGCCCATGGGCAGGGACGTTCCAGACGCTTAACCCGACTTCCAATCTCGGCACGATGCTGGTCTTGCCCGACAGTACCAACCGTTTTGCTTTATCCGAAACGGGACATGCCATGACACTTTCAGCCTGGATCAAATGGGATGGACCCGGTCAAAGCAATTTAACGCGCGGGATCGCTGGCAAATGGACGGGAAATGCGGGTTGGTTTTACGCGATTAAACCCGATGGTCAACTCGCCTTCACACTCCGAACCACCACCGATTCAACTTGGTTCCGTGAATCCGTGGCAACACTAACCGCCAACCAATGGACACACGTCACGCTCGTCGTCGACACCACCGCAACTGACGGCACCACGCGCGGTGGTATCCAGTTCTACATCAATGGCATCATGTCCCCTCTGTCTCAAGGCTTTGGGAACATGGATGATATCGTGGCCCAGGCAAGTACCGATGTCGTGATAGGTGCCAACTTCAGTTCCAACGGACAGGCATTCAGTGGTGCAATGGATGACCTGCGCATTTATGACTCGGCCCTGAGTCCGAAGGCTATCTACACGCTCGCGGGTTCACCCGGTGATCCGCTGGATATCAATGACTACATCTATACGGACGCCGGCAAGCAGATGATTGCGTTGCGTGATGCGCTTTACCTGGCATATGCACAAGGCAATGAATTGATCTTGCCTGCCGGGACGTTCAATTTGGATACCGCAGGCGTGGGGCTGAATAACATCCAGGCATTTACCATCCGCGGCGCGGGTATGGACGACACCACGTTGGTGCTGGATCACATGGATGTGTCAGCGTTGACCATCAATGGTTCAGACCAGATCACGCTCAAGGATTTTTCCATTCTTGTCAATCCCATTCCCATCGTTCAGGCCACCATCACCAACAAGACGGCCAATGGTTCGCAGTGGATTTACGACTTTACAACGCACGCAGGTTATCCCCAACTCACAACCCAGAACATGGCGAAGTTTCATGGTTGCTCGTGTTTCTTTTCCGGTGTCGATGGCAAACTCCTGCCGGACCATGGGTGGTTTGGTGCAGTCGGTGGGAGTAATGTTCTGCGGATTGATGATACGCATGGCCAACTTCTATCAGCTGCGACCGCTACTGTAGGTGATAAGCTGGCATTGCCCATCCGCGGCTACGGTTTCCCGTTAATGGTCAAGCAAAGTTCCACAACACGTCTGGAAGATATCGCGTTTCTCTCTTCGTCATCTTTGGCGGTTACATTCCGGTATTGTTCTGGAGATAACTATCTTCGAGCAACCATCAAACGAGCGCCCAAACCTGTGGGAGCCACGGAAGATCCCTTGTTCTCCACCAACGCGGATGGTCTGAATTACATCCTCAGCTCCGGTACGTTGACGTTGGATCAATGCAACTTTGGATACATGGGCGATGATGGCGTGAATATCTCTGCACCTGCTGTGACGGTTTCTGAAGTCATCAGCAATACCCAGGTTCGTGTGATCTTTGATGATGCCACCGATCTGCAGCGGATGGTTCAGATGTCTGAAGTGGGTGATGTACTCCGCCCGTTGACCTTTGGTACTTTCACGCCACGCAATGAACTGCAATTGGCATCGATCACCTATGACGGTACGTTTGCAGGCGCTCTCCCGACCAGCATCAGCACACATTACTCGGAAGTCGGTGCGACGGCTCCTACAACGTGGTATCAGGCAACCTTGACATTCTCAGAGCCAACGGTCGATACCATCCATGTCGGGGACGTGATCGCTTTGCGATGGTGTTATCCTGATTCCTACATCATCAAAAATAGCACGTTTCACAACACCCGCGCGCGTGGCTTGCTTCTGATGGCACCGGATGGCGTCGTTGATAACAACGTCATCGACTACACCTACCTGCCCGGTATCCTCATGGGCGGGGAATATCCCTTTGGCTACGGGGACTATGTCCGCAACATGACCGTCAGTAACAACACTTTGACCCACACCATGATCAGTAGTGTCATCGGCCCCAACTCCCAGGCCATTGCCGCCATTCAGGTCGGGCACAGTTCCTATCATCGCTCAAACAGTTATACCTGGGTACAGGGCAATGAGAATGTTCAGATCTTCAATAACGATATCGACTACACCTATTCAGCAGGCATTGCCGTCAATGGACTGGTCAATGGTTTGGTTCAGAATAACAGTATCAATCAGTCACACATCAAGCATGGTACCGATGCCGGAGTGAACAAAAATCTGACCGCTCCCTTTGTCATTACGATCATGAATAGCACCGGAATCACCACAGGTGGAAATGTTGTCACCAATCCCGGTTCCCACTCTCAAGGTGATATCAGTGACTTGGGTGTCTATCCGTAATGTGACGCCACAGTGCAGGCATTGGTAAACTGTGGGCATGTCGCTGAACCTTGCCCAATCGCTGTTGTCCTCGCCACGTGCCGTGTGTTATGTCGGTGATGCGACATACAAACAGGGACATGTGCTCCGCGAGACAGTAACACCTTCTGCCCGTTTGCTGCTGTTGACCAGGGGCAAGTTGGCCTATCATTATCCCTCCGGTGAAGTGTCCTACCGTAAAGGTGATCTCTGGCTGGTTCCCCAACTCACGCGGCGGCGTTGGCAGGTGGTCAGTCCATCGGTGCAGATGGTTTGGGTGGAGTTCGTACATCTACTGCCTGTACATGATCACATTTCAACACAGGCCATGCGTGCAGATGAATTGGATCATGCGCTCTTTGGCCGTGTGATCGACTGCTGGTCGACCAATGATTCGACACGGCTATTGGAGATCAACAGTCTATTGCAAACGCTGCTGGTGCGTTATGCCCTGGCTGTGGATTCAAATGCTGTCAAGACAGAATCGATGCGTCATCCGTCCATTGGCAACGTGCTCAAATGGTTGTCAGCCAACTTTGACAAAACCGATGCCATCGAACGGTTACATGAGCAGGCCAGACTCAGTGCCAATCACTTCCGCAAGGTCTTTAAACAGGCCACCGATATGAGTCCGACGCAGTATGTCCAGATGTTGCGTTTGCGCAAAGCCCGATTTTTACTGTTGACCACGGACAAGAGTGTTCAGGAAGTTGGATTTGCGGTGGGATACGCTGATCCGATGCATTTTTCACGCCAGTATCGTCAGTGCTGGGGGATATCACCCAAGCAGGACCGTGCATCGGCGCAATGAGTTAATGCTTTGACGCTATAGCCGGATAGGCGTTGACATGTCAAAATTCTCACATGCAAAACAACTTCACCCCACAGCTCGTTTCCGGTCGCACGATTACCCAACCTGCCAAACAGGTCAAGGTGCTTGAACGCTTTGATGTTGCCGTACTGGGGGGCGGACCCGCAGGGGTTTGTGCTGCCACTGCTGCAGCTCGGATGGGACGCAAAGTCATTCTCGTCGAGCGTCACGGCTTCCTTGGCGGGATGGCGACGGCTGCCATCGTCAACATCTGGCATACCATGCTCGGGGTGGATCGCAAGACCCCGGTCATGGCCGGCCTGGTCAAAGAGATCATCGACACGCTCCTGGACAGCGGTGATGCATATAACCAAAAAGAAGACGGTACCGGCCAATGGGTGATTGATCCGCATGCTTCCAAATTGGTCTTTGACAACCTTGTGCTCAAGGCAGGTGTCAAGCTGCTTTTTCACACATGGATCAGTGATGTCCTGCGCGAAGGCGATCGCATCACCACGGTGTTGGTGGAAACCAAGTCCGGTCGATTAGCCATTGAAGCTGACCAGTTCATTGACTGCACCGGTGATGCAGACATCGTTCGTCGCAGTGGCATTCAAACCCAACTGGGTAATCATCAACACCAATGCCAACCGCCTTCGCTTTGCTTCCGTGTGGATAACGTGGACACCGATGCCATGTCGCTTCATGATGCGCAGGCCGCCTTGTTTGAAGAGCCCATGGATTACAACGGTGCTTATTACCCCTGCTATCTCTGGGGCACGTTCATGCCCGGCGCCAATGACGAACGGATGCTCGCAGGCGTGCGTGTGCTGAATATCAATGCGGCTGACGCGATGGACTTTTCCCGCAGTGAAGTCGAAGGTCGCATGCAGCTTCAATGGGTGATGAAAAAACTCCGTGATCTGCCTGGCTGGTCCAAGGCACGCCTGGTGGAAATTCCAGCCCAGATTGGTATTCGTGAAAGCCACCGCATTCTTGCTGAACATCAAGTCACCCGTGATGAAATTCTCACCGGGCACCAATTTGATGACACCGTCATTCAAGGCACCTATCCCATCGACATTCACAATCCAAACGGGCCGGGGATCACCTTTGAACATCTTGATGGCACGACCCATATTGTCTCGGGTAACCGACAGAACACCGTGTCGCGTTGGGATGGCCAATCGATGGATGCACCCAAGCGGGACACGCTTTGCTGGTCGGTGCCGTTTCGATCACAAATCCCCAAGGGCTTATCCAACGTGCTAGCAGCGGGGCGGTGTATTGGCGCTGAGCATGATTCGGCGGGGGCGATTCGCGTGATGGTCAATGCCATGCAACTTGGCCAATCCGCAGGGACGGCAGCGGCGATGGCAACCACTCACAATACATGCACCGTCCAAGGTCATGCATTACGCGAACAACTCATTGCTCAAGGCGTGCCCCTGTTATCCGTGACGCAATCATGATCCATCCAACACGCATTGAAACGTCCAATTCGCCTGCTGATCAAGAGATGTCGCAGGGTCAATATAATCGGAAATAACAGTTGTAGGATATACGCATTCCTGAACCGCATCGCAGGTGGCTGTCTGTTACATATTCTTTGGAATCTGGCATTGAGGATCGTATTCTTGTTCTCAATCACTTATCGCAGTCCGATATCATACGGAAATACGCATTTCTACCAAAGTATTTCTGGAATTTGTCTTTCTTTATTTTGATTGTTCAAAGATTCAGTTCGATAAGTTAACTGTGTTTCGTTTGCGTGCAAGATTCATACTCTGACAGCTTGCGATGGTCCAATGACATTTGAAACTGATAAACAACATTTGGCATGGTATGCGTATGCTTCGATACTCATATTCTCCGTCATCCTCTGCGTTCTGATTATTGTTTACTATTATCGGTCACAGATCACAGCGTTTTACAACCGTGCTGACGCCTCGTCGATTTCTGAGATATCGCTTCATGAATCCATGTTCAAAAAGGATCTGTTACAGGTCGCAAGCGATACACGTTTACTTGCAGATAATCATGTGATGCTGCGGTATGCAGATCATCCTTCTCCTGAGATGGAGGCGGATGTTGAATCGTTCTGGAAGCGTATGTTGACGGAGCGGGAAACCTATGATCAGATTCGATTGCTCGACCTCTCGGGTATGGAGGTTCTTCGCGTTGACTACAACAACAAATTCCCCATTTCCATTCCGAAATCAGAATTACAGGATAAATCCGAGCGTTACTACGTGACGGATGTACAGAGCTTGCGGATGGGACGCGTCTATGTTTCTCCGATGGATGTGAATCAGGAAAATGGTGTTCCCGAACAGCCTTTAAAACCCACAATCCGCTTTGCCAGTGGTGTGTACAACAGTCTTCAAAAGCGTGTTGGGATATTGGTGATCAACTACAACGCCAGCAACTATCTGAGTATGCTCCGTGCGTCTTCTCATGATGAAAAGGCGGACTTTATGATACTCAATCACGACAGCTACTGGTTGATGCATCCGGACCAGCAATATGAATGGGGGCAGTATATCCCAGGTTCTGCTGATACCAAATTCGGCACAATGTTCCCTCAAGCCTGGGAACAGATCCAACGCCAGAAACGTGGTAAGTTGTTGATCAAAGACAATGTCTATGACTTTGACACCTTTGATCTGCAGAACCTTGCTGATTATGTCAGCACGCGCCGTTTGATTGTCAATGACAAAGACAAGTCAAGCAACGATTCACAGATTAAATATGTTGCGCATTTACCATCTCATGTGATTGGTGCCTATCGTAAAAAGCTGATGATGCAGTGTGCTTTTGTCCTGCTGATTTGGACGGTCTTGTCACTGTTGCCTTGTTGGGGCTTGTCTAATTTGCTGGTGAATTACTTTCATGAACATACGGAGTTGTCACATCGGGCTCATCATGACAATGTCACGGGCCTTGCCAATCGCGTCCTGTTTACCGAGCGACTTGAGCATGCCTTGATGATGTCTGAACGCTATGAACGTATCTGTGCGGTTTTGTATGTTGATCTGGATGGCTTTAAGCCGGTCAATGATGAATATGGTCATCACATCGGCGATGAATTACTGGTCTCTGTTGCCGGCCGGATGCATTCCTGTATTCGCAAGACGGATACAGTTGCGCGCATTGGTGGCGATGAGTTTGCCATTTTGCTTGCTGAAATTGCCAATCGTAATGATGCGATACGCATAGGTGAGAAGGTGATTTCCAGACTCTTTGATCCCATCCCGACATCCAAGGGCCCGGTGAGTGTGGGGGCCTCGCTTGGTGTTGCGGTTTATCCTGAAGACGGGCATGGTCCTGAAGCTTTGCTTGAGCATGCAGACAAGCAGATGTACGAAAACAAACGCTCTCATAAAAAACTCAATATCTCTCGCGATGCTTCCTGAGTTGGATGTTGGTCAATGGATGGCTTTGGGCAGTGCATGCCATTTGTCTTGAATCAATCCCTGTCAAGATGGCCGGGCAATATAACTGTGATCCTGACTCTGTTGTCTGACTCCCTCGCGGGGACATGATGCATGACATAAAAAAATGAGCACCGGATGTCAATCCAGTGCCCGTTGTGCATACGTTCATCCAAGGGGTACCAGGTTGCCATCCGGTGCTCAATTAAAACATGCGTTTTTAGACCGGTTTACTTGCCAGCCAACTCCGCTTTGAGATCGGCTACCGCCTTGTGTGCCGTTTGACGAAGGAAGGCGGCATATTCCGGATCGACACCTTTGGGGGCATAGCTGTTGTCCAGAACACTTTGCTCAAAGAGTACTTCATACCAGACACAACCCAGCAGATACTCGCCAGCCCAGTTGGCGTGATGGCCGTCCATGGCAAGGTATTGCTTGCCTTCCTTGTTCTTCCGCCAACGGTATCCGACGTGCAGCGAATGCGTTTGATCAGGTAGTTGGGGGTGTTCGAGTTTGGACTTGTCGAAACCTTCAACGGGTTTGTAACCCCACTTGGGATCGGTGTCCGCCAGGTACATGGCATCACCGCTGGGCAGGATTTTCAAGGCGAATTCCCTGGCGATGTGATGATAGGAATTGCGATTCATCTCATACATTTCTTTGTGGGAGTGTGGTTCACCGGGCTTGTGATTTTCAGGAATGAAACGCGGATCGTCCACGCGGTAAGCCCAAATCTGCTGACAGTAAAGCTGAGCGTCAGGGCTGTGCTTGCGGATGTACGCGACGAGGTCGGTGACATAGGGATAGTAGGTTTTCAGATCATGACTTTTCCAACTGACCTGCTGGATGGTGATCGCATCCCATTTTTCTTTGAGTAGTAAATCCTTGAGGCTGTTTTTGCCACCGGAGTAGGGTTTGCCGGACTTGTCGGTTTTACCTGCTTCGAAGTTTTCGACATGTTTCCAGTGACGTTCCAGGGTGCAGCCACCGAGATTGGCACGACTGACGATGAGCTTGTTGCCGGAGGCTTCGACGATCCTGGGCAGATGTTTGAGTGCGTTGTCAGCGAAGCTGTTGCCAACGGTCAGTAGCTTAACGGTTTTTTCCTGCCCCCAGGTGACAGCATGAATTGAGCAAAGCAACAGAACAATCAGTGTCATTCGAATCCGCATGGAACATACTCCGTGAATAAGGGACAAGTGGTGTGAGGAATGTCCATATTAAGAACTCGTGAGCTTTTTCTCAATTTTGCCCCCTGTTTGGCTTGGCTGACCGCAGTGAGCAAGCAACCTGATATCATGTCCGCATGGTTTTAACGCGTATTGCCAACCTTGGGAACTTACTCATGGACCAGATCGCCGGTTTCGGTCGATTTGCCCAATTCAGCATGTCTGCATTCAAGTGGCTGTTTCGTGGGGTCGGTCGTTGGGGGCGGTTGAGTCTGCTATCACCGCAGCTGTTTTCCATCGGGACGCGCAGTATCCCCGTGATCATGTTGCTGGGGTTGTTCATTGGGATGGTGCTGGCGATCGAGACGTTTGAACAGTTCGATGCGTTCGGCATAGCGGACAGTCTGGGCGCGATCATCAATATCTCCGTGGTCAAGCAGATCGGCCCGGTGCTTGCTGCGGTGATGCTTGCGGGGCGTGTGGGGGGAGCTGTCAGTGCGGAACTGGGCACCATGCATGTCACCGAGCAACTTGATGCGCTGCGCGTGATGGGAGCCGACCCCGTTGCTTATCTCGTCGTCCCGCGAGTGATTGCCTGCGTGGTGATGATCCCGGTGATGACGGTTTTCAGCGACATCATGGGCATTTTCGGTGGCTACCTCGTCACCGTGCAGGGCTTTGGTGTCAATGCACCGAGTTACTGGCAACGCTCAGCAGACTTCGTCGGATCATGGGATTTATCCGTGGGCCTGCTCAAGAGTATCTGCTTTGGTCTGGCGATTGGTTTGATCAGTTGCTACAAGGGCTTTCACTGCAAAGGTGGTGCTGCTGGCGTCGGCAAGGCGGCGACGGACTCCTTTGTCAGCAGCTTCATTGCCATCATCATCATCAACTTCTTCATGGCCAAGTTTCTCCGAGACATGTATCCCATCCTCTTCGGCCACGAATTTATCTCCGCCTTCTGAGTTGGTGCTTAATACGCTCTAGGCTCCCTGGTGAAATTGCCTGCGATACTCCGACGGACTGATGCCCAGCTTTTGTCGGAAGCAGGTGGCCATGTATCTGGCGTCATTAAACCCACTGCTTGCAGCAACCTGTTTGAGATTCTGACTGGAGTCAGCGAGTAAATGCTTGGCATGCTCAAAACGCACGCGGTGAATCTCGTCAAGCAAACTGTGGCCGACGTGTTTGGTGAACCGGCGTTCGAGCGATCGACGATTGACTGACCATTGCTTGACGACCCAGGTGACGTTGATGTCCTGCGTGGCATGATCTCGAATCAGTCGCAGCGCCTTACTCACATCCGGGTCACCAATGGCAAGCATGTCCGACGATGCACGACGGACCACCTTCACCGGTGGCAGGCGAATGGTCTGCGGCTTGCGATCAGGGTCCCGCAAATGCAAATCCATGAGTCGGGCGGCCTCGTACCCGATGGTCTGCAGCGGTTGGGCGATACTCGAAAGTGGCACCTCGGAGAACTCGCAATATATTTCATCGTCATCCACCCCCAACACTGCCAGGTCTCCGGGGATGTGGATGCCTGCCATGCGGGCAATGCGGATGACGTCAATACCCGTTGCATCATTGGAACAAAAAATGCCACAAGGTTTGGGTAAATTTTTGATCCACTGGGTGATCTGCTGCTCAAAATCCAAACTTTGGCTGAGTGTGTGATCAGTCCCGAAATGGTTTTCAACGGGTCCGGGATGTTCACGGCACAATGCCTGCATGAATCCTTCCAGTCGATCTTCAGCAAATGGCCAGCGTCCGGAACTGCAGAAGGCAAAATGTTCGAGCCCCAGACTCATGAGATAGTTTCCCGCCATCTGGCCGATCGCCCGGTCATTGGATGCCACCAGCGGACCCCGGAAATTAGGCGTCTGCTGACCGACTTTCACGATGGGTATACACGCTTCAAGAATGTGCTTATAGTCTTGTGGCATATAGAGTTGTCCGATAACCCCACTGGATTGTGGATTGAGGACCAACGGGACATGCATGTCCACATGCGACAATTGCCATTGCGTATTCTGTCGGGCATAGTTGATAATGCCACGAGCGATGTCGCGTCCGCATCGGGTGTCAAATTGGAGTTGTACGTGAATCAGGGGGCGTTTCATGATAGTGTCCTGTCGTATTTTCAAACAAGCTTGACGCAATTTTGTCATTGACGTCGCAATAATTGTGCCTAGAGTTAGACATAAAGCAACTGTTGCTCAGAAATTTAATCTAAATTATTTTCAGGAACATTGCCATGTCCACGCCACACCCCAAGTCATCTCATTCCGATCATGGACATATCACGCGAGTCATGGGCTTTACGCTGATCGAATTGTTGGTGGTTATCAGCATTGTTGCATTGCTCATTGCCATTCTGCTACCGGCTTTGAGTAAGGCACGTGAAGCAGCAAGACTCACGCAGTGTTCAACCAATGTCAGGCAGATTGGTATCGGGATGATCATGTGGGCGGGGAACAACAAGGACTACCTGCCATACGATGCTGACAGCCCCAACACCCGTGCCATGGAGAATACGGGTTTGGAACGTGTCTTGACCCGTGCAGGGATCGTCGGCAAGACCACGCGTCCCGAAGGCTGGGGCGGTGCCAACGGTCGAACCGTCACCGGTGGCGTCTTCCTTTGCCCGACTTCACCAATGTTCAAGACTACCGAAGATGCGGGTACCAACGGATCGCGTTACGCTCATCGTGATAATCCTGATTCGCATTCGCTGGATACTGTCAATACCTACTCCGGGCTTTACGGTCATTGGAAACGGCAACACAATACAGGCACTAATCCCCAACTCCCAACCTACGTCATGAATTTCTTTGCACGACCTTCCGGTGCTCCGATC
>PAIY01000019.1 GCA_002704825.1 Phycisphaeraceae bacterium
CATCACCATCCGCATCATCCGCCTGGAAGCTTAGCGTGACCGGCGCACCGTCTTCAGCAGCATCGCCTGTAACGTTCTGGGCCAGCGGGGCATTGTTGACAACTTCGACCTCTTCGACAACGGTTACCCAGACATTCACACGTGTCTGGTCACTGTTGCCATAGGGATCCTGTGTTTCGTAGCGGAACCAGTCGAGCACCATCTCGCCGATGTTGTAACCGCTAAAGTTACCAGACGGATCGTAGTGAATTGTCCCATCACTGTTGAGCGTAATCGGGACCCCCAGATGGCTGACCAGATCAACACTGTGTACATGAAGCGTATCGCCATCGGGGTCTGAATCGTTGGCAATGACATTGATATCCGTTGGCTCATCCGAATCAATAAACGCATTGTCCACCGCAGCATTGGGATAGCCGTTGGGCGTATTCGTGGTTTCAGTCACACCGTTAATGGTGACAGTGACGGTGCGCGTGTCACTTTCCTGATTGGCGGAGTCGATGGCTTTGTAGGTGAAGGTGACGTTCTGCGTTTGGCCGGTATTGAGATTGGGAAAATCACCGGGGGTGAAAGTGAAGGTGCCATCGCCGTGATTGATCAGGTTGCCCATGGTCGGTTGTTCAACAATCACAAAACGCAACGCACCTTCTCCGCCGGTTGTCGTGAAGCTCTGCGTCACAGCTGATCCGTCCTCGGTTGCGGTGAGATTGATGTCCAATGCGACAGGGGGTTCGGCGATTTGCTGTTCATCATAAACCGACAAGACCACGTCATTGCCATCACCGCCGGTGTAGGTGATCTGCAAGGTGACATCTTCGCCGGAGACCGAATCGGTGACGATGAGTGTGTCACCCTCCGCCAAGCCTGCGAAGGTTCCTGTGATGGCATCGGACTGATCGTTGTCGATGAGCGTGAAGCTGTCGCCTGTTTGAGGCAGGAAGTTCAGCGACAGATCAAGTTGGGCATTGGTGATGTCCACGCTGCCATTGACCGCTACCTGGTCGTAACCACTGCCAGCCGTCGTGCCATCGAGCTCAGCGGCAAAGATCGCGCCGCTGGACAAGGTCAGACCGTTGACGGTGATCAGGCCCGGACTGTTACCCGGTGAGAGCGTTGCACCTGCAGCGATGCTCAGAAGTCCGGTGGTGGTGAAGCTGCCGTTGAGAATATTGCCGTTGGTCAGCGTGATGTTTTCATCATAGCTGCCGGGCAGGATGGTGATCATGCCACCCGCCGTGACCAGTGACAACGCTTCAGCAATCAGGCCATCGGTTTGAGCGCCTTGATCATGGACATACAGGTGACTCAAGTCAGCCTGGAAACCGGGTGTGTTGGGATCCGTGTCCGTTCCCGATGCCAGGAAGGTGCTGATGTCCACCAGGCCGGGATAGGAAATTTCACCTGCGATGGGGTTGTATGTCAGTTCGAGAATCTTGTTGATGTCGGTTGTGCTGAACCAGTTGGTCGAGAGATCAAGAATATTTTGACCGTTGTAGGAATAGGCGGATTGATTGTAGATCAGGTTCACGTCTTCGCTGGCATGACCATTGATAAAGCTGTTGCCATTGATGTGAATGTTACTGGCAGTGGCTTCACGATTGAGCGTGATAAACCCGCCGTTTTGGTTGGGATCCGTGTTGAATTCAAAGACATTGCCGGTGATGTTGGCCGATGCGCCAGCGACTCGCCAGAACGGATCGTCATGACCGAGGACAATGTATGATTCGTTGGTAAAGGTGTTGTTGGAGATGGTGGCACTGCCTGACATGGTGATCGAGCTATGATCAAAGGTGTTGCCATCAATCAGGCCACTCATTGACTCGACACCGATACCGCCGTGGTTGAACACATTACCGGTGACTGATAAACCGAGGCTGTAATACATGGAATATTGGCCGGAGGTCCAGATGGAGCTGTGATCAAAGACATTGTTGTCGATGGTTGCACTCCAGCTCACAGAAGTGGTCTTGTCTGAATCCTTATAGAAGCCAATACCGCTGTCCATGTAGCTGTTGCTGATGGTGACATTGTTGCCGGAGACAAATGCGATTCCGCCAGGGGTGTCGTGAATATTAAGGTTGCGATACTGTGTGCCATTGCCGAGGTTGATGAGTTTGCCTGTGAGACTGTGTACCCATGGTGAGTAAGAGTAAATGTACTCAGTTGTTGCTTCACCGGTGACTTCAAAACCGTCAAAGACAACATTGGAAGCAGCGAAAATGACACTGCCGGTGATGATGCTTTCTTCGCCGCGCGTTTGGGTGTTGGGATCAATCCCTGCGTTGGCACCGAAGAGTTGTACTTTTTTGTTGATGATCAGGGAATCGACTTCAACGGTACGCGGCGGGACATCTTCGCCATAGACCACATCGCTGTAATCGGTGGTGTACTTACCCGCATCAACATGAATGTCGGCGCCCTCTTGAGCGACTTCAACCGCTTCCTGCAGGAGTTTTTGCTGCTGCGAACCCTGGGTGTGGACGGTGATTGATGAGAAATCGCCCTGGAAGCCAATGTCTGCCGAGGTGTCATTGCCTGATTCAAGGAACGGGGAGAAATCCACGCTGCCTGTCATCATGTTGGTGACGGTGGTCACATCCGTCGAACCCCACCAGTTACTTGAAGCATCAACAGCAGAACCATCGCCAGAGAGAATACCAGTGACATTGCCTGAAAGGTCATTGTTGTACAGGACAACCGATGATTTGGCATTCACACCGCCATAGACATCGTTGATCTGATCATAAAGGCTTAACGCCGCGTCAAAGTTGTTGATGAAGTTGTTTGCGATGTAGATATCATCTGCACGGAACTGACTGTTGTCATTCTGAGCAATATCATTGTTACTGAGAATGAGAATGAGAATGCCCGATGAAGTGAGTGCTTCATTGATGGTGCCAATATTCCCACCATCAATGGTGTTGCGTTGAATGTTCACATCCTGCAGTGCGCCTCTGAGCACGATGCCGTGTACCGTAGATTGGATGTCATGTTCGCCGGTGTAGGTGATGGTGTTTTCGAGGATGTCGACTTGGCCACTATCTGAATAATCATTGAGGCGGATTTGAATCGCTGAGTCACTGCCAAAGAACGTACTGACATTCTGGTTGAAGGTGTTACCTTGAATGAGAATGGGCAGATGAATTTGTGAATAACCTTGGATATTCACTGCGGCACTGCTGTGGTCCGTAAAGGTATTGTTGGTGATCGTGAAATTTCCGACCTCAATACTTTCAAGAATTGAGGCTTTATTTCTGAAGAAACTAAATCCCTGGCCATTTTCAGTAAAGGTATTGTTGTCAAGCAGGACATGACTCAGTTCATGAGCATAGATGCCTGCATAACCATTGTTGGTAAAGGTTGAGCTGGTAACCTCGAGGTTCGTGAGGTAGCCGTCGCTACTGGTGTTTTTCTGTATGATCCCGCCACTGAGATTTTCAAACGTCGTGTTGTCGATCACGAGACCGTTGCCGTTGCCAGTGGGGTTGAATCGGATGCCATCGCTCAGATAATTGCCGTTAAATGTACTGTCTGTGACATTGAGATTTTCGAGTGTGGTATCTGCAGCAACTTCGACGCCTGCGACGGTGTTATTAATCAATGACACATCATCCAGTGACAGGTTGCTGATCGTGTTATCAGCATTGTCCACGAGAATCGCCGTGGTACCGTTTTGCAGTGTCAAGCCTGAGATGGCGATGTCATCTGCGGTGGCAGTGAAGCCGACGTTACCATCCAGATCCACGATGACGGTTTGCGAATCGTTGCCGACGAGGGTGACGGATTGGTCCAGTACCATGCTGTTTTCGTCATAGTATCCGTCAGCGATGTAGATTGTTCCGCCTTGAGAAACAGCGTTGAGTGCTTCGCTGAGGCTGGCAAAGGCGTCCACACCCATCGCCTTGGCCGGGCCATCAGCATCCGGATCGACACTCGGATCAAGCGTTGCCCAGTCATCGTCGACATAGACAACCAGGCTGTCAATGCCATTGACGGTCATGGTAACCGTAGCCGATTCGGATTGACCATTGTGATTGTCGATCGCCTGGTAGGTGAAAGTCACTTCACGGGACTGACCTTTGTCCAAGTCAAGAAAATCTTCGCCCGGGTTAAAGGTGAACGTACCGTCATTGTTATTGACGACACTGCCGTAGGCAGGTTGTGATGTGATGGCATAGGTCAGGAGATCACTGGTGTCGACATCCGATCCGAGGAAGTTGCCGGTGATGGGTGTGGCTTCGTCAGTGGTTTGCTGGATGTCGCCAGCGACCGGATCATCATTGACGCCCAGAACGGTTAGGAAGAGGGTGGCAGGGGCGCTTTGTTCGTTGTTCTGATTGGTGGCAACATACTGCACTGAAATGGCGCGGGATTCACCTGGAGCAAGGTCGTCAAACGGATTCACATCATTGGGGCTTGGATCGAACGTAAAGGTACCGTCGTGATTGTTGATCAATGAACCTTGCGTTGGAGTTGAGAGCAATTGGTAAGTCAAAGCGCTGCCGTTGGGATCGCTGCCGTTAAACGCGATTGTGATCGGAGCAGCATCAGCAAAGATGGATTGGCTGACGTTTTGCACGGTTGGGTTGCTGCCAACACCGGTGACGGTGATCCAAACCCAACCCGGATCACTTTCATTGCCTTGCTCATCGGTGGTGATGTAGGAGAAGAACACCGTGCGTTGTTCCTGATCATCGAGGTCCTGGAAGTCGCTGCCGGGATCGAAGGTGAATGTCCCGTCGTTGTTGTTGATGACGGAACCTTCCGTGGGCGAACTGGTGATGGTGTAGGTGAGTACATCATCGGCGTCGGCATCAAGTGCATCAAAGCTCAACGTGATGGGTTCGCCGCCTTCGTTTGCATAGCCGAACACGTCACGACTTTCCGGCGCATTACCGACACCTGCGATGCGGACTTTCAGATTGCCCGTTGCCACCATTCCCGACTCGTTGGTTGCACGATAGGTCAGGTTGTATTCCACCATGTCGCCGGTGTTCAGGTCGGAGAACTCGCCGTTGGGGTTGAAGGTGAACGTGCCATCGACATTCTTGGCAAGAATCCCCTTGGGTGGGAAGGTCAGAATTTCGTAATAAGTGATCGCTTCACCATTCGGATCAACAGCATTGAAGTTACTGGTGACGGGATTGTTTTCATCGGTCAGAACACTCACGTCATACACGATGGGCGCGTCGTTAAGTCCAGTGACTTTGATGTTGATTGAGCCGACATTGCTGGTTAAGCCCAACGTGTTGGTTGCCTGATAGGTGAAGGTGACATTACGCGATTCACCGAAGGTCAGGTCCTGGAAATCATCACCGGGATCGAAAGTGAACGTCCCATCGTCGTTGTTAACAACACGCCCCCCGGAAGGCTGGGACACAATCGTGTAGGTGATGTCATCGCCGTTGGGATCGGTGCCGTTGAAATCATAGGTGGCAGGATCAGCATCTTCTGAGAGTTGCTTGTTGATTGAATAGACGGTTGGGGAGTCCGACGTGCCGTAGACAATGAACGAGATGGTTGCTGGATATTCGCTTGATGCACCATGCGAATCGGTGGCGATGTAGGTGATGGTGACCCACCCACTATCTTCCCCGAATTCAAGGTAAGGCCAGTCGCCTGCTTCGTAGGTAAACGTCCCGTCATGGTTGTTGGTTACGGTCCCGTATTCAGGCGTGCTTAGGATGGTGTAGGTAAGTGTTTGACGTGAATCATCCGCATCCACATCATCACCACGGAAGGTTATCGTCACTGGAGAGCCGTCTTCAGTGGCATTGGGGCCGATGAAGCTTGAAACGGTTGGAGCATGGTTGGGCGCTTGGCTTTCCACGACATCAACCCAGACATTGACGCGCGTCTGATCGCCTTGACCATAGGGATCCTGGACCTCATAACGGAAGTAGTCCAGAATCTGATCACCGACGGTATAGCTGTCGAAGTAACCTATTGGATCGTAGTGAATCGAACCATCGCTGTTGATCGTCAACGGCACGCCAAGGTGACTGACCGCGTCGACACTGGTGACATGCACGGTGTCGCCATCGGGGTCGGCGTCATTGGGCAGGACGTTGATTTCCGTCGGTTGATCCGAGTCGGTATAGGCATTGTCAACTGCTGCAGTGGGATAGCCGTTTGAGCTGTCGGGGGTTTCGTTCACGCCGTTGATGCTGACCGACACCGTACTCAAGTCGGTGGGATTGTTTGAGCTGTCAATCCCGCGGTAGGAAAAGAGGACGGTTGTTTGCTCGCCTGCATTGAGATCCGGGAAGTCACCGGGGGTGTAGGTGAACGTGCCATCCTGATTGTTGGTGACGGTTCCATGTATGGGTTGATCAACAATTTCATACGTCATCAAGCCATTGTTGTCGACCGGTAAAAACGCAGAGGACACACCGGGCCCGTCTTCGGTGGCTTGCAACGTGGTGTGGGTCAATGATGATGCGGTCGGGTCCTCGACGACGGTGAGGACAATGTCATTGCCATCCCCGCCGACATAGGAAATCTGCATCATCACAACCTGACCGGAGACAGTGTTGGTGACCGGAATGATCGTGCCTTCAGGCAGACCGTTGAATTCGCCTTCAGCCACATAGCCGGTGGTCCGACCGAGATTGATGAGCGTGAAGCGATCACCAAGTTGGGGCAGGAAGTTGAGTGTCAGGTCAAGATTCACATTGCTCAGACTGACGCTCTGAGAGACATTGATCTGGTTATAGTCGGCGCCCGGGGTGTTGCCATTGAGTTCAACAGCCAATGTGACACCTGTGGAATACTCGGGAGGGCTGTCTAAATGGAGATTGCCTTCAAGTGTGAATGATCCAACCAATGTGAAAGGTTTGGTGTATCGGGCACTTGAATTGACGGTTTGATGGTATGTCCCGTCGTAGACGAAAATCGTATCCCCGTCAGCGACGGCATCAATGGCAAAATTAATGCCGTAAAATGCATCGACACCCATGCTTGTTGCCGGGCCATCGCCATCGGGATCAACGCCATTTTCAAGTGATGCCCAGGCAATATTCACAAAGATATCAGGCACCGGCGTCAAGGGCAGGGGATAGCTGAAGTCCACATGTGAAAGGTGGGAATAGTCCACATCATGGGTGACGATGTTTTCGATGGTCTGTTCGTCGGTGGTGCCGAATTGATTCATCTGAGCCAGGACATCCAGATGACTGCTTGCAAAGTTGCGGTTATTGATGGCTGCACTCGTATCGCCCCCGGTATATCCCAGAAAGATGTTCTGGCCAGCCGAAGAGCCGTTCGTTAATGAACCCGATCCCAGGCCGGTGATGTTCGTGTCATTGAAATCACCTGCATCAACAACCGATTCGCGACTCAAAAAAATGCCATAGCCTGCGTTGTTGGAAAAATCATTTTCCTGAATCAGGGCCGTAGCTTGATTGAGATACAAACCACCCCACTGGTTCTGGGTGATGGTATTACCGATGAGGGTGGCTTGAGTCGTGATGTTGCCTGTGGTAATTAATTGTCCCAGTATTAAACCGTAACGACCATTGTTTGACAGCGTGCTGTTGGTGATGGTTGCATCAACACCTTCGAGCAAGAGTGCATCGCCGTCATTGTAGATGGATTGGATGTTGTTGATCGTCATAGAATTGAGAACCTGCCGGATATCAATCGCTGCCTGATCGTTATTAATAGTCCCGTTAAAACTGTAGTCACCTTCCTCAATCGTGACCGAACCACCAACTGTTTCAAGGTAGATGGCCTGTTCACCATTACCGTTCATTGACGTCTGTTCGATATCAATGCCGTTGTCATGATCCTGAATGAAGACATCACCAGCCACCCCGGAATTGATGTAGATACCATTGCTGTTTGAAGAAGCATTGACACCGTTGAGTGTCAAATCGCCTCGAATGGCATAACCCAAAGGCGTGTAGTAGGTATTGAGTCCAGTGTCATTGTGTGTCAGGTTAGTGCGTGTCAAATTGACATCGCCGTAGATGGTTTCAATGAAGATACCATCCTTGCCGTTCTGGTCGTAGATACCATTGGTGTCAGCGAGGCTGCTGCAGTATTCAAGTGATATGCCGCTACTTCCGTTGTGGGAACTGTTAACATCATTGAGTATCACATTGGATGGCTTGACATCGCTTCCAATGGGATAAACGCCGATCGCTCGGATGCCGTCATAACCACTGTTGGTAATCACCACATTGTTAAGGTTGAAATCGTTGTCGATTGCTGAAGTTAGATAGATGCCTTCCCTTTGGGCATTGATGACAGTGAGGTTGCTGATGGTCTGATCACCATCGCTCAATGTAATTTTGATCCCTCTGTTCTCACCACTGGCATTGATCACCACATCCGCTGCATCGCCGGAGATGCCTGATAGGGTGATGGGTTTGGTGTATGCCAGAGCTTCGGCATAGGTGCCCGCGTGAATGTGAACCGTACCATCATCACCGATTGCATCAATGGCATCCTGAATGCTGGCAAAGGCGTCAACACCCAATTCCGTTGCCGGACCGTCAGCATCGGGATCGACACCAATGGTCAGTCCTGCCCAGTCATCATTAACATAGGCATCGGTGAGGGGGCTACCTGAAAGCAGGATGCGATTTTCCAGTGCTTCACAAGTGGCGGCGCCCGTTGGGCGATGAGCCTTGCGACGCTTGCTGGCTTTGGTAAGGAAGGTCTTGCGACTTTCAGATACACGATGAATCAAACGTTGGCAATACTCGTACGCGACGGAACTGGCTGACATGTTGGCGTCTCCCGGATAACCCCTGACAGGGCCCATGCACGTCGTATCAACGAATGCTTGGTATCCTGCCTAACTCTCTCGTCTTTTCCCAAACGAAGTGTTAAGGATATCCCTAGAATAAATTCCCGGAATGTGCAGAACCACTCTGACACATTGTGACTGCAATGTTGCGATAGTATGTTCTCAATAGCGTTTAATTCGGATGTACAAAAAGGGGGAAAGGCCTGGCAGGATTGAGCATGGCCCGGATCGTACCCCCGTTCTGACCATTCGACGAAAACGCCCGATAAGCATCTTCTCACATGAAATAGCCTATCAGATAACAAGAATGATATCATGAGAAATATGACCCATAAAGCTCGAAAATTGAACAGCTAAGCGTCATAAATCCGTTAATCCATACGTTGTGTGGCAGGTGTAAAAACATGTTCGTCCATTCAATCGGATCAGGGGTACTGGTGAAAGCATGTAGCCAGGCACAAACAGCTGGACGAATTCAATAGCAAACTGAGTGTTTTAAAAAAGACAGGTCGATGATCTCCATGTTACAAGAGACAAGTCTGACAAACATCAGTCACATACCAGCCTTTGAAATAGACAATGGGCGCGAGAAGAAATTATTTCTTCCCGCGTCCCATTTTTTTGTCATCAATTGATTAACGTGATCTTTTTACACCAACTCATATGCCACTATGCCTGCTTTTTGTCTTGTCGTACTGATGGTGAAGGTCAGTTGGTTGCCGGTCACCTTGCTGGGACGTTTGTTCAAACGCTTAGGTGCGATGCCCTCAGTATCGACATACACTTCATAGATACTCACTTGCTCCGGCATGTCTCATTGGAGCCATACTTACAGGGCGTGACAGTCTGACTTGTCGTTGTGTCGATGGTCAATTGGCCAGTGTCTGTTGAAAGTGTGATCTGTAAAAACAATGAATCGATCAAGCATCGTACGATCAATCACTTGATCCGACACATGGTTTGAACCACTTACGCCACAGCAGACTCGCGATCCCAGACACCGCTGTTGGCTGCCGACTTGGCGAAGTCAGCAAAGTCTTTGGCAGGGCGTCCCAACGCACGCTGCACGCCATCACAAACCCTGGCGTTGCGACCATCGAGTACTTCCGTAAACAGGTAGCTCAGTAACCACACCATGTCCTCGGGAAGCTGGGCTGCCTTGAGTCCCGCTTCAAATTCGTCATGGGTGATCGGCTGATACCCCAGCGGTTTACCCGTGGCCTGCGCGATCGTCTCCACAGCCTGTGCAAAGGTCAGTAGACGCGGCCCGGTGATTTCATAAAGTTCGCCATCGTGACGCGGGTCGGACAATGCAGCGGTCACCACATCAGCAATATCATCGGCATCCACAAATGGTTCAGCAACCGTCTGAGCAGGGAGCGTGACCATGCCATGACGGACCATCTCAAGAAATTCACCTTCACTGAAATTCTGGTTAAACCAACTCGTTCGGGCAATGGTCCATGCCATGCCACTGTCCTTGACAATCTGTTCGCAGACCTGGGCATTTTTCTCCCCGCGACCTGAAAGCAGTACCAGTTTTTCAACACCCATCTCACGGGCAAGATGGGTAAACGCGGTGATCGTTGCCGGGGCAGCGGGAACCGCCAGGTCTGGGATGTAGGCGACATACGCTGCTGTCACGCCTTCCAATGCAGGCCCCCAGGTCTCGGGCATGCTCCAGTCAAATGCAATCTCCGCTGAGCGTGATCCACGACGGACACGTTTACCCATGGCCTCAAGTCGGTCAGTGATCCGGCTGCCGGTTTTGCCGTTGGCAGTGGTCACGAGAATCAGTTCTTCACGAGCGGTTGTGTTGGTGTTGGCGG
The DNA here is from genome assembly GCA_002704825.1 of Phycisphaeraceae bacterium. Lineage (GTDB taxonomy): Bacteria > Planctomycetota > Phycisphaerae > Phycisphaerales > Phycisphaeraceae > UBA7800. The sequence goes on from PAIY01000019.1 coordinate 10,585, forward strand.
GCATGTTGTTTCTCCAGTTTCGAGGTTTCGTGTTATGCACCAACATCTGGTGCGGTTTGGTTATGAAACAGGATAGTCCGTCAGATCAGCGCAAACTATGACAGAAAATGTCTAAAATATTGCAGAACGTCCAGTCTATATGGATATGAGGCATCATGGCGTGTTATCATGCATGCATGACTACCATTCCCAAGACAGCTGGTCCTGATCAGAATATCTGGCAATCAACTGACCCACTGGGTGAGATTCTGCACAACCTGCGGATGACGGGGGTGGTCTATACGCGCTCGCATCTGACCGCCCCCTGGGGCATCAGCTTACCTGCCATGTCCGGCTGTCTTTTGTTTCACGTGGTGACATCGGGGCGATGCATTTTGGAAGTCAAGGACCATCCGCCATTGGTCTTATCCCCCGGTGAGTTTGCGTTGGTGCCACATGGACTTGGGCATCGCATCGTCCACAAGCCGCGCGCCAAAGCCAAAAACTTTTTTGATTTACCTGTCGAAAAAGTCAGCCCGCGTTATGAAATCTTGGCGTACGGCGGTGGTGGGGAGGCAACGACACTCATCTGCGGTGCTGTGCGTTTTGAACATCCAGCAGCGCAGGATTTGGTTGACCTGCTCCCACCCATCGTTCACATTCAGACATGGGGCGCATCGCACACGCAATGGATGCACAGTAGTCTCCAACTCATGGCAGCCGAAGCCACAGGCAAGCAACCCGGTGGGGAAACCATCGTCACACGACTGGCAGATATCCTCGTGATCCAAGCCATCCGAACATGGCTGATGCAGAACCCCGACGCGCGAACCGGCTGGTTAGGTGCTTTGCAGGACGAACGCATCGGCCCAGCCATGCTGCTGATTCACAATCAACCCATGACCAACTGGACCGTCGCATCATTGGCAAAGGAAGTTGCCATGTCACGCTCCGCCTTCTCAGCACGCTTTACCCAGCATGTCGGTCAATCACCGGTGCAGTATCTCACACGATGGCGGATGCATTTAGCAGGGACATGGCTGACCGAAGAAAATATCAGCGTTGCCCAATGCACCGATCGCCTGGGCTATGAATCCGAAGCGGCATTCAGTCGCGCCTTTAAACGTGTCACCGGTATCGCCCCCGGTGCCTGGCGTAAAGGTCAACGGCCGCAAAACATCGTGGATGAGAGCGACTAGAACAATTTGATTTCTTATGGACATGCATATCGTCATTCCCACGCAGGCGGGAATCCAGTGGCATTCTGTAAGCACTTGCATGTATCACTGGACTCCCGCCTGCGTGGGAGTGTGTGAACCGATCGAATGTTGAAGTTCATCTCTCAACAAAACCCAATCACCACGATCTCCCAGCAGATCATCGCGGCGACGGCGGCAATGCTTGCGGGGATCAACTGCGTTTTGACGTGG
>PAIY01000020.1 GCA_002704825.1 Phycisphaeraceae bacterium
CTCTTGCATGCTGATTGGCTGATAAAAGCATTTAGTGCAAATTTAATAAGTTCAGTATCTGCTGGAATCATCAAGTCTGTAGCTTGAATATCCAAAGGTATTTCCAGTTCGGTTTCTTGAATTGCCAGTTGAACCACTTCTGTGAGATTTACATCTGCTACCTGTGGTTGTCTAATTTTTGCATACTGTGCAGTGCAGCTTGCCAATTCACTCATTTTTCGTGTTTCTTCCGGGCCGTACAAACTTAGATCAATGTTTTGCATTTCACTGACTTTGAGAATATCTTCACAGGTCATATCTGAAAGGCGGACATAATCTCTGACAGCTTCAGAAGTGCTGTTCAGAGTGTTTGACATCGAACTGGCGATGACTGCCAGGTAGCGGGAACGTTCCATGATGAGAATGCGTTGGATGGTGCTGAGCTTTTCGTGAAGCAGTTGATCTCTCTCTTCACGGACAATAGCGAAATCCATTGCATTTTTCAGTACACTTTTGAGCTCATTGATGTTCCACGGCTTTGTAACATAACGGAATACAGCACCTTCATTGACAGCATCGATTGCATTATCAAGTTCGGCATAGGCTGTTGTCAGAATTCTGACGATGTGCGGATATCGCTTACGAACCATTTCAAGCAAACTAACCCCTGTCTGATTTGGCATGCGCTGGTCACTGATCAACACCCCAACGTCATCTCCATGTTCGGTAAGGTAGTTGAGTGCATCCTTAGCTGATTCACAGGTATGAATGTGAAAATCATCCTCATATGCGCGAGCGAAATACTTCAATGCCTGTGATTCATCATCAACATAAAGTATGGTCAAGTGATTATTGTTATTGTTCATTGTGGCACCTTCTAAGCTTGAGGAATCTCGATATATACTGTTGTCCCCGTACCTGTTTTGCTTTCAATCTGGATCTGCCCGCCCATGTTTGTGATGATTGTGTGACAGATACTTAAGCCAAGTCCCATCCCTTGGCCAACATCACGCGTGGTGAAAAATGGTTCAAAGACACGTTTTAATTTACCTTCGTCAATGCCTGAACCATTATCTCTGAGAATAATGTGCGCTTTTTGTTCTGCAACGTGGCCTGAAATCCAAATGCACGGGCTGTGTTGACTAGACTCCAGAGCGTTGACAGCATTCTGGATCAAGTTGACGAGGACTTGTGTGAGTTGTGATTTAGATCCGTTAATCAGCATATCAGAAACATCTGTTTCCACATTGATCTCAGAGCAGATATTTGATGTAAAACGTAACGCTGATGTAATTGATTCTTTGACGTTAAATACAGCATGATTGCCAGATTGTTCTGGATAGGCAAAGTCTCTGAGATCGCTGATAATTTGAGCGACACGTTCTATACCCTCGCTGATGTCTTTTAATGTGTCGCTTTCCAAATCTGTTAACGATGTCGCTTTTTTCTGAAGGATTTGCACTGCAAATTGTGTGAAGTTCAACGGATTGTTGATTTCGTGAAGCAAACCAGCAGCAAGGGAGCCCAGGGCATTCATCTTTTCACTTTGCAAAAGCTGTGATTCTGTTTCCTGTAATTTTTTCAATGTTTCGCTGAGGTTGTCATAGCTCTTCTTGAGTTCTTTTTGAAGTTGATTGGCTTTGAGAAGGTTTTTTACCCGTGTATGCAGTTCGATGGTACTAAAAGGCTTTGTGAGATAATCGTCTGCACCACGGTTTAGACATTCAATTTTTGAGTGCTCATCGGCTCTGGCAGTGACTAAGATCACGCGTGTTAATTGCAGGTCTTGTGACTGGCGAATTGCACTGCAAACATCCATGCCATTCATACCAGGCATCATCAAGTCCAGAATGGCGAGATCAGGTTTGATTGATTGGATCATTTTAAGACCGGATATGCCGTCTGAAGCAAAATGGACTTCGTGTTCGTTTGCAAGTGTTGTGGTGAGGAATGAACGCATGTCCGGTTCATCATCGATCACCACGACTTTGAATTTGCCATCTCCAACAATGCCCGTTTCGGGTGTGATTGGAGAACTGGATTGATGCGATTCAGCTTCATGCATCAATGATTCGATTGGATCAGAGTCTTCATCATCTTCCAATTGGACTGCAAGATTAGGATCGCTGATTTGAGGTAGCTTTAAGATAAACTCCGAACCTTCTCCAAGCTTGCTTTTGGCTTCCAGTGTGCCGTTATGCTCCAAGGCTAATTCGCGGGCCATGGCTAACCCCAAACCCAAGCCCTGATATTTGCGTGTTGACGAACTGTCTACTTGTTTGAAGCGGTCAAAAATATTGGAAAGGTCTTCTTCAGCAATACCTATACCGTCATCTTTTACGGAAAGCACATAGTTTTCACTTTCAAGATGCCATTTCACTGTGATCGTGCCATTCTTGTCGGTGAACTTGATTGCATTTGTCAGTAAGTTCAGAATGATTTTCTCTAACCTGTTGCTGTCAGCATTGACAATGACGGGCGTGTAATCATCGTTTAGTTCAATTTTTTGCTGTTTGCGTTCAGCAAGATGCCTGGTGGATTCAACCAACCCGCGAACCAGATTGGTCACATTGAGTGGTTTGCAATCTAGCTTTAATGTGCCACCCTCAAGGCGAACCAAGTCCAGTAGATCATTAATCAGGCTAAGCAATCGCATGGCGTTGCTTCGAACCATAGCAATTGAGTTGCGTGCAGAGATTGAAAGATTCGATCCTGCACCAAGCATTTCGTCGATAGGTGCCAAGATCAATGTGAGTGGTGTACGTAATTCATGACTGATGTTGGCAAAAAAGTCCGACTTTAAACGGTCAAGTTCTGCAAGCTGTTCATTGCGTTGAGCCAGTTCATGACGCAAGCGAAAGTCCTCTTGACGTTTGCGAGTCAGGAAATAGCAGGCCACCACACAGATCACCCCAGTGACCGAGATGAAATACAAGTTGTTAAGCAGTAGCATCCAGTTGACGTCAGTTTGGTCATGTGCGACACAGGCGATCACATAAGTAAGCAACGTCATCGTGCAATAAAACAATGCCTCAAGCCAAGTGAAGGGGATCAGGAAGCAGGCAACGATGATCATTAAGTTTAAACCCGCGTAGTACGGCGAGACCGAACCTTCACTGCGATAGATCAGCCAACTGACCATGATCACTGGAATCAAGGGCCAAATGTGGCTCAGTACTTTGACCTGTCGTTTGCCAATCGGGAGAAACAGTAGGGCAAATAATGGCAGTTGAAACACATCAAAGACCAAACGCGTCGTCAAGAACTCGACAATGTAATCACGGTAAACAAACCATTCCAAGCAGTTGCCTGCTGGAACAAAGAATAATGTGAGAAGAAAACCGATTTTCAAATTACGGTGTCGTAAATTGTTCTCGGTTTCAAGGAACTCACGTGTTTGTGAAATATCATTTGCACTCGTGGTCATCAAACTCATTAACCCACTTGAGGTTTTCGAATATCCAAGAAGACATTGATTCCAGTTGGTTCTGATTCAATCTTTCGTGTCCCCAGATCGCCAGCAAGTCTTAGAAGCTCATCTTCAGTACGCAAAATGACGACCCATTCCTGGATGTGTTCCAAAAAACCTTTGATGCTGTGTTTGGGATGCACATTGGTGATCGCAACCATGCCACCAGGATTCACCCACTGATAGAACAGTTTGATCAGTCGTTGACATCGCTTGTCAGGCAGGTAATCAAAAAGGCCAGCACAATAGACGTAGTCATAATTGAGTGCCAGGGGTAGTGGCTCGCTCTGTCGGCTTGTTGCACGCAGCAGATCATGAATGCTTAGATGGACAAATCTGACATTTGTTTTGCGTTTGCACTCTTTGATTGCTTTGATAATTTCGTTTTCAGCGTAGACAAGTGTCTCTTCATTGAAGTCCATCATCTCGATGTCGAGCATGTCAGATAAATCAGAATTGCGGATGAAGCGAACCAGTTCAGCAGCGGGACCACATCCGACGTTCAGGATTTTGATGCGGTCTCTTCCTTGAGCCTTAACACGCTGGCATTCATTGGAGAGACGTTGAACCAGTAGATCGATACGGTTTCTGTGTGCTTGAGCTGTGTCTGATTTGACCAGAATCGCATTGATCAGTTTCGCATAGGTGTTGGCACCTTCCCAAGGATCACGCAGCAGCATGTTCACCATCTCGTAATCCCCAGCATAGCCCAGAGGTTTTTCGTAGGTTCGATGCATAAACGGCGATATCATGATCAATGGATGAATTTCAGCTTGTGCAAATGCTTTGTGGATTTCGATCAGTTCTTCTGGAACCTCGTTGGCTTGAACCTCGAATTCATAAAACAGTTTTTCGAACGTTGGCCAAATTTCAGTTGCAATATCGTTGAGGAACTGTTGAGCCATTTCCTCATTGATGCCATCCTCACCTTCAACACCAACGACAGATTCACCTTGTTCAATCCAGCGGCTGATGTGCGTCAGGAAGTTTCGAATGTCACCGACAATTCGGTGATAGCCGTTCTTGAGGCTCTCGTGGCTTGCCAACCAGTTGTCGACGAATGATTTGAATTCGCTCCGGAGTTCATCACCAGGTTCCAAGGCTTCGATTTGCAATTCGTCTGCCAGGGTAGCCGAGACGACGTACATTACGCCGGTTCCAACCATGTTACGGACAAATGCACGACCGTTATAGATCGTTCTGTCACCGCGATAGATGGTGACATTCTTGAGAACCTCACTCATTTGCACGATAGAGTAGGGGTTGTAAACCTCAAAGATGACCAGTTTGGGGGTGAGTTTCATCAGGGTACCCCGTGCTGGAATTCCTTGACTTCCCTCAAATGTAATAACAGATTGAAGCGCACTCTTGGCTGGTTTGCTTGGCATAGTTTGGTTCTATCCCCTCGTCATAAATAAACAACCTGTCTACCACCTCAAGAGAAAGAGAGGTTCTTTTTCCCAGGATATAGACTGAAATGTATCAACACCATGCAACGTGCATCCATACAGAAATTGATGCAATTGACATCCCGAAAAATTGTTAACTGTTGGCCCAATTGAAGAAAACAGAATTCTGGCCCGAACTTGATTCATATTACTCCAGATACAGATGGGGTATCAAGAATCACAAGAAATAAAATTAGAAATAATTTTATCAGGGTAGCCTGTTGAAAAGTCTGTTGCTCGTTCAATTGAAATCATTTGCACTGCCAGAGCAATTTGGGAAGATTAATGTCGCCGATCCAAAATACGGTACTGGATCGCTTCAGCTACATGCTGCATTTGGATTTGTTCCATTCTTTCAATATCTGCAATAGTTCTTGATACCCGTCGGATTTTATCATATGCCCTGGCAGACAGATTGAGTTCATTCATGGCTTGCCTGATGAGTTCGGTGGTAGGGCCATCCATCTTGGCCAGTTTGTTGAGTTCACGACCTGTGAGGGTACTATTGGGCTTGCGTGAGCCTCCATTGCGTTTGATCTGTGTCTGCCTTGCTTTGACGATGGTATTTCTCATGGTCAGCGAATCAGTTCCATTCTTCTCATTGGACAGTTGCGTAAAGGGCACCGGTGGCACTTCAACGTGAATATCGATGCGATCAATCAGTGGACCTGAGAGCTTAGCCAGATAGCGATCCATTTCACGCTGTGATACCTCATCCGAGGGTTTATCTCCTTTGGGAGATGGATTCATAGCAGCAACAAGCATAAAACGGGAAGGGAAGGCAATACTGCTATGTGATCGAGCAATGGTGACCATTCCATCTTCCAAGGGTTGACGGAGCGTTTCGAGTACCGTTCGAGGGAATTCAGGGGTCTCGTCGAGGAACAGAATGCCGTGATGAGCAAGACTTACCTCACCTGGGCGGGGGATCGTGCCACCCCCGATCATAGCAACGCTGCTTGCTGTGTGATGTGGGCTGCGCACGGGGCGTTGTGTGAGAATGGGTTGACCTTTGGGAACCAGCCCGACAGATGAGTAAATCCGAGTCACGTCCAAGGCTTCGTCACGTGAGAGTGGTGGCAACACCCCAGCCAGTGCACGTGCCATCATGGTCTTTCCGGAACCAGCTGGGCCAATCATCAAGATATTGTGTCCTCCAGCCGCAGCTACGAGCATTGCACGTTTGGCGGCTTCTTGACCTTTGATATCGGAAAAGTCGATGGTTGTCTGTTCTTCGACAAGCAGGCGTTCGACATCAATTTCGTGATGGGGTTCAAGTTCATGGGTTCCGTTCAGAAATCCGATTACACTGGCAAGTGAGTCAGCCGGATAGACATTGATATCACCCACAGCTGCCGCTTCTGATGCGTTTTCAACGGGTACTACCACGCCATCGAATTTGAGACTTTTAGCGAGGATTGCCAGATTAATGGCACCTTTGATCGGCCTAAGTCGTCCATCAAGAGCCAGTTCACCAGCAAATAGCAGTTTTTTATGCGTTTGAGATTGAATGACATTGGTAGCGAGTAATAGGCCAATGGCTATTGGTAAATCAAAAATGGGTCCCTCTTTACGAATATCTGCTGGGGCAAGATTGACCAACAGGCGACTCATGGGGAAAGGGAAGCCGCTATTGGTGACGGCAGAACGCACCCGTTCAATCGATTCTTTTACAGCGGCATCAGGCAGACCCACAATGGTGGTCTTGGGGAGCCCTTTGTCGGCGATATCGACTTCAACTTCACATGCTACAGGGTCGATGCCTTGTAGCACAAAACTGTGGACCTGTGCAAGCATGAGCATTATTAGACCATGATGACGTCTGAAGTACAAAAGACAGTTATATTAATGGAAATGTTGATGACGTTAATTAAGGGACTGCTCTTGACAACCTCAGTTAGTGATCTAGGACATTCGATGCCGATGATGTGCACGTGGTGGGTTAGGCGGTCGAGCAACGCGCCCATCATGCTTTGATCGTCAGCGAAGATCTGCGGCCAATCGGCGAACGGCAGATTCGTCGTCAGGATCAGACTCACTTGTTCATAGCACTGGCTGAAGAATCCAAACAAATGCTCAGTTCCGTGGTGGTGGACAAATGTCGACAAGTTGGTCGAGTAATCGGGGGGATTTCGAAAATGCGTCGTTAAGGTCTTTCTTCATGATGGGCAGTTAAACACAATGCCTGACAAAATAAAAAACAATAATTCTTGATCGACACCATACGGCATGTTAAGTCAGTTGTTCGTATTGGAATAGCCGTACGACTCTGGTAAACTTAGACGGTATTATCGGGGGCGTTCTCCAGCACAATGACCGAGCGCCTGTATGACTATTGCGAAGAATGGACTCTTTATCATAAATGCTCAATCAACTATTAGCTCAAAAAATATCTTATACAGTTGGCGGTTGAATCTGGCATACCCCGTCCTTCAAACCTCATTATATTTTTCCGTTTGAATACCGTAAATTGGAGCAACTGCGCGAAGGACATTTTCGAGACCGTCTAATAAGCCACTACCCTTCAAGGAACCACATGAAGCTTTCAACGCTACGACTCACCAATTTCCAATGCTTCGGCCCTGATACCCAAGAAATCACGTTCGAGGACTCCACAACAATGGTCATCGGGCCAAATGGATCCGGCAAAACCGCAATCCTTCAGGCTCTAAGCCGAATGTTCGACACCAACCCTAACCGTAGAAGCGTGAGAGTAGATGACTTCCATGTGGGAGTCCATGAGGAAGAGTCCCCGAAAGAACGCAGCTTCACAATTGAAGCCGATTTTCTCTTACCAGAGGCTGCAACCGATAATGACGCAAACACGATTCCTCCATGTTTCAATCACATGAGGCTCAATGAGGAAGGCGAGGTGCTTAAAATCCGCTTTCGATTAACGGCCACGATGGGTCCAGACGGCGACATTGCAGACTCGTTTTCTTACGTCGTTGGCAAGGAAGACAACGGCGAGGATAAGCTGCGGGGCGTCCCAAGGGCTGATCGCAACCATATTGCGTTCTATTATCTTCCTGCCAGGCGGGATCCGAACGATCACATCCGATCCAACACTGCTTCACTATTGGGGCGAATTGTTCGAGCAGTAAAATGGCAGAAAGAAGCCGAAAAATATGAGGACATTGTTTCCGAGCTTCAGAAACTCATAAAGGTGAATCCTGCAATCAAAGCCACCAGTGAGAGCATTTCGGAAAACTGGGCTACATTGCACAAAGGCAGTCATTTCAAGGATGCTTCAGTCACTTTCGGGGCTGACAGCCTTGAGAAGCTTGTTCAAAATTTTTCTGTTCAGTTTACTCCAGCCCACGCTTCGAATGACATCGACTATTCGCTGCTCAGCGACGGGCAGAAGTCGTTGCTTTACCTATCTCTCGTTATTTCCTACATCGAGATTGGACGCAAGTCCATGGAGCAGGAGGACGACAAAGATATGGGAATCCATCTGGACAAACTTAATCCACCAGTGTTTTCGATCATCGCAGTAGAGGAGCCCGAGAACAGCTTGTCTCCACACTACCTTGGAAGGATCAACAAGTCGCTCGCGAAGACTTGTTCAGGACCCGATGTTCAGGCGATTGTAACCACCCATGCTCCCTCGATGCTCCGAAGGATCAGGCCTGAACTCATACGCTTTACAAGACTCGGCGAGAACCGTACGACATCCGTAAGGACGATCAAACTGCCGCCTGAGGATGATATGGATGCTCACAAGTTTGTGCGCGAAGGCCTTCTCTCGAATCCGGAGATATACTTTGCCCGCATTGTTGTACTAGGTGAGGGAGCAAGTGAGGATATCGTCCTTCCAAAACTATTTGAGTCCGCGGGGCTACCTATGGACGAGAATGGTATCGTGCTGGCCCAGCTTGGTGGACGCCACGTAAACTATCTTTGGAGACTTCTCCGTGACCTGAAAATCCCATATGTCACACTGCTTGATCTAGATCTGAGTCGTCACAATGGTGGCTGGGGACGCATCAAGTATGCACGAGACCAACTTAAAAAAATCGGGCAGCTCGGAGAGAAAATGGAAAAGGCCACGGTCGAGAAATGGGACGCTTGTAACCCACTCGAAGAAGGTGAAGGAGACAATGAGCTCCCGGGGGAGAAATGGCTGAATTATCTAAAAAGGAAGGGAGTCTTCTACTCTTGGCCACTAGACCTCGACTTCAGTTTGCTGCTCGCATACCCGAATGCCTACAGCGTTGTAACCGAGGATTTGGAAGAACCTGACGAGAGTACTTTCCGCTCAGTTCTTGGGAAGAGCCATGCCAGTACGGATTGGTATCCCGAAGATCAGTTGTCCTACTTTGACGAGTATCATCGGCTTTTTAAAGTTGGCAGCAAGCCAGCAGCTCACATTGAAGCGTTCTCAAAACTCAAACTCAAACAAGTTGAGTCCAAACTTCCCGAAGAATATCGTGAGTTGATCGAGTACGTTGCCGAGAAGCTGAAGAAGGTGTTTGAATGATTCGTCCGAGCCACTGGCGTCCTTCAAGTGGTCTCACGCTTGAGCCCAATGCCGAAAAGGCGGTAACATCTCAGCGAGGTTGTATCGCTCTTCTGGCAGGCCCAGGAGCGGGAAAGACAGAAACGCTGGCGCAACGTGCAGATTTCTTGCTTCGGACAGGCGTCTGCCCATTCCCAAAGCGTATTCTCGCGATCTCCTTCAAGAAGGACGCAAGCGAGAATCTCAAAGAACGGGTGTCCATGCGGTGCGGAGCAGAACTCGCGGGACGATTTGATAGCTACACTTTTCATGCCTTTGGGAAGCGACTAATCGACATCTTCAGGACCGCTCTCAAAGGGCAGGATTCGCTGGATGAGGGCTATACCGTTGGAGAACATCGGATACTTCGCAAACAAATCACGTTCAAGGACATGGTTCCACTTGCAAATGAGGTTTTGAACGGATGCGAAGCTGCACGTAATTCCATTCAGTCGACCTACAGCGACGTTTTCCTGGATGAGTTTCAGGACTGCACGGATAATCAGTACTCCCTGGTCTTGAATGCATTCCAGAACTGCGGCGCGAGAATCATCGCTGTTGGGGATACAAAGCAGAAGATTATGGGATGGGCTGGCGCCCTTGAGGGGATATTCCTTAAGTTCGAGGGAGACTTTAAAGCGACCCCTCTCAATCTCTATCAGAACTTCCGGTCCCTTCACCGGATCCGACGGGTTCATAACCGAATGATTCGTGACATTGATCCGGCAGCCGCTGTTCCGGACGAACAAATTGCCGGATCCGAGGGCGAAGTGGCTTGCGAATTTTTTGAGAACGACGATGCAGAGGCTCAATGGGCTGCGGAATCGGTCGCTCGTTGGAACGCGCAAGGAATACCATTCTCCCAAATTGCGATCCTTTGCAACAACCAGCCCCATCTCTACGCCCAAAAGATCATGGGGCTCCTAAACGAGCGCGGCATACCATTCCGGAATGAGCAGGAGATTCAGGATCTTGGTGCGGAACCACTTTTCTGCCTTATTGTGGATTTTCTCCTCGTCATTCTCGGGGATGCGGAACCCGACGCGTGGGAGAGACTTCGGCGGATTCTCGATAGTGAAATAGTGGAGCGTTCTTCAACTCCACGCGACTGGGATCGTTTACTTCACAAAGCCAAGACCGCTCTTAGGGACAATCCGATTTTTCAGACCGCCTGGGATCTGATTGAAGAACTGCTTGAGAAACTCGGAGACGACACGATTCGAGGATTGTCCCATGACTATGAAAACGGGGCTCGGAGGAACGAGATCCTGGCAAACATCAAAGGCCTGATCACGAGCAGCTTCAACGAAAACGCCGACCCCTTGAAAGCTCTTGAATCGATTGGAGGAATCGACGCTGTCAGGATTCTCACCATTCACAAGTGCAAAGGATTGGAGTTTCACACGGTGGTTGTCCAAGGGGTTGAGCAAGAGACATTTTGGAGTAAGGATAGCGAAGCAAACAACTGCGCGTACTTCGTCGCTATTTCACGAGCCAAGAAGCGTCTGATTGTGACGAACTCGGATATCCGGGAGAAACTTCCAGGAGCCAACAATTATTGGCGTACACATCGGAATCGACATGAGAAGTTCTTGGGGTATGTTGAGCCAGAGATCGGTGGGGCAGTTTAAATATGAGGATTAGCAAGCGATCTTCTCAGTATAACTGGCGTCAGATAGTACCAACTGCAAAGATGTCGGTGGTACAATCCTCAGAAAAAATGAGCTAACGAATAGCTACTGGTCAGCGTCGCAAACGCGCTGTGCCAGAGATGATCATTATGAGCATGGCCGACGAGGTTGATGAAGGAGTAGAGAGTAGTGGGTAGGAGCAACAAAACGAAAAGGAAACGCAGAAAGATCGCTTCTAAAAACTCAGGCAAGCGTTGTTTGGTACAAGCCAAAGTGGCGATGCTAAAGAGCGACAAACCGAGCATTACACTTTCGTTTGTCCGCGACATTTTGCGCCCTACTGATTACGGTGTGTTCCTGAATTGGGTTGACAGTCAGCCTAAACTTATGGCTCGCACATTCGCGGCTCCATTTCCGTCGTCGATTCACGATTTGCGACCCTTCCTTGTATCAGGTTCCGTCAATCTTGCTTGCGAACTGAGCTGGTGCTACCTTCGCCTTGAACCACATCTACAAAGAATTGCACGTTTCAATCAACATCGTGAACAATTGGATAACGAGTTTGTACAGGGGAATGCGGAACGCGCCCTGGCGTTGTTGACTGATGTTGAAGAGGAGTACGGGGCATCGATTTGGTTGTTGAAGAAGAAGGTAGCTTTCTATCAAGAATTTAGAGGTTTGGAACAGCAGAAAAAATTTGCACAATCAATCAAAGATCTAGGTGAATCCGTAAGCGGCATAGTCACGTTTCTCGTTCATTGGGTTAGCTATCGAAGTGAGCCTTCTGTCTCGCCACTCACATTTGGGGAGGTCTTTGAGGCTTACCTAGGCGATCTCAATGTTGATTCAGACATAAATGCATATCTACGACATCACATCTCAACTGTACCCCCATACACAATGGACGATTGCAGCGGTATGTTGGGTATCGAGGCTGTTGGGACTGCAATTGATACATACGAGATGTTTGTAGCCACATTGCAGACCACCATCACCAAAGAGTGGCCATTGTCGCGATCACTAATGCAATCGCTTCTGGAAAAATGCGCTTCTGTGGTACCAGACATGAGACTGTCTCGCTTGCTATTTCTTCTCGACAAGAATCGTGATCATCGTACTTTTATTTCACATCAGGCTCTTGAGCAGATGGAAGCACTAATGGCTGTGGAAGAGAACCATGAAATGCCTTCATGCTCATTGGACACGGCTGATTCGGCTGCCCGTGTTAATTCGGCTTTATCAACAGTTCTTGCGACAGGTAACCCAGAACGATCTCCCTCAGCAGTTTCACAAAACTTGTATTGCTCGCTGTTGTCGGTTCTCCATGGCAGGCCAGATCGCCTAGCCTGTGCAGCTCAAATATCTAGGACAGCATGGGCACTCGAAGGCAGCGGTACCGATTGCTTACTTCGTATTCTTCTAGAATGGTCGGAAGATGCGCGTCTTGATGTCAATAGTCGTAGAGAATGGGGACGCCATCTTGCAGGATTGGGTCTGCTCTCACCATTTGAACTATGGTGGTCTGTTGACCCACTGCTTCGACAAGGTTACATCGCGGCATTCACTCCCTCAAGCCACCCACCAGCACCGTGGCTCATGCTTGAATCCAATGAGTCACAGGACATTTCATCTGTCCAGAAGTTATATAGTGGTAGCTTTGGGCTTTGGTGTGTCATGCGTCGTTTGCTACGAGATCACGACACGGAGAACGCTCTTGTTGCTGCGCAGAAACTTCTCGCTGAAGATATGAATCCTTTCCTCCGGCGTCAAGCCACCCGGACGATTCCATCATGCTTGCTGAGTCTTGAGAGATACAGTGAGTGTATTGTGTTTTTAGCGGAGTCCGTTACTGGTGACCCCTCCCTCAATCCTATTATGCCAATTCGTGAGGTTGTTGATGCACTTTCTGATGACGCCAAAATATATATGTCCGAACTACTTGCGTTTGTTGTTGTGATGGACCTTTATGTCTCACGCTCGACTGAGGATTGCGCGTATCTCCGTAGTTTTGCAGCAGAGGACTTCTTGGCAGCTCATTCCTTGGAGCGCCCTTCTATTCTCAGAGATCACACTAAAAAGTTCGATCACGTACTTTTAGTCCATTTCCTCCGGCATATATGCGTGGAGAGTGTCATGGATTCGTGGGTTGTGTTTGGCAGTTCCAATGAAGTTTCACGCGAAAGAGCAGCAGTCTGTCAACTCCTTGCTGAATTGGATCCTGAGAATAAAGACGAGTATCAGGCAGAAATCCGCAGTATCATGCGAAAGCTTACTTTAAGCAAACGCATACGTGAGGTTGAACAAAGCAAGATTCACGTTGACACCATCAGTGTGAAAAACGTAGCTCGCGACACTCTAAAGGAAAGTTTTTCACGATATATGGCGTTTGTTCGTACAGGTATGTCGCCTGAGGAGAAGTCTCGATTGCGTGATACCCGCCAACGCGTGGCACAGGGGGATGTCGAGGCTCTACTTTCCGGTGCGTTTCCCCGCAATGAGATGACTTCGTTGTTGGAGTCAATTGTTGCCCGATTGCGGGATGAATTTGTTTCTAGCAGTCAACATGGACTGGATGGTTATCTGAGTGTCCGCATTCGGCACGGAACTCTAGCTGGGCAGCTACGCGGCCCGCTTGAAGCGGAGAATCTTGTCACTCTGCGCGATGCCAAGTCCGGCACTTACAAGCCGAATACTAACTGGCCCCAAGAACTACAAGTTGCAGATACTGATCTTGAGAAATGTCTGCAAAAATCTCTCTCGGAGTTTACATCGGGATTCGATACTTTGATTGAAGAGATGAAAACATCTTGGCTACAGATTAAGAAGACACCTGATGCCCCTGGCCTCATCGATTTCGTCTTACTTCGTCCAGAAGTGGACTATCTATCGACTGGTATTAAAGAGGATATGTCATTCGATGCGTTTCTAGATTATGTCTTTGAGTACTTTTTTACCGAGAAACTGGAGCCGAGTCTCAAAGATATTCGACAAGTTTTGCAAACCACTGCGAAACCTCGTGTAAATGATATGCTACTTGCGTTGCAAACAAACGTAGATCGTGCGTTGACTGCGGATGGCTCTTGGAAACTGAGAACAGCTATCGGCAGGGCGAGGACACAGCTTCAGAATATATTGGATCGCATTACTGGGTGGTTCCGGCTTACTAAAGCCGAAATGCTGAGAGAACCGTTTTCAATTGAGGAGGCAGTTAATATTGGGACTGCTAGTATTCAAGCGGCTTGCCCAGAGTTTCGAACCAATCTCAATGTTCCCAAGGAACTCGACAGTTTTCGGATTTCGGGGAATCTTCCCAGTTTTGTTGATCTTCTTTTCTTGGTCTTCGAAAACGCAGTTCGGCACTCTCAAATGTCTCCGGTTCCTGCGGTCGACGTTGCGGTCTCTCTAGCCGATGATATTCTGAATATCCGCTGTGAGAATGCATTGGGTGACAATGTTCCAAGCCCTGATGCTAAGGCGACTATTGCTGGGATTCGCAAGAATCTGCACTCCAATGTGTTTTCCCAATCCGTGACAACAGAAGGCGGTACCGGTTTCTTTAAGATGCAGAAGATCTTGCATCATGATTTTTCATCTGCCGTCGGAACCCGCAAGCCGACGCTTGATTTCGGCGTGTCAGACGAGTCTCAGTTTTTCGTGCACATGACGATTCCAATTCATGAATGGGAGCAAAGGAGCCAGGATCATGAGAATGCTGATTATTGAAGATGATGAGAACAAACGCCAGCAATTGGAGCTGTTCCTGCGCAATCTACTACCCCAATGTGTTTTGGTCATCCGAAAGTCATATAATTCGGGACTACGGGCCATCATGGGTAATGAAATGTATGATCTCATATTGCTGGATATGACGATGCCGACGTACGATATCGGTCTGGACGAAGACGGTGGTCGTCCACAGCACTACGCTGGACGGGCTATCCTCAGACAAATGAAGAGACACGACATTATCGCTCCAGTTATAGTTGTGACTCAATTTGATGTCTTTGGTGAGGGGCATGATCGGATGACTCGTGATGAGCTAGATACACAACTGAGACAAGAGCATCTAAAAGTCTACTTGGGTATGGTGTATTACAACGCTGCAGTGGATGGATGGAAGGACGAATTACATGCCGCCATATTGTCAGTTGCTTATGATAAGGAGGGGGCTTGATGATTAGTGTTCTGATAGTTGACGATGCCGAACGAAAAATTGAACGTATTAGGCAGGTGATTAGTGAAATTGACGAAATTCCGTTGGAATCAGTGTTTGTGTCGCGTTGCCAGATGGATGCAAAACGCCATCTCGCGCGCCAGAAGTTTGATTTGGTGATACTAGATATCCAGCTTCCCAATCGCGAAGGCGAATCTCCACAGTCTAAAGGCGGAATCGACCTTCTTACTGAGATTCACGCTAGAACGCGGTACAAGAAGCCTTCTTGTATTGTGGGACTCACAGCATATACCGATCGACTGAAAGCTGCTGGGGAACTCTTCGCAGGCTATCTGTGGACAGTTCTACTATATGAAGATAATTCGACGAGTTGGGAAGAAGGGCTCCGGCATCGTTTGGAGTATTTGATTGAACTCAAACAAGGAGAGGCACTTGGGCGGACGTTCAGTCACGATCTTGCTGTAATCACAGCACTTGTAACGCCCGAGTTTGACGCAGTGCAACGACTGACCGACTGGAAGCAAGTTGACAAGGTTGCGGATGATAGTCGCTATTACTCCGGTGTATTTAGTGATGGCAATAAAGAACTGAACGCAGTTGCTGCGCACTTACCCCAGATGGGCATGCCAGCAGCAGCGGTGATGGCAACTAAGATAGTGTCTCATTTTTCTCCACGGTATTTAGTGATGACGGGTATCACTGCGGGAGTGCGGAATGATGTACAACTCGGGGATGTCATAGTAGCCGATCCATGCTGGGATTGGGGGAGTGGAAAGCTAATCCCTGGCACCACAGGTAATGTGTTGGTACCAGATCCCTTGCCGCACCGTCTCGACAGCCATTTAAGATCCGTATTCTTGGATGCACAACGAGATAAGGAACTCTTGCATAGTGTATGGGCGAACTGGCCAAGTCAGAAACCAGATCATCCCCCAGCACTTCATGTGGGACCATGTGCGTCTGGCGCTTGCGTGCTAGCCAATGCAGCCTTAGTCGAAGAGATCAAAGAGCATAGTCGAAAGCTTGTGGGTATCGATATGGAAGCGTTTGGGCTCATGCATGCGGCTGCTCATTCCTCTCTTCCTCATCCGCTTGCGTTTTCGATGAAAGGTGTGTCTGACTTCGCAGACGAACAAAAGGACGATTCATGCCAACAATACGCGTCATATGTTAGCGCAACGCTCATGCACAAGATAGCCCTGAGATACTTCAAATAGGGGAATACCGTGCATTATGCAAGTATGGGAATCGACTACAGCTCAATTTCAAATTGGGATGGGAAACCGAAAGACATCAGCCGGCAGGAAAGTTGATCCGGATTCTGGAATCCATTGGGATGAGGTCAGCAGTATTCTGAGTTTCAAAACAGAAGAGGGATTTTCATTCAGTGTCATCGTGTCCGATCAACCACAGCTTCGTCATGCTCAGCCAACAGCAACAACACATTGATGAACTTCTTCGTGCCCTGGTCTTCATACCGATATTCCAACTCATGTCGCAACTGACCAAAGTCACGTCCCCAACCCCCGGAACCCTTTTTAGCGAGCATGCCGTTCCGTGAATCACGTCTTCCAGGTTTGTTGATTTGATGGGACGTTATGTGGATGGAATCATCCACACCATCATCGCCTGGGCCTGAAGCTGTCACCGCGTCTGTGAATCATACTGGGCAGCCCCGTTCGGCGGCGGGCTGCGGACTGGCGGGCGGTCATCGAGCAGCAGAGCC
>PAIY01000021.1 GCA_002704825.1 Phycisphaeraceae bacterium
AAGCGGATTTGAGGATGAATGGTGTCATAACAACGCGACACCAACATGAAAGGCTTGCGTAAAAAATCATGGCCAACCTGTATAAGAAAACCTACCCGATCCCCATGCCCGACGGCGCGGAAATCGTTACACGACGCAATAAACCCGTCGTCCAATGGCGAACCAAACACGACAAGCTCAAAACGCCACCCCTGGCTGAAGACGGCAAGCGCATGATGTACGTCTCGGAAGTCTGGTATGCCAGATACACCGATCATACTGGCAACGATAAACGCATCTCCACCGGCTGCCGCGATGAACAAGCTGCTCAGCGGGTGCTCTCTGATGTCCTTGCCGAACAGGAGAAGATTCGTGCTGGCTTCATCACACCCAAAGAGATCGAAGTGGCTGAACACAGCAAAGCAGCCATCACCGATCACATCGAAAAATATCTGGATCATCTGAAGATCAAGCGCGTCCGTGGCCGCAAAGTCTCAGAGAACTATCGCAAGAATGTGAAGTGCCGACTCAACCGTTTGGTGCAAGATTTGAAGATCAAAAAGCTCTCTGACATCACCAGTGATGCCATGAACCGTTGGCTCAGCAAGGCTGAAGACAAAGACATGGCCGCCGCCACACGCAACGAATACGTGATCTCGATGCACGCGTTCTGCAACTGGCTCGTCAGAGAACAACGCATCGTCGCCAACCCACTGACCATGGTGCAGAAAGCAGATCGCGCCAGTGATCGTCGTCACATCCGCAGAGCATTAACGATTGAGGAAGTCGGCAACCTGCTCCATGCGACATCACTGCGCCCCATCGCCGAGTGGGGCCGAGGCAAAGTTGAAATCCCCATGTCCAAACGCAAGGGTCGCCAAAGCTGGAAATACGAAACCATCACGCAGCAGAATCTGGACGCCTGCTACGAACGCGGTTTAACCAAACTCAAGCCAACCCATCTCAAGAAACTCGAACGCTTGGGCCGGGAACGCGCATTGTTTTACCTGATGGCTGTCTCCACTGGCCTGCGGCACAAGGAACTGCGCAGCCTGACGCTTGGCCAGTTGTTTTTGGATGCCAAGCCTGCACCGTACTTTGAACTCTATGCTAGCCAGTCCAAGAGCGGTAAGGAAAGTCGTCTGCCATTGCGGGCCGATGTGGTTGAGAAGATCAGGCAGCACCTCGAACATCGCAGCAAGCAATGCTACAAATCTCTGCTCTTCGACAACCCGCCCGGCATCCGTGTCTTCGACGCAGACTGTCAAGCAGCGGGAATCTCCAAGAATGACGCACGTGGCCGAGTCGTCGATATCCACGCCCTCCGCACCACCTTCGGCACCCATCTGGCCGTCGCCGGTGTCCATCCCCGAGTCGCTCAAGCTGCCATGCGGCATAGTCGCATCGAACTGACCACCAACTTCTACACCGATCCAGCCTTGCTGGACGTCAATGGCGCGGTCAATGCGCTGCCGGATTTTGCTGTCAAAGTGTGAAAAACAAACTCAATAGACGGATGATCCTTTGATCCAGTGATGAAATTCGAGTGTTTCAATTGATACACAAGATAGCATTATTATGGAAAATCAGGTTAGAAGCTGTGTCAGTTTCTGAGGACTAGATAAAATTTCTGAAAGACTATGTTTGTCCAGTTCTTCCAGGAACGAATTGACAGCATCATTGAAAATGGATTTGAGCTTACAGTTGGGTGCGATTGGGCAAGTGTTATGTTCTTTGGAAAAACACTCGACCACATTGAAGTTGGGCTCGGATACACGAACAACCTTACCAATGATGATTTTTTCCGGTTTCATCGACAATTTTAGACCGCCGTTACGGCCACGAATTCCATCGACATAGCCGGCTTTGGTCAAATGATGAACAACCTTGAGCAGGTGATTTCGCGAAATTTCATAGGCTTCACTGATCTCACTGATAGAAACCAGGCGATCCTGATGGAGTCCCAGATAAATCAGAACCCGTAGCGAATAATCAGTGAATTGTGTCAGATGCATTGTTTAACAGTGCTAATTCAATTAATAGTGCTCTTGTAGTAAATTATTGTATCTCATATGCATCAAATGGCAATCAATGCCGGGTTTACACCAATACTTCGGTGTTAATTTTAAAAAGAGGTTGCATGGAACTAAAAAGATGTATATAAAATACAACAAATAAGAAGAAAAGGATAACCTCATGCTCGATTCACAAACCATTTCAATCGTCAAACAGACCGCCCCGATTCTGGCTCCCAAGGCAGAAGAACTCACACGATTGTTCTACAAACAGTTGTTTGAAAACAATCCTGAGGTCAAGCCATACTTTAACCAGGCACATCAGTTTAGCGGTGGACAACAGCGTGCATTGGCTGGCGCGATTGTTGCCTATGCCACACACATTGATCAATTGGATCAGTTGGGATCGCATGTCGATTTGATTGCACACAAACATGTTTCTCTGGGAATCGAGCCGGAGCACTATCCGATTGTGGGGCAGAATCTTTTGGCAGCAATCAAGGAGTTGCTGGGCGAACAGGCAAGTGATCAGGTGATTGACGCATGGGCAAAGGCTTATGGTCTGTTGGCTCAGATTATGATTGACCATGAGAAGGGCATCTATCAAAAACATGATCAGGATCATGGTGGGCGTGGTTTTCGCGAATTTTATGTGATTGACAAAGTTGTTGAATCGGATGAGATAACTTCATTCTATCTCAAGCCTTCGGATGGTAGTGTTCCCTCGCCGCATTTAGCGGGTCAGTACATTACTTTACGATTGGCCTTTGAAGGTCAGACGACGATGCGAAATTACAGTCTGTCCTGTGCGCCGGGAAGCAGTGCATATCGCATCAGCGTCAAGCGTGAAACGGCAAGGGAAGGTCATATCCCTGATGGTGTGGTTTCAAATCATTTGCATGATTGCATCCAGGTAGGTGATCAACTGGAAGTCGCACCGGCATGCGGTAACTTCACACTAACAACTGATCGCCAAGTCAATCGGCCCCTGGTTTTGCTTTCCGGCGGGGTGGGTGTTACGCCTGTCCTGTCCATGTTGCATGCAGCAGTGAAACAACAAGACGCTGGCGATATCTGGTTTATTCATGCTGCACGTAATACTAGTGTTCATGCGTTTGACCAGGAAGTTCGTCAGTTGGCTGAGAAGCATTCAAATCTGAATATGCTGTTTTGTTATGACGAACCGGCCGGCTCGGATCGCCCGCATTGTCAACACGGCCGAATTGATCAAGCCTTGCTTAAGCAACTGTTACCAGGTGCGGATGCTGATTTTTACTTCTGTGGTCCCAAACCATTCATGAAATCCATTTACCGGGCGTTAAATGATTGGGGCGTTCCTGAAGAGCAAATCCATTTTGAGTTCTTTGGTCCGGTGGACGACTTGAAGAACTAATACGTCTTTGCGAAGTTTTGGTAAATGTGTGGTACAAGTTGAATGATGCTTGAGAAAGCAGGCAGTTTATGTCGGGTTCGGATCGTCAGTATTACAAATTGCTGGGGATGGCTGTGGTCCTGGGGATGATCGTGGGTACAGCTTGCTTCTTGTTTACCACGATTTGGAAAGCTTGCGATCATTTTGTCTGGCATATTCTCGATGAGCCATGGCATCGAATTCTGATCAGTACACTGGTCGGTTTGCTCATAGGTATCATCTTGAAAATCGTTGGTGATCCGGGGAGCATGGCAACGATCATTGCTCACTTTCATCGATCAGGCGCATTGCCTGCACGTGACAATTTGCCGATTCTCCCGACATCGGTTCTTGGGTTGGTAGCAGGGCAAAGTGCCGGCCCCGAAGGTGCTTTAACGCAAGTTGGTGGCTCACTTGGAACATTCATTGCCAAGTGTTTTAAGCAACAATCCTTTCAACGCGTTCTGACCTTGGCGGGCATGGGGGCAGGATTTGGTGCTTTTCTTGGAGCACCAGTTGGCGGTGCAATCCTGTGGCTGGAAATGCTCCACATGCGTGGTCTTGAGTATTACGAGGCGATCATCCCGACACTTGTCTGTAGTTGCGTGGCATATCTGATCATGCTCATTGGCGTCGGGCATGGCGTGGTTCAGCCCTGGCAACTGTCAGCGATTCCCGAAGCTTTTACATGGACGCCTTTGATTGCCATTGGTTTGGGATTGTTCTGTGCAATGGCAGCACGGTTCTATGCCTTTATTTTTCGTTCTATCGGGCGTCTACAAAATCGTCTGCGGCTACCTTTACTCGTCGAAACAACACTTGCCGGCTTGGTGATTGGCGTATTGGGCGTTGTGTTTCCTTTGAGCTATTTTTACGGAAGTAAGCAAATACCAACTTTAATGACGAAGGACACAACCTTGCTTGCACTTGCCGGACTCTTGTTGGCCAAGATGCTTGCTGCTTCGGTAACGGTTCGTGGGCATTGGCAGGGGGGATTGATCATTCCACACATGTTCATGGGCGTGGTACTTGGGCGCATTGTCATTGCAGTGATTCCCGGCGCTCCACCCATACTGACAATGCTTTGCTGCATGGCTGCCTTCAACGCTGCGATCACGCAGACGCCGTTAGCATCGGCACTCATTGTGTTGGCATTGACCGGGGCTGGGACACCTGTCCCAGTGTTTTTAGCGTCCATTACCGCCTTTGTTGCAGGGCATGGTGTCGTTGTGGTTGAGAACAAACAAAGTCGAACTGAGCCGATGAATTTTCATCTTGAAACGTCCGATCCTGGTATTGTGGCATAGCATCGGGAAGCTGAATAAAGCTGTTGGGTTATGCTTAATCAAGTGCCTGTTTGAGGTCTACGATCAAGTCTTGGGTGTCTTCAATGCCGACTGCAATGCGAACCGTAGCAGGCGTGATACCGGCCTTGATACGTGCTTCTTCGGACATGCTTGCATGACTCATTGACCAGGGTTGTTCAATGAGCGATTCAACACCACCGAGACTTTCTGCCAGATGAAATAAGGCTAATTTGGCAAACAACGTGTCCAGATCAACATGGTCCAGATCGGCATCGAAGCTCAACATTCCCCCAAAGCCGCGCATCTGTTTTTGGGCAAGGGCATGTTGCGGATGCGTTGGCAAACCGGGGTAGTACACCTGCTTGACTTTCTTGTGACCCTCCAGGAACTCCGCCAATGCCATGGCATTTTTCTGATGAGCCTCCATACGCAGGGGCAGCGTTTTGACGCCACGCAGTACCAAAAAAGCATCAAACGGACTGCATGCGATGCCGGTGGCGTTGACAATAAATGCCAATTGTTTACCGATCTCGGCATCACGTGTAATGACCGTCCCGCCAACCACATCACTATGACCGTTGATGTACTTGGTAGTGGAGTGAACCACGATATCCGCACCTAGTTCCAGTGGTTGTTGGAAATAGGGGGAGAGGAATGTGTTGTCCACGATGCTGATGAGTTGATGTGCTTTGCCCAGTTGGGTGAGTTGAGCAATATCGACCAGATTGAGCAGGGGATTGCTGGGCGTCTCAATCCAAAGTGCTCGCGTTGTTGGACGAATCTGATCTTTCACCTGATTGATATCACGCATGTCGACAAAGCTGATGACATAGCCCATTGATTGGAACACGTCGTTAATCAGGCGGTAGGTCCCGCCATAGACATCCTGGCCGACGATGATGTGATCGCCGGGTTTAAAGAGCATCATGCAGGCGGTGACTGCCGCCATTCCTGTTGCTGTGATCTGAGCGTGCGTGCCGTTTTCCAGTGCTGCCAGATTCTTGGCCAATGCCGAACGTGTGGGGTTGGCGGTACGACTGTAATCATAGCCCTTATGCGATCCAAGTTTGTCGAAATAATACGTCGAACTTGGATAAATCGGCGTGGTGACGGAATTATAGGATTGATCGATGTAAACACCGGTGTGAACGGCTTGGGTGGCTTGTTTCATGAGGTTTTCCAGTTAAGTGAGTGAGGCATAGAATGGATCGTTCATACCCTTGGCAACCCCTGTACGCGACGCCACGCACTGAGTTGCCCGAGGTGAACGGATTCATGCATGAGCATGATGAAGGACAATGCGGTTGCCGTATCTGAGAACATGTTTTGCCAACGGGTAAACACAACAGGTTGGCCAAGTCGTTCTTCGGGCATGGCATTAAACGCTTTTGAGATGGCAGCATGATTGGCGGTAAAAGTGCGAACCAGGTCGGCCTTGATCGGATAGCGAGACGGATCACTGATCGGCGTTGATTCCTCATCAAACCATGGTGCATCAGGATGTTCTGCCGGATCGGGGCAAGGCGTGTTTTTTACGATTGCAAGAATCAAGGGATGGTAATGGCAGAGATGAGCCAGAATCCAAGCTGGGTGATTCATTCCTGCGTAAGGTTGCTCGACCATTTGTGCTTCCGAGAGATCGGCAACCAAATCCAGCCCGTAATTCAGATTGAAGTTCCAGTTATAAAGGATGGCACTTTTCATGAGATGACGTTTCGATCGACAGTTGTGTGAATCAGTCTTGATTATTTGAACCTTCAAGAATATAAAAGATGTAATTAAAATACAACAAAATATCTGTTTGCTGTTAAAATAATGTTGCGTCATTGACGAGTTCAGCGATACCAGGTTAGGCGTAGAGAAATATGGACAAGTTTAAGCACCCAGCAATTCAGCGACAGGAATCTTTGGCACCCTTTAGTCGGGATCACTACGGCGGTCTTGTTCAGGCTCAGCAACTGATCAAAGCTTCAACATCAGATGCGGATACGCGAAGAAGTGTGATTACGCAGTTTCTGGATGCTTGGCATAATGAGATTGCTGAACATTTCCATGACGAAGAACAACTGCTTTTGGATTGGATGCAGCCTGATGACAAGCAAAAACTGCTTGACGATCACCTTCAGCTACGGACAGCAGCTCACGAGGCTGTGGCCATGAAAGATCAGACAGAACCAGATTCCAATTGGATGCTTGAACTTGGCCAGAGATTAAAAACGCATATTCGTTGGGAGGAACGTGAACTCTTTGCGCATTTACAGGAGCAGCTTTCTCCCGATCAGCTTAATCAGTTACAAAGACAAACCGAGAAGATCGAGCAATCACGGGATCGACAAATCAAACGTGACTGACGAGGATGACATGGTTGAATTTGTGTCATATTTAACAACGCTACAACTTACCCGACAAACGCATCAGGCATGCCTGGCAAAATTGATTGAAACCTACGAACAGGCAATGATCAGTGGACTGTGTGCACAAGGGGCTTGGGACTTGGCGGTTGATCAATTGAAGCACATGGAGTTGCCTCTTATGGGAAAGATCAAGGTCAAGCGGATTTACGATTCACCTGCTACCGAGGACGGTAACCGCGTTCTTGTCGATCGACTTTGGCCTCGTGGCATGTGTAAGGGGGATGCACAAATTGACTGTTGGGCCAAAGAATTGGCACCGTCCACGGAACTGCGTCAATGGTTCAATCATACCCCCGAACGGTTTGATGCATTTGTAGAGAAATACCGAAAAGAGCTTAAAGACAATCAACAGGCCATTGAAAAGCGGTTAACCGAAATGGATGCCAGACGTGCGATGACCTTTCTGACCGCAACCAAGGATTTACAGTATTGCCATGCCAGTGTTTTACAGCAATACATTCAAACCATCATGAAATAGCAGTCCACCATCAACCTCCCAGTATTGTCATCGTCGTAAAACCGTTGATGGGGTGTTCCTCAGCTTTGTCTTTGAGGCTTTGTTGTAACAAGGTATCAAAGTGTATTGGATCAAATTTTCCAGCAAACGCGGACATGATGTTGCCACGCGGTTGATCCATTAAGCAAGGATAGATATCGCCTGAAGCAGTGAGTCGTAGACGATTGCAGGCATCGCAGAAGTTACAGCTCATGGGTGTGATGAATCCGATGGTGACATGCTGGCCGTTGCGTAGATGCACACGAAAACACCTGGCTGAATCGTGCTTTTGCTCCAAAGGCTGCCAATGCGAGATGACAGTTGAAAGCGCGTCTCGCATTTGTGATTCAGGGACATAACGCTCCGCCCATTGATTGGCCAGTGGCCCCATCGGCATCAGTTCAATAAAACGAATTTCCAGATCACGTTCAGCGGCAAATTGCACCAACTCCGGCAATTGATCTGCATTGTCTCCTGCCAGCACGACGGTGTTGATTTTGATGGGTGTCAATCCCGACTCCATCGCCGCGTGAATGCCTTGGATCACACGCGGCAGACCCTTAATGCCGGTCATGTTCTCAAAGGTTTCTGTTCTCAGTGAGTCCAGTGAGATATTGATTCGTCTGAGACCTGCATCATGTAAAGCTTGCGCATCACGTGCCAATGTCAGACCGTTGGTGGTCATCGCCAAATCGGTCAAGCTATCAATGGTCGAAAGACGCTCAATGATTTGTAAAAGGTCGCGGCGGACAGTCGGTTCACCGCCGGTGAGTCGGACTTTGTGCAGGCCCCAATGTTCGACAAGATGACGAACGAGCGTTTCGATTTGATTGACATTTAATGTGTTTTGATTAGGTAAATCGTCAATGACTTCCGGACGACAGTAGCTACACCGCATGGGGCAGGCTGGCGTTAGTGACAGGCGGAGATAGCCGATACTTCGACCTTGCGGATCGATCAGGTGTTGGTTGTCGTATTGCTCTATCGGTTTCATCTTACATCTTCACGTCTTGAGGCGATGTGTTTTGCGATTGATTGGAGACGCGCCCGCGAATGATGGCGACGGTGGTTTTGAGTGCTGCTGAATAGACGAGTAAGCCAAACGCCCAGATGCCTGCGGTGATTTTCCATTCGGTGATGGTGGGGGTGTATTCGACGATTTCG
The DNA here is from genome assembly GCA_002704825.1 of Phycisphaeraceae bacterium. Taxonomy (GTDB): domain Bacteria; phylum Planctomycetota; class Phycisphaerae; order Phycisphaerales; family Phycisphaeraceae; genus UBA7800. Next base: position 8,787 of record PAIY01000021.1, read on the forward strand.
TGCAAGGTACTTGGGATAAAGCCGGGAATGATCAGACCCATGCCTTTTTCGATCCAGATGGCAATGAATACCATCACACAGGCAGCCTTGATCCAATTCGCCCGCTTGGAGAGTCCGGGCGAGAGCAGCACGATGGCCCCGATGATGTTCAGCGCAACAGCAGTCCATATCCAAGGTACCAAAGCGTTCTTGCCATGCAGCCCGAAATACAGGTATCGAGCTGATGCGGTATGGGCGGTGCCTGAGTAAAATTCGGTGAACATTTCACTGATGACCATTAACAAGTTAATGCAAATCGTCACGCGCAGAATTTGCAGCAAGGTCTTGATTGCCTTTTCACTGACTGGCAGGTCGGTGAGCCGTTTGAGAATGTAAAGTGTGAGAATGATAAAGGCCGGCCCGGAGACAAATGCTGAGGCCAGGAATCGTGGAGCAAGCAAGGCCGAGTTCCAAAGCGGACGACCGCCAAGACCACAATACAAGAACGCAGTGACGGTGTGAATGGAAATCGCCCAGAAGACGGAGATGAATACCACGGGGATATAAAACCGCGCTTCTGGTTTTCGGCCTTGGAATCGTGTGTAAAGCAGGTATCCGCAAATGTGCAGGTTAATCAGCAGGTAGCCGTTGAGGACGATCACGTCCCAGGTGAGCATGGAAATGGGAAAGTTAAATCGCCCGATGAACGGCATCAGATGCCAGAAGCGTTCGGGGTGCCCCAGGTCCACGGTAACAAACAGTAGGCACATGATGATCGACGCGATCGCCAGTAACTCGCCGACGATGACCACGTCGTGCATGTCATGATCGTGATACAGATAGGCAGGGATCACCATCATTACGCCGCCTGCAGCCAGCCCGACGATGAAGGTGAAGTTGGCAATGTACATGCCCCAGCTGACGTGGTCACTCATACCGGTGACCGCCATGCCGTTGGTGATTTGATGACTCCATGCAGACAAGCCCACGAGCGTGACAGCAGTGAGAAAAATCATCCAGGCATAAAACAGTGGCCCGCCATCGGTGGCAGCACAAAAACATTTCCAGAGGAACTTAGGATACGTCACCATGTGGCGATGCTGGCTGTGTTCCAGTTCATGACCGGCACTGGGATGCGATGGCGTGGTGGGTGTTTGGGACATGAGGAATCCTGTTGGACTTTGATTGCGATGTTGAAGTGCTAATCCGCAAGTGGTTTTGAAAATTAATTATTCGTCAAAGTAGTAAAAGAAACTCGGTTGGGTGCCCAACTCTTCCTTGAGCATGAAGACGCGCTTATTGGCCAGGACCCAGCGGATTTCACTGTCGGGGTCCAGCAGATTACCAAACACCCGCGCGCCGGTCGGGCAGGCTTCCAGACAGGCGGGCAGGCGACCATCACGCACGCGATGCAAGCAGAAGGTGCATTTTTCCATCACACCGGCTGGACGCATGCGGTTGGAGAGATAACCTTGATCGGGATTGATTTCGTCATCGGGCACCGTCGGCGCTTTCCAGTTGAATCGCCGAGCGTGATATGGGCAGGCTGCTTCGCAGTACCGACAACCGATGCACCAGTTGTAGTCGACAACGACAATGCCATCCTTTTCTTTCCAGGTTGCTTCAACGGGACAGACGTCCACACAAGGCGGGTTGTCACATTGCTGACACTGCACCGGCATGTAGAACTTGTCGTCATCGGGAACCGGGTGCGTGTAGGTGGTCGAACCTTTTTCCATATCCATCGAACCGCGTTGCATCTCCAGCACGCGGATATAGGACTGGTTGCTTTCGCGGTCGTGATTGTTTTCCTTGTGACAGGCACGCATGCATTCACCGTTGCCGTTACACACCGACAGGTTGATTGCATAGCCGTACTTGACACCTTCCAGCGGCGGCAGATCACGAATGGTGACATCCACGCCATGCCTGACTTTGGTTTCATCCTGCAGGCGATTGATGACGGCGGCGCGTTCATCGCTGTCCAACTCCTTGTAATGTCGTTGAAGCATTTCTTCGGGCGACATCGACGCATACTTTTCGAGCATCGGTTTGGCGGCTGCACCGAAGGCAGCAATGCCCAGTGTCGCGCCGAAGGCTTTGAGTGCCGTGCGTCGTGACACCTGGCCGATGACCGGCAGGGAGACGGTCTTACCAGCCGAGTCTACTGTGCTGTTGTCTTGAACTTCCGGGGGCGGGGTCATTCGTGGCTCGCTTCCGTTTGATGGTCGCTTGGATGAGGTGTGTCCATGAAGCGGTCGAGTGGTTTGAATTGAGGGAGCATCTTGGGTATTGCCGGACTGTGCGGGTCATGACAATCGATACACGCTTTGCGTTGGCGGGGGCCTTTGGATAAGTCCCAGTGGCCGGTCATCCCGCCGTGTGCACCGTGCAGATAGTCGTTGTATCGACTCTGGTGACACTGCCCGCAAAGTTGCATGACATTGGGATAACTCACTGCTGAACCGTCAGCTTTTTTGAGCGTGTCATAGTCCTTGGGATTGTGGCAACTCAGGCAGGACAGATCGCCATGGCCCATGGACAAATTCTGATGAAACTCATCGAGATCGTCCGAGGTGACGTTTTTGTAATCAGGCTCGCGCGTCGCGTGACAGGTGGTACACGACACCTCAATGGCATTGCCCGAGCCGTTGGGATCAGCGACCAAAACCTTGGGCGGCCCCTCGGGCACGCTAATGTTCACCGGGTGCTGTTGAAGGGCTTGATGAACTGGGAGATCGGTCGGGGATTGAGCCTGATCATTGCCATAACTGATGGGTGATGGCCCACGTACAACCGTGACCATGAGCCAGGTCAGGAGCAGGATAATCAGAATGATCACGCCAATAGCCGGTCCCCAGGAACCTCTGCGGCGTGACACCTTTGGCGGGTGTGGATCATAAGACATATTTAATTTCTCGGAGTCATGAGGTGTTGCAATGCTTGATAAAATATAATAAACTTTTTTTATCCTGTAAAGGATGCCTTGAAAATAGGCACTATTAAAAGTCCACCGCCAACCGCCAACAACGACTGCAGATTGGAACACCTCATGCCAATTAGCGGACTGATTCTCACGTTGTGCAGCGATCCCGAAGCTGCGCAATCCGCCATACTCAAATGTCATGAAGACCCCCGGATCGAGGTCGGCCAATGCGTCGGCCTGCGTCGTTGTCCGATCACATTGACCACTCAAAGTCAGGATGAAGACAAAGCCTGTTGGCAAAGTCTGCAAGATGATCCTGGCATCGATCACGTCGATGTCGCATGTGTGTTTTTCGATGATGACCAGGCTGATGACTCCCCGACACAAGCACCTGTCCAAGACGCTGACAGCATGCTTGTGCAAGCCCAATGATTTGGAGATTTCTTGATGTCCACACTCCAATTGGACCGCCGCCGTTTTCTCAAGAGTGTTGCGATGGCCACCGCCACTGCCGCTGCTCATGAGAGTTTTGCCGCCACGACCAACAACGTTTCACTGCCACTGCTTGATCCGCAGGTCTCCGACCCGCCGTCAATCGATGGTGTGACATGGGACAAAGCGCCATGTCGATTCTGTGGCACGGGCTGTCATGTCATGGTGGGCACCAAAGACAACCGCGTCGTTGCCGTAGCCGGTGATCGACATGCGCCCGTCAACAAAGGTCTGCTTTGTGTCAAAGGCTATCACGTCGGTTCGATTCTCTATGGCAAAGATCGTCTGACCAAGCCGCTGCTCAAAACCGACACCGGCTACAAGGTCATCAGTTGGGACGAAGCGATCCAGGTTATTGCCAAACGCGTCACACGCAATCCCAAGGGCTTTGCGATTTACGGCTCAGGTCAATGGACCATCCCCGAAGGCTATGCCTGTCAGAAGTTCATCAAAGGTGGACTATCCAACAATCACATCGACCCTAACGCACGACTGTGTATGGCCTCGGCGGTCACCGGTTTTATTGGAACCTATGGCGTGGATGAGCCAGCGGGTTGCTATGACGATCTGGATGCTGCGAATGTCATCATCACCTGGGGTAACAATCCTGCTGAGATGCACCCCGTGCTTTTCAGTCGCTTCATCGATCGGCGAAGTCGCGGTGAGAAAGTCACCCTCATCGACATCGGCACACGTCGCACACGCACGACCGAGTTGGCAGATCACTACCTATGCTTCAATCCGCACACCGACCTGGCCATCGCCAACGGCATCATGCATCAACTCATTGCCAACGACACGTATGACAAGTCCTTTGTCGAGCAGTTCTGCAATTTTCGCAAACAAATCGATCCGAACAAACCGACACTCAAAGGTGTTCCCAGCACGTTTGATGCCTTTAAACAAGCGGTTTCCGAGTACACGCCTAAACGTGTCGAGGAAATTTCAGGCGTGCCTGCGGAAAAAATTGTCCTGCTTGGCAAGCTGTTCGGCCAACGTGATCTGCGCATTACCAGTCTCTGGTGCATGGGGATGAACCAGCACTCAGCGGGTACCATGATCAACAATCTTGTCCACTCCGTGCACCTGCTTTCTGGTCACTTCGGTAAGCCCGGTGACGCACCAACATCACTGACCGGCCAACCCTCGGCCTGCGGCACGGCTCGTGAAGTCGGGACGCTCGCTCATGCGTTGCCCGGTGGTCGACTCGTTGCCAAGGACGCACATCGCCACGAAACCGAAGACCTTTGGAACCTGCCACGCGGTCGCATGAATCCCAAGCCCGGTTATCACACCGTGAAAATGTGGGAGTCGATCTGCACGCCCACCAATGAGCCCGGCGGCGATGTCGATACCATCTGGGTGCAGGTCACCAATCCTGGTCAGACATTACCCAACCTGCACAAACTCTTTGATCGCAAGGCCGATCTCAAAGACAAATTCCTCATCGTCTCCGACGTCTATCCCACCGCCACAACGCAACTGGCGGACCTGATTCTGCCTTCAGCTTTGTGGGTTGAAAAGAACGGCATCTTCGGCAACTCCGAACGCCGCACCCAGCAATGGTTCCGCCAGGTCACGCCACCCGGTGAAGCCCGAGATGACTGCTGGCAGGTCATTGCTGTCGCCCGTGCGCTGTTTGAGATGGGCTTTGAAGGCATGAGAGACAAGGACGGCCAATTCCTTTTCCATCCGCAATCACAGGATGAAAAGGGTAACGAAGTTCCCATCTGGCAATGGGAACATTACTACGACAAAGTTAATGTCGACAAAACCATCTTCGAAGAATACCGCAAGTTCTCCAGACTTAAACACAAGGACCTGGCACCCTACGACGAATACGTCAAAGCCCGCGGACTGCGTTGGCCGGTCGTCGAACAAGCCGATGGCACATGGCGCGAAACCGGTTTCCGATTCTCCGGCTTTGATGATCCCTATGT
>PAIY01000022.1 GCA_002704825.1 Phycisphaeraceae bacterium
AGATGATGATCCAGTAGAAAATCGTCGTCCGCGTGTTGGGGAAAAGCACTAAAAACGCACCGGTCACCGCAGCGACACTGCCACTTGCGCCCAACACCGGCGAGACTTCGCCCAGGCAGTGACCCAGTCCTGCAATGATGCCACCCGCCAGGTAGAAAAACAGGTATCCGATTTTGCCCAGTCGGTCTTCGACATTATTGCCGAACGTCCAGAGGAAAATCATGTTTCCGCCGATGTGGTAGATGTCCTGATGCAGAAACTGGTAGGTCACAAACTGAAACAGTGACGGATCCAGCGGGTTAAGCAGTAACGTCCTGGCCAACTCCGTATTCGTCCCATGCTGGATCGCAAAGATAATGAGATTGGCTGCAATCAACGAGACATTAACCAGTGGCAGGCTGGTGAGTCGTCGGTCAGTATGCAGTGGAATCAGGAGCATGAGGAATTTCGGATAGTGCTTCGCAGTACCTTCGGTGTCGGATTTCGGACTGGTTTACATTGTGGCCAGTTTGCAGGATTTTACCTTATTGTCGTTCGAAAAGTCATTTTGGAATTTGGGATGCCGTGCGTCTGCGAATAACGCTTGCGAAAATCCGAAATCCGAAATTCGAAATGTCACTGCAGTTTTTCCGTCTCACCGAATGCGACCAGTTTCCAGCCGCCGATGGACCAGAACCGGCTGATTGGGATATTGACGATGAATTCGACACGTTGGCGTGGGTCGATCGTGCGTTGCCAATTCACCCGCCAGTGTGCCAGTTCACCATCCTGTTGATCGATGGCCATGATGGAGAACACACAACGTGAAAGCGGCTTGTCCAGTGGGTTGTAGGCTGCAATGAGCAGGGTCGCATTCTCACCGATGATCTGTGATTCGATCATGGGTTCGCGTAAGGCAACGCTGTTGCCCATGGTCTTGACGACCTGGGTGTAGCTTGCCATCGAGTCCATCTGGCTTGCCAGGGTTCGAGGGATTTGCACACTGATATGCCCTTTGGAACGCAGCCCCAGGGTGACATCCGTGAGCAATGCCATGGGAATCTGGTTGGTGGCCATGACGCGACTATCACTATCCAGAATCGACAGATGAACAATCGCCAACTCCAGCACGTCATCACTGTGGACGGTGTAAGGCGCGATGTACGTCAGGTTCGCATCGTCGTAACCGACGGTTGTGCCCGATTCCAATTCAATGGGATTGGGGCCTAGGGGGTGCTGGTAGGGGATATCATTCTGCGGGATTCGCCAGAACGGGGATGCCAGGCGTTCAGCTTTGACGCTGATCAGGTTCAATGCCTGCAGGTCGATGGATGCCGAGTGGTTGCCGGTATCACTCTGGAAGACAGTCGTGCCGTCGTCGGATTTGACGCTGGTATCGTCGATCTGTCGCGCCATCATGTACATGTAGATCAGTAACGCAAACGGCAGAGAGCAACCGAGAATAATGCAGACGATGCGAATGATCAGCCGTTTGCGTTCACGCTGGGCGCGACGCTGGGCAATCATCCGTTGGACTTCCGCTGGCGGTTTGGGCTTGGGGGCCGGGTGCAGTGTCGGGTCGACTTCAGGTGTCAGCAAAGCGGGGCTGTCGGAATGACCGCGATTTTCACTTTGACGGCGTGGTCGCGGTGAATGTGACGGGTGTGCCGGTGCAGGTGGTTTGGTGACTGGTGACCCAAAGAGCAACGGGTTGGGAACGTTGTTGTCCTCGGGGGGTAATTCGACCTGACGGTTAACCAGCTCATGGGTGAGTTGGTAGCGATGCTGACACTGCGCGCAGGACGTACGAGCCCCATACCGCACAAAAACGTGCTGGGACTTGCTCTCACAGGCTGGACAGGTCAGTTCGTACATGTGTTATTTAATCCAGCCCAACACTTTAACATCATATGACACGGGCACAATTCCAAATTCAGTCCACCGTAGTTGCCAGCCGGAGTGTCTGCCAGTTATCGGGCGTAAAGCTCCGATGCAGGCGCAGAATTCCCACCGACTTGCTAAAGCTTTTATCGGGCAATAATGGAATTTCCTTTATCAGTTCCGCCTTGGAACCGTGGAATGTGGAAAAATTCGTAAATCTGGCGTGCAACTCTATAATCTGACTATGGCCATTGCTTTACCCGTCATTACGCAAGGCACCATGCGTCCCGTCTATGCACAGGGTCCTCGGAGTTTATCTGCCCTTAAACTCCTGCGAATCTCTGTCACAGACCGATGCAATCTCCGCTGCATGTACTGCATGCCTCAGCAGGGGGTCGACTTTGCGCCCAAGTCCGACACCCTTAGCCCCGATGAGATTATTTCCGTCGCCCGCGCTGCGGTGGATGTCGGCGTGCGTCATCTCAAACTCACCGGCGGTGAGCCGACCGTTCGACATGACCTGCTTGAAATTGTCGCAGGACTTGCTGCACTCAAACCCGATGACCTGTCCATGACGACCAACGGCCTGTCACTTCACCGACAAGCCAAACAACTCCGCGATGCGGGTGTCGATCGTTTGACCATCAGTTGGGACGCCATGCAGCCTGCGCGGTTGGCAAGGGTCGCCGGTTCTGCAACCCAATACGATTCGCCGGATGTGCAGCGTGATCGTGGCCTCAAACTACTTGAACAACTTCAGCAGGGGATCGACGCTGCCATCGCTGCCGGCTTTGATAAACTCAAAATCAACACCGTTGTCATCGGCAATGTCAATGATGATGAAGTCGCGGACTTTGCCCGACTGACTGTTGAAAACAACTGGACCGTCCGCTTCATTGAGTACATGCCCTTAGGCGAAAGCCAACTCACCGACAATTACGAGCAGTCCCCAAGCACCGTCGACAACGCACAAATCATCCAACGCATTGAGGATGTCTTTGGCAAAATCCAACCCGTCGACCGCCAAACCGAAGCGGGTGTCGGCCCCGCAGAGGTCTATCAAATCCCCAATGCGGCAGGGCGGCTGGGTTTTATCTCCGCCATGAGTCAGCCGTTTTGTGAAACCTGTAATCGCCTGCGACTCACCGCCAAGGGTGAACTGCGAGCGTGTCTGTTTGATGGTGGTGAAGTTGACCTGTTACCTGCATTGCGCCCGACACCTGATGTGAAAAAACTCATCGACCTGATGCAGCAATGCGTGCTCGAAAAACCGCAGACCCACTCCATGCATGGCAACCGCCAGATGTCTGAGCTTGGTGGGTGAATGGGTTTGGTTTATTCATATTTTTGAACCGCCAAGACGCCAAGCCCCCGAAATCACCAAGTTTTCAAGACATAGAAAGACATTTTTTACCACAGAGACACAGAGGACTCAGAGGTAAGAGAGAAGAATTTTAATTTGAAGTACTTTCTTTGTTGGATTGGTGCAAAGCACTCAACTGAAGGTTGAAGTTCATTTCGTCACTCCCACGCAAGCGGGAATCCAGTGGCATTCTGTTGACGCTTGCACCTTTCACTGGACTCCCGCCTGCGCGGGAGTGACGGAAGAAGAGATCGTTTGTGTTCAATGCTCTATGCTAAAATCGGTCTTATCCTTCGCGACCTTCGTGTCCTTCGCGCCTTCGCGATAAAAACAAATCTCTCATTCCAGCGGCGGTGATTTTTTCTTTTTCTTTTTGATCACCTTCGTCCCAGGCGTGCCGGGTTTGGGTTTGGACTTCTTTTCCACGCGACTCATGCTCACTTTTTCCAACTCCGGCGAATCCTTGAGTTGCTTGACCTGATCACGCAACGCTGCAGCGCGTTCAAACTCCATCGCGTCAGCAGCTTTGAACATTTTGTCTTCAAGCGATTTGATCAGTTCCAGGCGATCGTATTCGTCATCGGTACGCGACACGGCAGCACGGGCGGTCTCCATGGCGCGGAGTTCCACTTCAATGCCACGGCGGATTTCCTTCTTGATCGTCTGAGGCGTAATGCCATGTTCCTTGTTGTAGGCAAGCTGAATCTCACGACGACGATTGGTTTCATCAATCGCTTCCTGCATCGCAGGCGTGACCATATCCGCATAAAGAATCACGATGGAGTTAACATTACGCGCAGCACGTCCAATCTGCTGAATCAGTGACGTGGCACTTCGCAAAAAACCGGCCTTGTCCGCGTCCATGATCGCCACCAGCGAGACTTCCGGTAAGTCCAAACCTTCACGTAACAGGTTCACACCGACCAACACGTCATACTCACCTTCACGCAACTCACGGAGAATCTGCACGCGATCCAGCGTGTCGATTTCACTGTGCAGATACCGACACTTGATCTGGTTCTCAGCAAGGTAACTGGAAAGGTCTTCGGCTAAGCGTTTGGTGAGTGTGGTAACGAGCGTGCGCTCCTTGTTGGCAATGCGACCCTTGGCCATCTCCATCAGGTCCGGCACCTGTGTGGCAGCAGGTTTGACCACAATTTCAGGGTCAACCAAGCCGGTGGGACGGATGATCTGCTCGATCACATGGCCATCACATCGCTCCAATTCATACGGACCGGGCGTCGCAGAGACGAAGACAACCTGCCCCCATGTTTTTTCAATCTCCTCAAATCGCATCGGCCGATTATCCAGCGCGCTGGGCAGTCGGAAACCGTGATCCACCAACACGCGTTTACGCGCTTGATCACCGTTGTACATGGCGCGCAACTGCGGGATGGTGACATGGCTTTCATCAATGAGCATCAGCCAATCGTCTTCGGGGAAGTAATCCATCAACGTGTAAGGCTTGGAACCGGCAGGACGACCGTCCAGATGTCGCGAATAGTTTTCAATCCCCGAACAGTAGCCCACTTCCTCGATCATCTCCAGGTCATAACGCGTGCGAGCCTGCAGGCGTTGAGCTTCGAGGAGTTTGCCTTCGGATCGCAGATTCACGTTCTGCGCTTCGAGTTCCAGCTTGATGTTTTCGATGGCATCCTTGATGTGTTCTTCACCCACGACGTAGTGCACAGCAGGGAAGATGAAAATCTGTCGGTCTTCAGCAAGCAGTTCACCGGTGAGAGGATTGATCAATTGCAGGTTGTCGATTTCATCACCGAAGAGTTCAATGCGGTAAGCAAACTCTTCGTCCGCTGGATGGACTTCCACGACATCACCACGGACGCGGTAAGTGCCACGTTGCAGATCGATGTCGGATCGTTTGTATTGCAGGTCGTTGAGTGCCATGAAGAAATCGCGCCTTGCCATTTCCTGACCGACACTGAGGCTGATGATGGATTTTTTGTACTTATCCGGCGAGCCCAGACCAAAAATACAGGAGACCGACGCAACGATGATGCAGGCCCGCGAACTGATGAGATTGCTCGTTGCTGCCAAGCGGAGTCGGTCGAGATTGTCATTGCGTGATGAGTCTTTTTCGATGTAGATGTCACGCTGGGGGATGTAGGCTTCGGGCTGATAGTAGTCGTAGTAGGAGACGAAGTAACAGACCGGGTTATTGGGGAACAGTTCGCGGAACTCTTCGTAGAGTTGGGCAGCGAGTGTTTTGTTGTGACTGATGACGAGGGTGGGTTTGCCACATTGGGCGATGACGTTTGCCATGGTGAACGTCTTGCCGGTCCCGGTGGCGCCCATGAGTGTCTGATACGGCATGCCGGCTTCGATGCCTTGAACCAGTGATTCAATGGCCTTGGGTTGATCGCCCATCGGCTGCATTTCAGAGACCAGTTGATAAGTTTCCTTGTTGAGCATGCAGGCATTTTAGCATGTTCGGCAGGGAATTGTTAGGGCTTGGCAATGTGTTGTGAATCTGTTTTGAGATCAGGCTGCTGAGCGTGATGGGATCATGTAACTGGCGCTGCACTTGGAACAGGTGACCTTGCTCCCGCGTTTGGATTGGGGGTAGCTTGCAGCGGTGCGACACTTGGGGCAGGCGACGCGGACGGCGGACCCGCCAGCACTGGAACCCGCTTTACTGCCACCGGGGACGGTAAAGGCGACGTTGCATTTGGAGCATTGAACCTTGCTGCCACGCTGTGAGGCTTCGAAGGTTTGGATGGCTTTGCATTTTGGACACCCCACGCGGACTTCATGACTCGGAGCCTTGGCAGGGGCTTTGGCGGGGGCGGTCTCCTTGGTTGCAGTAGACGCGGCAGGTGTCGGGGCAGGCGCCGGTGTCGGTTTACGTGTCGGTAGGGGACGACGACGGGGCGCATCAGTCGTCTGTTTGATCTCCGCCTTTTTGGCATCGATTCCCATGAGTTGCTGATAGCAGTACAGGAACAGGGCATTGAACTCGATGGCCTGGATTTTACGGACCGTTTCTTCCGATGCTGAACTCATCTGACCGGACTTTGCTTCGTCGTAAACATCGATAAACGCGTAGGGCTCCCAATCGCCATGGAGTTCCAGGATGCCATGCAGTCGGGTCAGACGTTTATCCATGGAGGATTTGAGCAATGCCATCGCTTGCTTGTGCAAGGTCTGATAAACCGGGTGTTCTTGGACTTTTTGAAAGTGTGATTTGGCGCGATCTTTGTGACCCAGATTGCGTTCAACCAGGCCACAGATAAAGTCCGCTTCGGCCTTGGGGGCCATCATCGCGAACATGCTGCCTTCGGAGAGCAGACCGCATCGGACGAACAGCAGCGAGCGGATTGCCATGGCCATATCGGCATTGCTGATCTGGGCGACACCAAAGAGCTTGTCGTCAGGCATTTCATCGATCTTGCTGCCAGCCTGAGTGTGCGGATGGTCGGCCAAACACAGCGGTGGCAAGCTTGTGCCACGCAGCATGAGAATATTGGACACTTCCGTAGCCAGCTTGGATAAGTCGATTTCCACCATGATTGACATAGCTCCAACGCGAGTGGTTTCGTGGATCAGATGATGGCAATATCGGCTTAAATCAAGGTCCGGTTTAGATAATCTGGCTTCAGAAGGTCGACATAACCGATTGGAATGCTGGGCGATGATGACCGTTTGAGTTATAATGCAGGTTTAACGAAACCCGATGTTTGGAGTGCTTCGTATGCTCTGGCAACCGCCATTACCTGATCATTACACTGCCATGTCCGACGCCCAGTTGGTCGATGCGATCAAAGCGCGTCGTGCCGAGTTGGGTAACCAACTGGTGATTCTCGGACATCACTACCAGCAGGACGATGTCATTCAATTCGCAGACTTCACCGGCGACAGCTTCAAGCTCAGTCAGCTTGCTGCCCAACGCGTCAAGGAAACCGGCGCCAAGTATGTGATTTTCTGTGGCGTGCACTTCATGGCAGAGTCGGCGGACATCCTGGCGCCGGATGACACCACTGTCATCCTCCCGGATATGTCAGCAGGCTGTTCCATGGCAGATATGGCCGACTACGAACAGACCGTCGATGCTTGGGAAGCGATCAACGACGCACTCAAGGAAACAAACAGTCGTGTGATCCCGATCTGTTACATGAATTCATCTGCAGCGATCAAAGCCTTCTGCGGTGAACACGGCGGGGCGGTCTGCACGAGTTCCAACTGTGATAAGATTCTTGACTGGGCCTTTGCCGGCGGTGAAGAACCACTCAAACCCGGCGAAAAAATTCGCATCCTGTTTTTACCTGACCAGCATCTTGGGCGCAACACCGCTGCTGCAACAGGGCTTGATGTCAATGACGACATGATCGTCTGGGACCCGATGGATGCTGCAGGCATGGGGGGCAACGAAGAAAAAGACATCCAGCGTGCAACGATGTATCTGTGGAAAGGTCACTGCTCGGTCCACAAACTTTTCCGCCCGGAACACATCACGCAAATCCGCGCCGAATGGCCGGGCGTCAAGGTGATCACGCATCCTGAATGCTGCTACGAAGTCTGTCAGTTGGCGGACATGAGCGGTTCAACGGAATTGATCAAGACCACCATTGAAAACGCCGAGCCGGGCACACGCTGGGCCATCGGTACCGAGGTGCACATGGTCAATCGTCTTGCTGCCCAGGCTGCGGAGCGTGGCGTTGAAGTGCGTATGCTTTCTGGTTGTCAGTGTCTGTGTACGACGATGTATCGCATCGACATGCCGCATCTGCTTTGGACGTTGGATATGGTTGCCCTGGGGACGCCGGTGAATGTCATCCAGGTGCATCCCAAGGTTTCACATTGGGCAATGATCGCTTTGCAACGCATGCTCGACATCACGCAGAACCAGACGGCTGCAGCGGGCAAATGATTCGGGTGTAGGATCAAGTAGACATTCGTTTGTTTGATGCGTGGGATATGTCATTGAACGTTGGAGATGCCGTTGCTTATTCGCTGTCCGCATTGTGACCATCGGATTCTGGTTCGCAACGCACGACCGCGCTCGTATCAACTGGCATGTCCCAAATGTCATGATGGACTCTACCTGCTGATTGAAGGCGAACCCGGGCCGGACCAGCGGTTGTCAGTTTTCAAAGATATCAATCAACTCAAAAATCAGGTGAGTAAGGCAAGGGCAACACGCCCCAGTCAGAAATTCCGCGCCACCGATCCTGTGCTGCGGCCTGAAAGTCCTGAACTCATTCACGGCACATCGGCAAGCAGTCAATCCGCTGAAGACGACGATGACATGGACTATATCGTCCCTCAACGCCCTGACTCACCGGTGAGTTTGGCGTCATCGCAAGACCCGTCCATGATCGAAGATGACCGTCAGCCTGATGCACCCAAGGTGGATGATCATTTACCCGACCGCATCCTCCCGCATGCTGCGCCGGTCGCCTTTGGCAGTGATGATGAAGACAAGGAATTAGACTTGTTGGAAGAGGCCTTGCAGCAGGTCAACGAAGCACACATGATGGCACCCGAAGAGTCGGATCAGAAGGTGGACGATGGTGATGATGTGCCGATTTTAAGGCCTGATTCACCCCGCGTGACCGAAGAGGAAGCGACCGTCAACAAGATACGTCCCGAGTTCAGCGTGGTCGATGAAGTCATCCCGACTTTCCCCACGGACAAGCAGCAGCAGGAGATGCATCCGGACCTGGATGATGCGGACCATTTGCTGATGATGAATGCCCAGGATTTACAGGCTGCCGAGCCGAGCATGCTCCTTGAGATTTCCAGTGACGAGGATGATGCAGCAGGGACGGATGCCTCCATGGATATCGACCCGCCGGATGTTACGCCGACACTTTCAGCCGGTGACGAAGCAGACAATACCGCGCCAAATACTGGATCACCCAGTTCCCTCAAGGGTTGGCGGAAATGGTTTGGCAAGTCTTGATAGAACGTCCGACTTAAGTGTGTTGCCAGTTGTCGTGCAATTCGTCACAATAGTGCCATGGTATCAGGGGTGACACCTGCATTTTTTGAAAGTGGTCCAGATGAATCGGATGCATCATGTGTTTCTGGGGTTGTTGTTTGTTGTTACTTGTTTGCCTAATCTTCTCATTGCTCAGCAGCAGTTCGTTGCCGATGAACGTTGGGCGATGACCCTTTACACGGAAAATGACAGTTCGTATTACGTTCCCGAATCGACTGCGGATCGTTACTTCACACATGGTACGAAGTTGGTGCTGACCCATCAGCCTGCCTTTGCAGATACGTTGGCTCAGCATTTGGGGACTCTCTTGCCCATCGGCAATAACGAGCCCGTCGACACCGCAGTGGGCTATGTCTTTGGCCATAACATCTATACGCCTGACAATATCAAGAACACCACAGCCAACCCCAATGATCGACCCTATGCCGGTTGGCTTTATGGGGGCATGTTCCTTCAACGCAGTGTCAACGACCAGGAACTCGATCACCTGGAACTGAACATGGGCGTCGTCGGTCCCTCAGCGTTGGGGGAACCCATTCAAAAGTTCGTCCACCGGTTTACCGATTCACCTGAACCCAAAGGCTGGGATGACCAGCTTCATGATGAGTTCGGTATTAATTTCATTTACAAA
>PAIY01000023.1 GCA_002704825.1 Phycisphaeraceae bacterium
CGGCCTGCCCGCCGATCTGGACACCATCACCGATGGTGGTTGAACCGGCGATACCGCATTGGGCTGCAATCAGGCACATCCGGCCGATGATCACGTTATGGGCGATCTGGCAGAGGTTGTCGATTTTCGTGCCGTCACCGATGACTGTGGAGGAAAACTTGGCGCGATCGATGCAGGCGTTGGCCCCGATTTCCACGCCGTTACCGATGATGACGTTGCCGATATGCGGGATCTTGACGATGCCGCGGCCGTCTTCGGAGGGGCGATAGCCAAAGCCATCAGCGCCGATGACGGTGTTGGAGTGGATGATGACGTGGCTGCCGATTTTCGTGCGTTCGCGGACGATGACGCCTGAGAAAAATTCGCAGTGATCGCCGAAGGTTGAGTTTTCATGCAGTGACACGGAGTCATGCAGGATACACCCATCACCGAGCACGACGTTGTCACCGATGGTGCAGTGCGGGCCGATGCAGCAGCCTTCACCGAGTTTGGCGGTCGGGGCGATGACAGCGGTCGGATGCACACCCGCAGCAGGACAAAGCTTGGCGGGGGCAAAGAGTTCAATGACCTTGTTGAGCGCCAGGTCCGCATCATCAACGAGAATCGCGCTGCGGTCTTTGCAGGACGCAGGCACCTCAATGGATTTGGAAAGCAGAATCACACCAGCTTTGGAGTCGCCCCATTGTTCAGCAAACTTGGCTGATCGAATGAACGAAAGCTGCGTGTCGCTGGCCTTGTCAAGAATCTCAATGCCAGTGACGGTGAGCTCTGCCGGGCCGGAGACCTGGCCATCAACATGTTGAGCGATCTGGTTGATGGAGAATACGGGCATAGGCGTTTTGAATCCCAACCGTGCGTTAGTGCAAAGCGTATTTCAAAAAGCGAACACCGGGGGTTTAATCCGGTGTTCAACAATAAGTCTTTAGATTTTAAGGCAAGACGCTCAAAGCGTCCAGATGGCATCAGTTGCGGTTGCGCCATTCGTTGTTCATGCGCTGAACCACCTGGTCGGTGATGTCCAGATCATTGCGGACCCACAGCACCTTACGCATGGAGATGATGGCCGAAAGCGCTTCGGGCTTCACGTTGGTGAAGTTGGGCTGCTTTTCCTTGAAGAGCACCATGTCGTAACCGCTTTCGCCAGCAATCTTGGCGATGGTTTCCATGAGCTTGCGGTACATGTTGCCCAACTGGAGCACGCTTTCAGACTGCATGCGGGCCTGCTTGTACTTGTACCAGCCATCGAGCTGCATGCCTTCGAGGTTGAACTCTTCAGCCTTTTTCATGTAGGCATCGGTGCCGGGTTGGAGAAGGTCCATGTCTTCCTTCATCTGCTTGAGCTTGTTGCGACGGTTTTCGTGTTCCTGCTTGATCTGCTCAAACTCGGTCTTCATGTCGGCTTCGACCTGGGTCTTTTCTTCCAGGGCGACCATCGCCTTTTCGACATCGATCACCGCAATGGCGGTCGGACGAGCCTGGGCCTGCGCCTTGGAGGGCATGCTGAGCATCCCCATCATTGCCACGACCATCATCAGACCCATCAACTTCTTAACTTGCATGTTTTGACTCCAAAGGTTTTGTTGCGTTCTCTGTTTTCGTCCAACTTACCGAGCCTTACACACATGCCCGACATGGGGATGCAGCAACTCGGGGTAGATCAGACATCATAACATAGTCAAAGATTTCGTGAATCGCCTGGCAAGAATGCTCATGCAATCCAAACGTGTGATCATCAAATCCCGTCGCGCTAAACCGCAAGCGGTTTTAGAACGGCAAGGCGATGTCGAAGCTGAAGATTTCCTCGTCGTCCTTGTCCTGCTTGAGGACGGGGATCGCAAAGTCGAAAGCAAAGGGTGCCTGACCCAGGAACGGGACCTGCAGACGCAGACCGGTACCGATGCTCACGCGATATTCGTCGAACCCAAAGTCGTCCTGGACGGTGCCGGTGTCGGTGAAGAACACCCAGCGGACGGATTCCTGGTAGACGGGAATGCTGTATTCCAGACCCACGAGGAACATCCAGTCGCCGCCGATGGATTCGTCGGTATCGCCGCCGCCGATCTTCGTGCCATAGGGGCCGACACCGCGGTATTTAAAGCCGCGGAAGCTGCGGTGACCGCCTGCAAAGAAGCGTTCGAAAATCGGGGCTTCGTCGTCCTGCAGGATGTAACCCAACTTGCTCTTGAAGGCCAGCGTGGTCTTGCGACCCATGAAGTCTTCATCAACGGTCCAGAACTTGCTGAACTCAAAGGTCAGCTTGGTGAACTCATAATCGCCGCCCATGGCACCGATCTGCCAGAGGCCGACACTGGCCACCGAACCCTTGGACGGATTGAGGCGACTGTCGACGGTCGAACGGGTGAGGGTTGCGCCAATGGAGGTGATGAGGCTCTCGCCTTCCACACTGCTGATATCCGTGGGGGCGTTGACATCAACATCCGAGATGTCCACCTTCTCAGCACGGAAACCGATGCGGCCGGACCACACATCGCCAAAACGCTGGCCGAAACCGAAGGTGCCGCCCTGACGACCTTCATCAAAGTCATCGCGTTCACGGTTGTAGAAGAACAGGCTCGAATCGAAGGAATACTGGGTATCAAACAGATACGGCTCAGCAAAGTTGATCGAGTAGTTACTGGTTTCATCACCAGGCTGAAGCGTGATACCAAACGACTGACCGGCACCGCGGAAAGCCTTGCCGGTGGCGAACTCGCCGAAGCTTTCAGGCACGTCGGTGATGTCGAAGTTGCGCTGTTTGAGGTCGATGGCACCGATGATGCCGGCATCGGAACTGATACCTGCACCGAAGCTGATCGAACCGGTGTTCTTTTCCTTGACTTCGATGAGCACGTCACGCACTTCGTCTTCGGGCTCGCCGAGGATACTGATCTTGGCGTCGCTGAACAGGGCACCATCGCGCAGACGGCGTTGGGTGCGTTCCAGGCCGGTGCGGTCAAAGCGACGGCCCGGGTCCATGCCACGGGTCTGACGGAGGATGACGTTGTCGCGGGTGATTTCGTTGCCACGCACTGCGACTTTGCCTACGACGTAGGGATTGCCTTCGGTGATGTTGACGGTGACATCGACTTCGGGCGAATTTTCATGGAAGAGGCGTTCGATCTGAACGTTGGTTTCGATGTAGCCCTGCTTGCCGTAGAGGTCCAGCAGGTTTTCATTGCTTTTGCGGACGAGGTTGGCAGCGTAGATATCGCCGACCTTGAGCGTCATGGTGCCCAGGATTTGTTCCTGGCCGTAGAGTTCGTTGCCGTTGATGGTGATCTGGGAGACGGTGTAGCGTTTGCCTTCGGTGATGTTGAAGGTGACGACTGCGTCCTTCTGGTTGGCCGAGATATCCAGTTCACGGTCAGCCTGGGCGTCGAGGTAGCCACGGTCGCGGTAGTATTCGCGGATGCGGTCTGCATCATCGTTCAAAGCGGTACGGTTGAGTTCGCCTTCGCGGAGGATGAACATGTAGGTCTTGGATTTGACCTGTGTTTTGAGTTCCTTGTCGCTGTAGACGGTGTTGCCACTGAACTTCACTTCGCGGACGCGGATTTTCGGCCCTTCGCGAATCTTGAAAAGCAGCACGTTGGACTCATCGAGCAACTGCTGGTCGAGGACGATTTCGGTCATGAAATAACCTTTGTCCTCGTAGGCACGTTTGATCTGATTGATCGCACGGTCGATGAGATAGGAGTCGATGGGGTCGCCACTGCGGATGACCGCCAGCGCGAGCAGTTCCTGGTCGGAGATGGCCTTGTTGCCCACGACGCGAACGTCAGCGAGGATGGTCTGTTCGTTGACGACGTACTTGACGACGAGTGTGCCGTCTTCCTGCTGATCAACGGTGGCCTGCACGGTGGCGAAGCGGCCAAGGTGCGTGATGCGGACGATGTCCTGCGAGACGGTGTCGGCATTATAGGGTTGCCCCTCAGCCAGACGAATCTGGTTGCGGACGAGTTGTTCACTCTCAGGCTTCACGCCCACGAGAACAATCTTGGCTACAGGCCGGTTGTTCAGATCAATGTTCTGTGCAGAGAGTGAAACGGTGTTCACCATGACACAAAGCAGCAGGACAACGGTGGACAACCACCCGGTAAGGACATTCTTATTCATCAGCCGCCAGCTCCAATTCCCCGATTGTGCGATCTCTAAAATGACTGTTTTAAGCGATCCCAAAGGATGCTTGATACCCCAAACCCCACCCGGTCAGAGTTGGCATAGTCTACAGGGATATCGGAACTTATCCAACTTTATATGCCTGTAAAGCCACTTTTCCCCATGTCTCTGACCATCGCCCATCAACCAAAGGGCGACACTCCCGAGGGTTAGCCGTGATGGTTTTTAACTGCTGATATCGGCATCATCAGCCAATCTGTAATACATAAAAACGCGCATCGCCCCGTATTCATGCGTCTCAGCCAGCTGCCAACCGGTCACTTCCTGCGGCTTGGCGAACTCATCGGTCCTTAACACGAGCACCCCGCCGGCATCGGTGATGGGGTAACAAAGCTCGATAATCCTGGCCACGCGGTCCATCTGATCCCTGGCCATCGCGTACGGCGGATCGCAGAAAACCACGTCCATCGGCTGATGGGACAGCATCGTCGCCCATGCCCCGCCCACGATGTCGGCACTGAGTACCGTCGCGCGATCGCCGCATTCGAGCATCTTGATGTTGGACTCGAGAATCTGACGGGCGCTGCGGTCCCGGTCAATGAACGTGCAATGACTGGCACCACGGGAAAGCGATTCCAGACCCATCGATCCCGTCCCTGAAAACAGGTCCAGACACGGGCCTTCGAAGACGCCCAGTACGGAGAGCCGGTCAAAGACGGACTGCTTGACGCGATCGGTGATCGGGCGCGTGGTCTGATCGCCTTTGGGGCCTTCAATGGTGCGATGTCGATACTCTCCGCCAATGATGCGCATGGGTGGGTTGCTCCTGGGTGAATCCACTGATGTGGGAAGGAACATGATAATCGAAGTGCCTTGGCATTGGGAAACGCAAATCTGTACCAAACGATATTGCTGCAATTAAAAATAGCCGCGTCGCTACGCGACGCTGGGGTTTGCGTTATAACCATATGTCAGACCAGCGTTGCGTAGCAACGCGGCTATTTAATTTCAATTGAATACTTTAAATGCACTGAAACATGTTTGTAGCGTAATCGCAAAAAATTGCTGCGCCACTGACATGCGACAATCAGCCAACAAAAAAACCGTGCAGGTCACATCAAGTAACCTGCACGGCAAATTAATCTTTAAACTTGTTTGGTCGAATCAATAAGCTGACTGCTGGGGCAACTGTTCAAGCCAGGGTAAATCCTTCTTGAGCAGTTCCAACGCTTCGTCCGCATTGAGCGGCTTGGCGAAGTAGTAGCCCTGACAGAAGTCGCAGTCCAGACTCAACACCTGGGCCAACTGGTCACGCGTTTCCACGCCTTCTGCGGTCACCTTCATGTTCAGGTTATGCGTCAGCGTGACAATCGCGTTGACCACCGCAGCATAGCGCGGGTCGTCGGTCATGTTCACGATAAACGCACGGTCAATCTTGATCACGTCCAGCGGGAAGCGGTGCATGCAACTCAGCGAGCTGTAACCCGTGCCAAAGTCGTCCATGTGCAGCTGGCAACCCAGTTCACGCAGTTCATGCAACACAGGCAACAACGATTCGGTGGCTTCCATCACCACGGATTCGGTGATTTCCAGCTTCAAGGTCCGATGGGCAATGCCCGAGTGTTCAATCGCGCGACGCACCACATCCAGCAGCCCCGGCTCGTTGATCTGACGCTTGGACAGGTTCACTGACATCGTCACGCCACGATCCAGACCCAGCTGATCCTGCATGAGCTTCAGGTCACGACAGGACTGCTCAAGCACCCAGGCACCAATCTGAACGATCAGCCCAGTTTCCTCAGCAATCGGGATGAACAGACCCGGTGACACGCGGCCACGTTCGGGATGATCCCAACGCACCAACGCTTCAAAGCCCGTCACGCGACCGGTCCCCAAATCGACGATCGGCTGGTACTGCATGACAAACTGCTCGCCATCCAGGGCGCGACGCAAATCGTTTTCAACCTGCAAACGGGTCAATGCAGCCTTGTGCATCTCTTCGTCATACAGATCAAAACGTGCACGGCCTGAGCTCTTGGCGCGATACATCGCCATGTCCGCATCACGCAGTAAATCCTCTGCCCGTTCGTATCGACTGTCGCCAATGGCAACGCCAATCGAACCGCTGGTAAAGACTTCCTGACCGCCAATGTGGAACGGCTCGCCAAGAATCTTCTGCAATCGGTCTGCAATCTTGCAAACCTGCGCAGCATCCTCAATCGGATCAAGCAGCAACACAAACTCGTCACCGCCAAGACGCGCGATCGTGTCCTGATGGAAACGACTGACCGTGTCGCCACGACGCAGCGAGGATTCAATCCGCTTGGAGAACTCAACGAGCAGTTCATCACCTGCAGCATGACCCAGTGAGTCGTTGACCACCTTGAAGCGGTCAAGGTCCATAAACAGGATCGCAAACCGATAGTCCGGCTGACGACGGGCACGCAGCACGCAACCGGTCAAACGATCCATCAGCAGCGTCCGGTTGGGTAAGCCGGTCAGATCATCATGCAAAGCCTGATAGCGCAGGCGGGATTCGGCTTCCTTACGGGCGGTGATGTCACGAATGGAACCGGCCATACGACAGGGCTTGCCCTCTTCGCGTTCGACAATCCCGCGAACCTGCACCCAGTGGAAATCACCGTCGGTCTCGATGCGGTGTTCGTTTTCAAAATGCTCGGTGACCCCTTCCCAGTGTTGGGCCAGGTCTGCCTTGAGTTGTTCGACATCGTCAGGATGAACCATGCGGTACCACTGATCGGGCGTATCATCGGCATTGAGATCCGGGTGGCCGGCAATCTCACGCCAACGCGATGAATAGAACACGCGGTTGGTCGTCAAATCCCAGTCCCAAAGTCCGTCGTTGGCACCCCGTGCAGCAAGCACATAACGCTCTTCACTCTGGCGCAGAGCCTGTTCGGAACGTTGACGTTCGGTGACTTCAACCAGGAGTTTATCGTTGGTGTGCTGAAGGTTCAGTGCTGCCATTTCCGCCGCTTCCTTGGCGTTGACCAGTTCGCTGGTGCGCTGGTCGACTTCCTCCTGAAGCAGGTCATTGAAATGGCGCAAGGCCTGGTCACGCTCAAAGACGGCCCGTCTCATTTTTTCGCAGGCACGGCCCAGTTGACCAATTTCGTCTTCCGAGGTTTCGGTGATCTGTTCATCGAAGTTGCCGTTGGCAATTTCTTCGGAGACATGCGCCAGGTGGGCCAGGCGTCGGGTCCAGGACCGCATGGTCAGATACACGATCCAACCGGCAGCAGATGAACTGAGCATGAAAATGGCAAAGAGCGTCGCCATCTGGATACGCTGGGCATGATTCATCGCCCGGGTCGCATAACCGATGGTCACATAGCCAATCGGCCCCTTGCCCGTTTGGGGTTGCATCCCCGGTGTGGTGGGTTGGTAGGCACCATTTTCACCAAGCATCATCGGGCGAATCGGGAAACTGGCCAACAGGAAATCATCCGTGGGCTTCTGCTCACCGACCAGATACTGCATCCAGGCATCTTCATTTTTGGAGTAAAACGTAATGAGACTGCGATCCTGGTTGTAGACCGCAGCAAAGAGCACATCTTCATGGTAGGTCGCCTGACGGACATAGTTGCCCAGGGCGATGTTGTTATCGGTCTGCAGATGCCACGTACAGACATGAGCCAGGTGCATTGCCGAGAGTCGTGCTGCACGGTTGGTTGCCCCTTGCAGGGTTCGAATGCTCTGAAGCAATGTCGCGCAGGAACTGATGGATAAAGTGGTTGCAACAATCGCCAGGACGACGATCGTAGCCTTGAAGCGCAAACTGGATTTCTGGAACCACGCGTACATCTTGTTGGATCGCTCGACAAAAAACGTTGATCCGCAGATCAAGAAAACACCTTTGCCAAGCGATTCCTCCCCTTTCGTGATTGCCCAGCACAATAAAAACACGACGCAGGTACACACCATGCGCACGTAAAGGCTTGGTCTGTTAGGTTATTCGGTCGCCCCGGTTTAGGACTTGACGCGATTTATCACTGCTTTGAGTCATATCCCGCAAAGGGGGTCCGGTGGTGCGGGTTGTTCGGACTGGGTAGGAATCGTTGATCCCAAGTAAGTAGAACAAGAGATCAGTAGAGCAGGAGAAAGAAAATGCCTTCATCTCCTGTTCTCCGGCTCTACACACTCCTTACGAAGCAAGCCTTCGGCTTGGTTGCGTACCGGGACGAATCTTGGCAAGATAGGACTTTTCTATCCGCTAAAATGCTATGGAGTCCCTATCGTGAGTAAGTACGAACCCTCCGGGAAGTTACCCGAACCCGTCGTCAAAGAAGGCGAATTCCAGATCGCTGCCATGGCTTTGGATCATGGCCACATTCACGGTCAGGTCGGTGGCCTGATCAATGCCGGTGCGACACTCAAGTGGGTCTACGACGCCGACCCCAAGCGCGCCAAGGACATGGCCGATAAGTACGGCGCCAAGGTCGCCGAATCTGAAGCCCAGGTGCTCGAAGACGAAGACGTCAAGCTCGTTGCCGCCGCCGCCGTCCCCAATCTCCGTGGCCCGTTGGGTATCCGTTGCATGGAAGCCGGCAAGGACTACTTCACCGACAAGACCCCCTTCACCACCCATCAACAACTCGAAGACGCACGCGATGCCGTCAAGCGCACCGGCAAGAAATACACCGTCTTCTACTGCGAACGTCTCTCCACCGAATCGGGCATGTACGCCTGTGACCTGATCGAAATGGGCGCCATCGGCCAGCCCGTCCAGTACATCGGTACCGGGCCGCACAAGCACTCCAAGGGAACCCGTCCCGACTGGTTCTACAACATGCAAGAGTACGGCGGGATTCTCTGCGATATCGGCTCACACCAATCCGAACAGTTCCTCACCTACATGGGTGCCAAGGACGCCAAGGTCATCAGTGCCACCGTCGCCAACTATGCCAACGCCGATACCCCCGAACTCGAAGACTTCGGCGATGCCCATCTCGTGGCAGACAACGGCACCACCGGATACTACCGCGTGGACTGGTTCACCCCCGACATCCTCAAAACCTTCGGCGATGGACGTATCATCATCCTCGGTACCGAAGGCTACATCGAACTCCGCAAGTACGTCGACATCGGTCACACCGTCGAAGGCGGGCACGTCTACCTTGTCAACAAGACCGACGAAGTACACATGAACGTCACCGGCAAAGTCGGACTCAAGTTCTTCGGTGAACTCATCCTCGACTGCATCAACCGCACCGACATCGCCCAGAACCAGGAACACGCCTTCACCGCTGCCCGCCTGTGTCTGGACGCACAAAAGCAGGCCACCAAAGTGAAATAAACGGTCGGCCCCCCGGGGGGCTGATACAAGTTCACCGGAATAAAACCGGCTTCAACACAATTCAATCTCAAGACAGCACGTTGGGGTCAAACACAACGTGCTGTTTTTGTTTGAAGGTACAAACACAACAGGCAACGAACACTTGCACACTAAAGCCCTGGGGTTTTAACCCAGGGACCTACCGCGCACACATGATCCAACGTAAAAATTCGATTGTTTTTCAATGTCCGCCCCACGATGTGAATCAAAACGTTAGGCTTGGAACCATGCAACTCACCACGAACATCCGACCGCTTAACGATGCCAACCGTTTGGGCCTGGACTATCGTCACGAAGCTGCGATGTTGCCCTGGACGTCACCGATCATTGATGCGCACATTCATATCTGGGGTCTGCAGGCAGCGCGTGATTACTTCCGCATCGCGGATTGGTTTGGCATCACCGAAGCATGGAGCCAGACGCCTCTGCAAGAAGTCCCTGCCATCAAAGCAGCGTTCGGTGATCGGGTTCATTTTGTTGCTGTCCCCGATTATTCCAAACGTGATGATCCAGCCACCTTCACCACCAAGTGGTTTGACAGCATTGAACAATTTGCGGACCTGGGCGCAAAGATGATCAAGTTCTGGTCCGCGCCGCGTGGTCGCGACATTCATCCTTCCATGACGCTGGATTCTCCTGAACGACAACATGCCATGAAAATCGCACACGGTGCAGGTATGATGTTCATGGTTCACATCGCTGACCCGGATACGTGGTTTGCAACCCACTACAAAGACAGTAACAAGTACGGCACGAAAGACAGCCAATACCTCGCGCTCGAACGTTTGCTGGATCAATACGGTGATGTGAAATGGCTCGCTGCACACATGTGTGGCATGCCCGAAAATCTTGATCGACTTCAACAGATGCTCGACCGGCATCCCAATCTCTACGTGGACACTTCAGCAACCAAATGGATGGTGCGCGAACTCTCCAAGCACGGTGATCGTTTAACCGACTTCATCCGCCACAACACCGGCCGCGTTCTCTGGGGGACCGACATCGTGGCCTCCGACGGACATTACAAGATGGCCGGTGACGATCAATATGCCAGCCGATTCTGGGCGATGCGGACACTCTTTGAAACCGATTACGATGGCTTATCCCCCATCGTTGATCCGGACCTGTCGATGATTGATCCGAGTTTACCCCGTGAAAGTGTTGCCATGCTCAAAGGCATCAAGCTCGATCCGACCACGCTGCAGAGTTTGTACTACGACACCACCAAAGCCGTGTTGCAGTGAGCCCGAGAGTTCAATCACACAAAGTGAATCTCACAGATCAGCGACACCAGTGTCGCAGCTATTGCGATGCGTTGAATTGCACATCGACTGTCAGTTTTACGTTGATCACAATAGAGCGATGCAAAGAATGAATCTCCACCCTCCGTCACTCCCGCGCAGGCGGGAGTCCAGTGGAATTTGCAAGTGCTCACAGAATGCCACTGGATTCACGACTTCCGGGGGCGCGGGAATGACGAAAAATACGAAGGCATGGAGTTTAATGATTTGAACTGCTATAGCTGCCTCACTGTATATCACAGTGCTGTAATGAACAGATATCAATCGTGAGAGTTAATCTTGCACCTCAGCAAAAACAGTCTCGTAGCGACTTGTGATGAATTGAACTGTGAAAAGTAAGATCAATAGCTGCATTGCGACGCAATGCTGAAACTGCAAAGCAGTTTATGTCGACGTTTTCACACACATCTCACCGTTCAATCAACAACACCGGTTCGACGAGTTTCACGCGATCCATGACGGGGCCGTTGAGTCCGGGGGTGACCTGAAACGTGATCTGTTTACTGTCATGTGAAATGGGTAAATTGATCCGATGCTGGGGGGACTTGCTGTTAAACGCCAACTCCAACACGACTTTGTCATCCAGCTTGACCGTCAGTGAAAAGTCCGTCCAATTGCGTGCACGGGGCGGGTCGGTCGATCGCCAATCAATCACCGCGTCTGCTGCAAAGCGGCTGACATCCGACGGTAAATCAAACTGTAACGTGGTCGGTGCCTGCATACTCACCGCGCTCACGTTCACCGTTGGCGGGAAGTCCACACCAAACGCCTGGGCGCCAGCAAGCAACTTGTGTGGCTGCGATCCGAGCGCGGTTAACTGCTGGGTCCGTGAAGCCAGATCAATCCGCGCCACTTCGCGCATGGGTAAACGCGTGATCTGATGCCAGTGGGATCCTGTAACCGTCAACATCTGATGACTGAGCAAGACATCATCACAGAGAAGCACCGTGCCATCCACGAGGTAAAGTCGATGCTGCGGTTTGTCCGGCGTGGTCACCGGGTTGGCCAAACGAATCGCATGCACCTGATCCAAAGGCAGCTTCGCGACCGTTGCCTGATCGCCAATCTCCAATTCAATTTCTTGATCCGTCACGCCAAGCAGAAAACCCTTGAGTTGATCACCGTTGGCAAGTTGGATGCGGTCATCGGTTTGCTGCCCATCACGAAAATCAATGGGCGCCAGATAGATGGACTTGACGCGGTCTAACGAGATTTTCAACGGACCGAGAATCGGAGACTGCCACGTGATCAGGGAACTGTCGGTTTGTGTTGCGCCTTCGGGCAATTGCTGCATGCGTCCAACAAACTGCTGACCGTCGGTGAGTGTGAGTAATGCCAAACGCTGCGAAGGAATCACCGGCTCGATGTGTCGGGCTTCAATGTTGCGAAGCTGCAACACACGCTGACGTGAAAGCTGTTGATAAGACCAGTTACTGTCAAAAAAACCGATGGCCGATTCGGTGATCGACTCCAGGCCGACGGATTGATATTGCAGGTTGTCATCGACCAGGAGCGTTAAGGGTTGCTGGGTTTGGGCGGAGACTTTGGGTGTGAAAAGCAAGGAACCACAGATGAACACAACGAGTAGATTTCGGATTTTGGATTTCGGATTTCGAATTGGCGCAAGCGTCCTTGCGTCATTCCCGCGCAGGCGGGAATCCACGGATTTGCCAGCCGCGTTGTGCATACCACAGGATTCCCGCCTGCGCGGGAATGACGGAAGAAAACGTCTGTGTTTATCTGTGTTCATTTCCAGGGTCTGTGGTTTCATGTCTTTAAACCATGCGTTCAAATCAGCGTTGGAAAATCGGCAGCAAGCGATTGGGAATTTGCAGGACGAGAAGCGCCATCGCCGTGCCGTAGTCGGTCCCGTAGCTTGAATTCCAGGTCCCGGCTGTTGATTGTTTGTTCAATAGCTCATCGCGGATACTGGGGTACCAATCCTTCCAGTAGTTGCCCCCTGCCAGGAACATCGCCTGGACAGCATAGTAATGTCCATAGTAGTAATGCGGGGTCGAACTGACATTGCCACGCGGGCGTTGGCGGAGCAGGTAATCCAAACCTTTCTGCAGCGCATCATCCTGATAGACACCGGCATAGTACAAACTGGCAACACCGGCAGCGGAACGCGGGAACGCTGAGCCCACGGTGTTGAGCATGTATCGGAAACCACCATCCTGGGGATTCTGACATTGACGGACATACAAAATCGCCCGATCGATGGTGGCCTTGGGGACGTGAATCCCGGCGTTCCGCGCGGAGCGCAACGCCATGATCTGGCAGATGGTCACCGAGACATCCGCTTCAACGGGGACGGGTTGATAACGCCAACCGCCTTCGTGGTTCTGGTTATCGACGATGAGTCTTGTGGCTTTGATCAGTGATTCGCGCACGCGGTTGTCGCCGGTCATGCCATAGATTTCACCGAGAAACAGCGTTGCAAAGCCGTGGCCATACATCGGGCCATGCGGGGAGTTGGCGGAGATCAAGCCGGTCTCCTGCACATTGGCGAGAATGAAGTCCAGACCTTTGGAGACGTTTTCACTGTAGAGTCCGCGGCCCGGGAGGTTGCCATCTGCCATGAAGGCGAGGCACGCCAGCGCGGTGATGGCCACGTGTTTGCCGTAGCGATCCCCCCCGAAGCTGCCGTCTTCTGCCTGCGATTGCGCCAGTGATGCCAAGCCGCGTTCGACGCCGTTGCGCATCGCGTCATTGACTTCCGCAAAATTCGGTGGGGTGATGCCCAGGTCGGTCGTCGTATCCTGCGCTTGCAGAGTTTGTGTTGTCAATGCGAGTTGGATTGAACCACAGAGACACAGAGTCACAGAGATTAATACATGAGAAAACATGTGACGCTTAAGTCTCATTGACTTGAATCTCTGTGTCTCTGTGCCTCTGTGGTTGATCGTTGTGTCTTGACTCTGCATTATTTTGCTTCCTCCGCCAGGCGTCGGTAGTAGGCTTCGGTTTGTTTTTCGTAGACGGGGCTGAAGCGTTCCTGGGTTCCCTGCATCAGTTCATCGCGCAGACGCGGTGGGAGATTGCCCCATTCGACTTTGCCCGACTCCATGGGCTGGGCTTTGTTGCCGGGGTCTTGCGTTGCCATGGATGCTGCCTGGTCGCCTGCATTGGCGCTGGGTTGGTTGCGTTGCTGTTGGGAGGCAGCTTTGCTTTGCTTGTTGGATTGGGTTGCATCACTGCGTTTTTGCGAGTTCTGCTTGGTGTCGTTTTGCTGGTTCTGTTGTTGCTGCTGTTGCGAGCTTGAAGAAGAGGATGACGAACTGGACTGTTGTTGCTGCTGTTTCTTGGCTGCTGCAATGACCTGATCCAGATCCTTGATGATCTCTTCCTGTTGGCGTTGGAGGGATAGACTTACATCACGGTCATCGCCCATGCGCGTTGCGACATCCTGCATGCGCCCGACCGCGCGTTCCAGAGCATTGCGTCCCTGCTGCGCGGTGACGGCATCGGGGTCGATGGGCTTGTCTTCAACGGTTGGTTGGTTCTGCGTCCTGGGGACATCCAGATCAAGCAGGTCGTCGAGGGAAGGTAAATCCTCAGCCGTTGCAGGACGGAGCAAAATGGCTGAACCACAGAGGCACAGAGACACAGAGAAGATTTCAAAATGTCGAAGCAGGTGTTTGATCATTCTGCACCACCTTCATCTTCGGGCTTGACCATGTTCGGTTGAGCTTGCTGGTTCTGCATGAATTTGTCAATGAGTTTATGACCCATGGTCGCCAACTCACGCTGCAAGGCAGAGAGCGAGGCGATGCGATCCGCACCGGCATTGGCCTGCTGGGCATCACGGGTTTGATCATGCAGATCAATCTGAATCTCACGGAGTAAACGCAACTCGGCAATGGGTGGGACCACGCCAGCGGACTGCTGTTGGCCGGAGCCGCCGCCACTGTCACCTGCACTGTCTCCGGCCTGGGCGTCAGCAAATTTCTCCTGCTCGGATTGCATTTGCAACACCTTTGCCATCTGTCGGAGTCGCGCCTCGATGGCGCTTTGATCACGGTTGGCCTGGGTCAGTTCCCTGCCCCCGCGCAGATTGGTTTCAATGTCCTGTGACTGCTTGTCGATGCGGTCATGGAGCATGAGGAACAAGGTGGTCTGCTCGACTTTTTCTTTGAGTTCATTGATCTGTGTACGCAGGTCATTTTGCTCACGGGAAAGTTCACCCAGATCGCGCCGATGCCGACGGTTGATACTGTCCAGTTCGGCAAAGGGTTTGACCTTGGCTGCCAACTGTTTTTCGACATCCGCGAGTTTTTCGTAGGCTTGCTGCAGTTCGTCGCGCTGTTCCTGCTCCTGCTCCTTTTCGATTTTCTTCTGAGCTTCCTCAATGGCTTTGAGTGCATTGTTCAAGTGAGCAATCGCCTGGACTTCATGCGTCCGGGCGTTGGCAACGCTTTGCTGACGCAGTTGCTGGACGGCATTGCCCTGCTCACCGACTGCCTGTTCGATGGTTTGCCCCACCTGCTGGGTTTGGGGGTTACCCATTGCCTGATCCTGCACGCTGATGGTGTTCTGACGGAGCACGACCTGCGGCTCGACGAGGGCGACGAGGTCATTGACTTGATCCAGTTGATCGACCTGCTGCTGCTGACGTGAGACGAGTTGTTTGAGCAGTTCGGCGAGTTTTGCCATCTGTCGTTTGAGGATGGCCTGTTTGCGTTGGGACTGCTCAGCCAGTTGCTCGCGCATCTGTTTCATGATGTCCAGACTTTGCTGTTGCTGTTGCATGGTCTGGGACATCTGGTTCTGGCTGGCAGACTCCGAAGCCTGCTTCATGGTCTGCGACAAGCCTTGCTGCTGCGCGGTGGTGGCAGCTTGAGCCAATGACTGGGCGGACGCCTGATCCTGGGCCTGTTCCTGTTGAGCAAGACGCTCTGCGGTTTGACGCATGCGGTTAATCAGGTTGGCAGATTGTTCACCCAACGCCTGCTGCTGCTGCGCCAAATCATCGACTTGTTTTTTGGTTTGCTCATCCAGTTGATCCGCCGTTTTACCCACCGTATTGGGCAACAACTCACGGGCCCTGGCCTGCAACTCTTCCTGGCGGGTCTGCATCTGTTGAAGCTGCAACTGAAGTGTCAGCGCGTCACGCCCCTGATCCAGCAATTCAACAAGGTCGGTGAGATTCTTGCTCACGCGCTTTTGCTGTGTCTGCGAACTGGATCGCTGGGGCAGGTCCAATTTCTCCACCGCATCCGCAGACGCTTGCTGAGCCTGATCCAGCAGCATGGCAGCACGGTCGACAATCTGATCCAACGCTTCGGAGTTGAGCTTGTTCTGACTCATGCGCTGTTTGATCTGATCAATCGACTTGGCTTGCTGCTCAAGTTGATCGGTGACGCGTTTCTGGCGTGGCTTGGCGGTCTGGGCGGGCGCTTTTTCCAAGAGCTGTTGTTCTGCAGAAAGTCGCAAGGCCATCTGTCGGACAACGCCCAATTCATTACGTATTTGCTGGGTGAATTTTTCTTCATCAATGATGTGAATCAAACGCGGGGAGGTGCGCACCGGATCATGCACCTTGCCATCGAGTTTGAAACTGTCCTGAGCGATGGCAGTGAGTTCAAACACATCACCGGGTACGCCCCCGATGGACTTGATAACCAAATTCGTATTGATCGATAACTCCGCCTGACGACCGGTCTGATCCGCCAGGGTTTGCTGCTTGGCATCGTCTGCTTTGAGTTTCCAATTCACCGATAAACGTTCAAGTGAGACATCGTCCCGACCCGTCGCCTGCACCTTGACGGTGGCTGAAGGCAGGACAAATTCATCACGAATCGGCGTGGTCATCGACACCGACGGCGGCTGGTCGGCAATGGCTTCGATGCGATACTGCTGCTCGGAGAGATTATCCAAACCGAAGCTGTCAACAAGCTTGACCGGACTTTGCATCGTGCGCGTCAGTGTCCAATGGATGGTGATTATTTCGGGATGCTCATCATCGGTTGTGATGCTTGCATCCGTCGTATCAAGTAACCCCGGCAAAAGCGACTGCGGCTCCTGCACCGTCACCGGTTTATTCAACAGCATCTGCATGTTCACCGTCGAACCATTGAGCACACGGGCCGAGCGCAACGTTGCAATCTGATCCGCTGCAATGTCCCAGGTGATCTGCTGATCACGAATCAGACCAACTGCATAGGCTGGCGGTGTGATGTGAAGCTGAACCTGCTGCACACGCGGGCGGGCGACGATGTCGATACGCTGCATGCGGGTCTGCCCGTCACCTGCCTGGTAGTAAAATTCAATGGTGGTCGGCAAATCCGCGGGAACCAACTCATCTGCCAGATCAATCAGACGCTCGAAGCTGGCGGTCTGGTCTTCACTTTGCCCCTGCTGACTCATGAGAACGGACTGCCAACTGCCGGTGCGTTTGTCGGAGACAAAACGGTAATTCAACCAGGCACGCATGTTCTTGCGATACCCGCGCTCCACGGCAAGCTTCATCGGCAGCGGACTATCAGCAGGCCAAACCGTCTGGGCATTAAGACTCACCGTTTCCACTCGCCGCGGCCACTGCGCATCGCCCAATGGTTTGGTCCAACGCTGCACAGCTAACGAAAAACTCTGAGGGTTGGTGGTGGCAATGAGCACAGTGACCAGAATCAAAAAAGCCAACACGCAGGCATACCGCCCCGCATTGATCGGATTGAGCAGTCGCATGAGATTCACATCATTCATCTGCCCTTCCACGCGACCTAGCGATGCATCTTCAAGTCGGCGGGTGGTGTCACTGCTGATGGAAGTCGGTTGATGGACAAGAAAGTCAATCGCGCTGGCAAACTTGTGTTGCAGATGCGGGTACATCACTTCCGCCCGCAAGGCCAACTGCGTTAACGACGGGCTGAACCGCGCGACGTATGCCAACCGTGTCCCCAGCCAGGCAAAGCCCAGCACGATCACGAGAATATCACTGACCAATCGCACGATGCCCGGTAGGCGCAGCAGATAATCACTCACGCCGGAGATCAGCGCAATGGCAAGTAGCGCACAAGCGGCCTGCAACACACGCTGTGTCAAAAGCAGCAGGCGACTCATTCGGGCAACCGTCTGAAGTTGGGCGCAAATGCGATTCATATTCCTTACATCCGGTTTTGATTGAAACCTTGGTCATGGATTTGGGATTTGGGATTCGTCTCCAAAACGAAGCCCATGTTGTCTTTGTCTATTCCCTGATCCCCAATCACTAATCCCTGTTTTCTTCTCAAACCAGTTTGCAAACCTTTCTGAGTATCCACTCAATACTGATCAGTGTCACGAAAAAAAGATAAACCCACAGGTCATGCCAAAGCGGGTAATGAATGTCATCCGGTGTCCGACGGGCACGATTGGGGAGCATCGTCGAAAGCGTTTGAAGGCTATCCAGTGAGACGCTTTGGCCGTCGGTTTGTTCCGAGAGTCGGGCAAGCAGTGCATGATCCGGCTGGGGCTGACGCATTTCGTCATCAGGATGCTGCACCTGGATAAAGGTCTGCACCGCGCCGGTTGCTGCCAGCGAGGTCTCTGCGGGATACAGGCGAAGGCGACCGGTGTGACGCGGCTGCCAGATCACCTGGTACACCCGTTCGCCGGTGTTCTCATCGGTTGATGATTGCTGGGGCAGCAGATCCAACTGATCCACCACCTGCCCATCGCGCATCGACTCAACCAACACGCGGACACTCTGGCGGTTCTGCTCCAAAAGCAGCGCATCGCGCGTGGTGAGTTTGACCACGGTGTTTTGCTTTAAAAGCAAACGACGATGAGCCGTTGACAAACGTGTACTCTGGGCATTCTGGCTGATCCGCTCACGGCCCAGCAGTCGCACCAACTGTGTCCACAACGGTTGATAATAAAGATCACCCTTGGCATAACGCCAACGCCAAAAGTCATCGGTCGCCACGTAAAGCGTCTGCCCCGCACCGTATCGCAGCGACGTGATCAAAGGCAATTTCCGCGTCGCGTCATTGACCATCTGCCCCTCAGCAAGCACTTCGGTCACCGGCTTGAGTTCACCCATCTGCTGAACCCAGCGAAGCGGAACCCCCGGAAGTTTCCCCTGTGCAATTGACACTGATGGTAAACCAGAAACGGCATCACCATTGGCACCGGGTAATTCAAGTTGCAACACCTGCAGCCGCTTGGCCAATGGGGTCGGCAACACGTTTAACGGTTGATTGCCCACCGGCGCCACCGTCGAGACCTGTCGCATCGGAAGCAGGTTTGCCAGCACCGTGGTGTCATACGTCACCGGCGTCCAGCGCGAACCACCGATCCAGATCAAGCCCGCGCCGCGGTTGGCAACGTGATCCCGAATCATGCTCAACTGTTCGGAACTGAAATGACGCGAAGGCACATCGCCGATGATGATCACATCGTACGTCTCAAATTCCTCAGCGGTCTGGGGCAAACGCGCGATCGGCACGTCGCCTTCCTGGGCAAACTGCTGATCGGCACTGATCAGATACATGCTGCTCTTGATCGACTTTTCACGCATGAGCACGCTCTTGAGATAGCGATATTCCCAACGTGGATAGCCATCGACATAAAGCACGCGGATCGGTTCGTCGATCAACTCCACTGTCACCAGTTGCTGATTGTTCTGATCGTTGAGTTCACCGGACTGATCAAGCGGTGCGTCATAGACGACCTTGACCATCCAGTCACGACTGCCAACCTGCTCGCTTTTGACATTCAACTGAACAGGCTCGGTGAGTTTGTCATCCTTGGGGCTCGCTTCATCAAGCACTGCTGCGGTCTGCACATCAACAAGCTGAACCTTTACCCGCGCGGGGTCAATGATTTGGTCTTCAGGTTGCAATGAAAGCTGCACCCGCACGGGCACCACGTCATTGGCATAAGCCTGCTGCGGGGCATCGACCTGCGTGATGGCAATGTCGACAAACTGCTGGGTCTGACCCACAGGCACGGTGAACACCGACACGGCAGACTGCTTGAGTTTCCGCATCAACTCCGCACCCAATCGCTGCGGTGTCCGACCGTCACTGATGAGCACCACCGCACTGATCGGATGGCCTTGATGTTCCTCAAGTACACCCTCCAAAGCTGAGACGATATGCGTTGCATTGTCACCAGCATCCTGGAGTTTCATGGGATCAAGTCCAAACGCCTGTTCGTCAAAGCCGTACCAATATTGCTGACGTTCATGACGCCAGGTATCCGGATCATTTTCGATGACCTGCGCAATTTGACTGACGGATGCTTTGACCTGTTGGTCGCGGGTTTGAACAAGCTCACCATCAGTTGGGGCTTTGTCCTTGACGTTCATCGAACCACTGCGGTCAACCAGCCAGATCAGGCGATCCGGTTCCACGCGCTCGCGTGTCTGCACCAGCATCGGGCCACTGATCAGAACGACTAGCCAGAGTAGACACAGCACGCGTAACACCCCCATGATGCTGCGCAGCCAACGTGAACCGGCCAGGCGGCTGTAACTCCACGCGCTGAAAAGTCCGATGCTGAGGGCAAGTAACACCCAGACCCACGCGGGCATCGGGTGCAACCAACTCAGTGATAACAAGTCCCCGCCATCGGCCCCGGTGAGCCAACGCCAGATCAAAGTCTCCTTCATCGCACACCCCCCTTGCCCATGCGCGGGGCGTGTGTGTGATCCAAATGAAGCAGCTTGAGAATCCCGTGCCAAATCCAGCCCGACCAGGTCCGCTGCTGCGTGGAAGCATGGCTGAACCAACGGGCCAACATCGTCTCCATGACAAGTAATGCCATGGCTAACCAAAGCAGATGCCAACCCAACTGCGAGTTCACCGTCGTGTCGGAGACGGCCCACGTGGGGCTGTCACGGTCCAGCCAATGCAGCGGGTCACCGGCTTGCCCATTGCCAGTGGACTCAAAAAGCAGTTGACGCACCGCGTGTTCATCGGTCATCACCAGCGAAGCATCCGCTGCATCAACATTGATCAACACCACATTGCGTGACGGTTGCGTCCGACTGCGATACACCCCAGGCTCATCCAAAGGCTGTGTCGGGATCAAGCGTCCCGTCGGGCTGGCCTGCAAACTCATGCGCTTGGGTCCAACCAATATGCCCGAAGAACCATCTATGCCAGCAAAACGCTTGGCAAGTTCCGGCTTGGTTCCCGGCGCGAATGAGAGCAACCGACGTGCTGCGCTCTGCGATGTCAATGACGCAATCGACTCATGTAACAATGGGACAAACAGCGGTCGCGTCTGCAAATTCGACCACTGTGGATTCAATGCCAACGCACTGAATAACACAAACCCGTCATCGACCTGCTGACTCACCAGTACCGGCGACTGCGCTTCATCATTAAGTCGCAACCATGCCTGGGCATTGCTGTCATTGCCAAGCGGGGCAAAGAGTCCGAGCATCTGCGTCACACGCACCGGTCGCAGCAATGCCTGCCAATCGGCACCGAGTAAACCCAATGCATCAGGCGGCCGCGATTCCTGCGTCAACGCCCAATCCCCTTCGCGGACTTTGACATCCATCTTCACCGGCAATTCAAGCTTCTGCGCCAAATTCAATGCCCAGACCGGCAAGCCTGCCTTGTCCTGAACACCGGGCGTGAACACCCACAGCAATCCGCCACCACGCGTCCATTGTTCAACCACCTCAAGCTGCGGACCACTGATCTGATCCGGCCGAAGCAGCATGCAGACATCCACATCCGATAGCACATCTGCCGTCAACTGACCCGGCGACACCGGCAGGACATGCAAGTTGTTCTGAGACGGTGACAACGCAAACGTGAGCCACTGAGCAGGCGAAAAGCCCTTGGCATCACCGCTGCCACCACCGTCATCGACCAACGCGATTTTCAATTCCTCACGCAACTGAACTTGCGCGAACTGACGGTCATCCGCGGTCAATCGATTATGCACCGGCTCAGCAGTGAGTCTTGCTTCGATCGGCAAAATAAACGGGAAAGAAGCAGCCGACTCATCCCACGATAAATCCATCTGCACCGTCGCCTGCGATTGACCCGCTGTCCACTGATGCTGACGACTGGCCACCTGCTTCCCATCAACGAAAAGTCCGATGGTGCACACAGCAGGTTGATCAATCTTGCCTTCACGTGACAGCGACACATCCAGCATCACCGCCAGTGAACCGGCTAACGGTCGGAGCATCTGGCTGCGACGCGGTTGAAGATTGATGATCTGCATATTCGCTGCGGAGATCGCAGGCTTTGCCAGACTCACCGTTGCCTGTCGGGCGAGTTTGTCGAAGGATTGATGCGACTGCTGCCCCAGTGAACCATGTGAAAAGTCGCTGAGAATGACGACGGTCTGTTCATAAGCTGAATAGGTCGCATCATCAAGCTGCGCCTGAATGTTGGCAAGCACCGCAGGTAAATCACTGGCTGTATGTCGTGACTGGATGCTATCGAGAATCTGTTTGGCTTGAACCGCATTAACCAATCCCGGGCCGTACATGGGCTCTGCGACTTTGGCGCTGCGCCAGATCGCAAGGTGATCTTCTTCCCCCATTTGATCGATGAGTTTGACCGCCTGTTCCTTGAGTTCATCCAGACGCGATCGGTTCACACCCGCGCGGAGTTGCGCCTGGCTGGTGAGTGTGTCATCGATCACCAGGTGCACAAGCTTTCGACCGGAGTGCCCTGCAAAAAGTTGGCTCAGTCCCTTGCCCACCGGTCCTGCCAAACCGATGCCCAGTAACAACAACATGAGACAGCGTGTGATTAACAGCAGCAGATGCTCAAGGCGGAGTTTGTTTTTCTGTTTCTTGATGGCAACCTGCAAAAAGCGCATTGCCGCCCACACCTGTCGCTGACGCTTGACGCGCCAGAGCAGGTGAATGATCACCGGGATCGACACCGCCGCCACTGCCGCGCCAGCGATAACCGGCGCGGTGAACAGTGAACTGGTTTGGGCGAGGGTGCATGTCATGGTGGTCGGTGGACTCTTGGTTTATCTGTTGAATTGAAGGATGGGTAAATTTCGGATTGGCGCAAGCGTGTGACGGAAGAACGCTTGCGGAAATTCGAAATCCAAAATCCGAAATCCGAAATCCATCCTCATCTCCTTGCTGCCTGTCTTGCGACCGAGGCGTTTCGTCTTGCTAAAAAGTGACTCAGCGCCGGACCAAGCGGTTGGCTGGTGTTCATTTTCAGGTAGTCGAACCGGAACTTTCGCGTGATGGTTTGAATCTGGCTGAGGTGTTCGTTGAACGCTTCCAGATACGCTTTACGGATGGCATTGGGATGCACGGTGAGTTTGCCCTGCCCTTCAAGTCCGACGAAGTCTGCCATGCTTCGGTAGGGGAAGGTGACTTCCGCGGGATCGAGAATCTGGAGCACAATCACGTCAAAGCGCCGGTGTGCGGCCTTGGCCAGCGCTTGCTGAAGCATGTCCAGGTCATCAAACAGGTCGCTGATCAAAACAATGAGACTGCGTTGATGCTGGCGGGAAAGGATCTCGTCGAATACGCGGTTTAAATCCGTGCCATGACCTTGGGCTTCTTCAGCCTGCGTGGTGTCACCGAATTCCTGATGCGCGAGAATGTCGACGATGGATCGCCAGTGTTCATGCGTATTGGATTGGCGGGTGGCATCACGGACATGCTCATCAAAAAGCTGAAGTCCGACGCGGTCCTGCTGCTGCAATGCCAGGTAACTCAGCGCTACCGCCAGACACGCACCGTAGTCATACTTCCGCCAATGGGTTTTTTCGTTGGATGCAAAGTTCATCGAGCCACTGCGATCCAGTGCGATCACCAATTCGAGATTGGTTTCCTGCTGATACTGTTTGAGGTACAGCTTGTCGGTGCGCCCAAAGACTTTCCAATCCAGATGGCGGATGTCATCACCCGGCGCGTATTGGCGGTGCTGAGCAAACTCAATGGAAAAGCCCTGGTAAGGCGAGCGATGCTGGCCGTTCATGATGCCTTCGACGATCATGCGCGCACGCAACGGGTGCGAGCCAATCGAGGCAAGCGTCTGCGGGTCAAGATAGGATTCAACGGCGGGCATGGTGATCCTTCTTACTGGAGCGAAATCGGTGCGTTGGCATACATCGGCAAGTAACACGATTGACCATCCTTGATGATCTTCACCGTCAGGGGTTGGTCATACACTTTGCTATCCAGCTCGGTTTTGAGCATTAGTATTTTGTCCTGCTCGATCCATTGCAACGTTGAGGTATCACGCAGCTTCACATACTTACTGACATTCACAAACGTATCAATCCAAAGCTCATCATCATGTTGCTTAAGTAGTTCAAGCACTGCGACGAAGTCTTTTTCACCATTGGGAAACGGCGCCCAGCCATAGCCCTGCAATATCGCATGGATCATCGCAACGCTCCACTTTTTGTTGGCAATGGTTTGGTTGACCCAATCCACGGTTTGCTGATGCGTGTACTTCTCGCCACCGAACATCTGTCTGCCGAAGCAGGTCGAATAGAGATGATGCTCATGGGCGATCTTCACAATCTCATCGTTGCGTGAATTGCCGGGATAGCAGAACGTCTGTGGCGTGATGCCGATTTTTTCCTGAAAGATACCCAGCGGATGCGTGATCTCGTCAAGCACATCGTCCATGCTTTTGGCTTTGACTAACTGGTAATGCTTCACGGAGTGATTACCAATTTCATGACCGGCATAGGCGATCGCTTTGACCTGCTCCCACGTCATGAACTTGCGGTCCGGGCGTGTGTTATTCGCAGCGTTGTCCGCCCAGTTGGTGACAACGTAGAACGTGCCTTTGTAGCCGTACTCGGCGAGTAATGGTTTGACCACGGAGTACGCATCCAGCAGACCGTCATCAAACGTCAAACTGATCGCTGCAGGTTTATCGTTCTTGAAACGACAAATCGAGACATCCACGCTTTGCGCTGTCACTGGCTGCATCAGGAGACTCATTAAAAACAGGGGTAACACCACGTATCGCAACAAGGACATGAATACCAACCTCAGAGAAATTAACGGATCACCGATGCCATCGTCGGGTCTTTGATCTGGTCATCAAGCTTCACCGAATCAAGCAGACGATCAATCACATCATCGGTGCTGATGCCGTCGGCCTGGGCGTTGAAGTTGGTCATCAGGCGGTGACGCAAAACAGGATGCGCAACCTTGGCAATGTCCTCAACGGTGACATGCGTCCGGCCGTCGAGTACCGCCCGCGCCTTGCCTGCCATGATCAGGTTCTGCGATGCACGCGGGCCGGCGCCCCATGAGATGTACTGCTGAACAAACGCCGGGCGATGGTCATCCACCCCACGCTTGGGCGCACGCGTTGCACGCACCAGGCTCAGCGTGTATTGAATCACGTGATCCGCAACCGGGATGTCGCGCACCAGGTCCTGAATCTTGAGTACCTCATCAGCATCAAGCACATGCTCAACCGACACCTTCGTTCGCATCGTCGTCCGACGCACAATCTCCATCTCCTCCGTTGCAGAGGGATAGTCGACCTGAATCATGAACATGAAACGGTCAAGCTGGGCTTCAGGTAATGGGTACGTGCCTTCCTGCTCGATGGGGTTCTGCGTTGCCAACACGAAAAACGGTTGAGGCAAAGCATGACGATAACCCGCTGCCGTCACCTGGTGTTCCTGCATCGCTTCGAGTAATGCTGCCTGCGTCTTGGGCGGTGTACGGTTGATTTCGTCAGCCAGAATCACGTTGGCAAAGACCGGCCCTTTGACGAACCGTAGATTACGCTTACCCGTCCCGCGGTCTTCCTCGATCACTTCCGTTCCAGTGATATCCGAAGGCATCAGGTCAGGCGTAAACTGAATACGACTGAATCCCAGACTCAGCGTCTTGGCAATGGTGGAAATGAGCAACGTCTTGGCCAACCCCGGCACGCCCACAAGCACCGCATGACCTTTACAGAGTAATGCCATGAGCAGTTGGTCAATGACTTCCTGCTGCCCGACAATGACCTTGCCGATCTCGGCTTGGAGTTTCGAGGAATAATCCCGAATCTCCTGAATCATCTGTGCAGCATCATCAGGCGGCGTAGGCTGTGTTGGCGTATCAGACATGTAAGGCTCCCAAGCTCAAAGGATAAGGATCAAGCCGTGCACCAAGTATACCGGCAAAGGGCGATGATGATGCATTGAAAGTGGGCGATTAAGGTTTAAATTCAAGCAACACAGCATCCCTGCAAGGCAATATTCAGTTCACTTGGGCTTGTATCTCCCCATACACTTGAACAATCCCCCAAGTGAGTCACATCGAAGATTCTTATGTGTAAATGAGGATGGTCAAATCCAGATTGAAGGTTACAATATTCAATACATGCCCACATGCATGACCTCCGACTTTTAATTGATCCCCTCCCTGAAAATTGCACCAGTCTTGTCGAGAGAATCCCAAGCACCGAGAATGGTGCAGGAAAGGATTTTTCGATGAAGAAGCGTTATTCATC